>JAIXOO010000332.1 GCA_027486765.1 Saprospiraceae bacterium
AAACGTTTTGGCAACAACCCGAAAATCAAAGTGTTGCTCCTGCACGGCGGCCCGGCTTGCACCCACGAGTATTTTGAGTCTTTTGAAAGTTTTTTGCCGCAGGAAGGCATTGAATTCATTTATTACGACCAGCTTGGTTCTGCGTACTCGGATCAACCCAGCGACACCAGTTTGTGGAACCTCCCACGCTTTGTGGAGGAGGTAGAACAAGTGCGTCAGGCCCTCGGTTTGAACAAGGACAACTTCTACTTGCTGGGCCATTCCTGGGGTGGCATTCTGGCCATGCAGTACGCCCTGAAGTACCAGCAAAACCTCAAGGGATTGATCGTGAGCAACATGATGGCCAGTTGCCCTAAGTACGGTGCCTACGCCGACAATGTACTGGCCAAACAACTGGATCCCAAAGTGCTAAAAGAAGTACAAGACCTGGAAGCCCAAGGGAAATATACCGACCCACGCTACATGGAATTGCTGATCCCCAATTTTTACGAGCAACACATTCTGCGCATGCCTTCGGCAGAATGGCCGGATGCGGTGAACCGCACTTTTGCCAAGATCAACTCCGTAATCTATGTCTCGATGCAAGGGCCGAGCGAGTTTGGCATTTCGGGCAAACTGGAAAAATGGGACGTGAGTGCAGAATTGCCCAAGATCAAAACCCCTACCCTAGTCATCGGTGCCAGCCACGATACCATGGATCCGGAGTACATGAAGTGGATGTCGACGCAGTTTCCCAAGGGGCAGTTTGTGTTGTGTCCCAATGGTGGTCACATGAGCATGTGGGATGATCAGGAGCATTATTTCCCGGGGCTGATTTCGTTTTTGAAACAGTAGGTACACTATGGATTTCACGGTGTATAAACTTCCGTAGCGGCATTTTTATTAGCACAAAGGAAAAAACGAGGGACACAGAGGACACCAAGTTAAGCGTTGACGACGCTTCGCTTTGTGCCCTCTGTGTCCCTTTTTTTTCCTTTGTGTTAAAACATGTTGATTTGAGCATATTAAAAATTAGCGCTAATTCTTTTTTGATGCCTTTGTGGTGAAGGTTTTACTTTCCTATGGCCAACCGCCCTTTTTTTACTCCCTCCTCCATTTCATTCGAAAGGGTTTTCTTACCATTCGGAGAATCAATCCTACCATTGGGAAAATGCTGCTTGTTTCCCCCCTCTGTCCTCAACATTTTGTGACGGTGCCAACCCTGCTTGGCTTATTCAAACATTTCACTTATTAAATCAAACAACTTAAACCCTCTGAGACATGAGAACCAATTACACTTTTAGTCGTCTGTTCATTTTTGTGTTGTTCTTTTTCCTTTACCAGAGCATTCAAGCACAAATCAGTGCGGTTGTATTCAATGAAAAGGAAATGCCTCTGGCCTTTGCCAATGTACTCCTGTTAAAAGCAAGCGACACTTCCCTGATCAAAGGCGCCATCACCGAAAACAATGGCCTGTTTAGGATAGATGACGTAAATGACGGCACTTACCTACTGGAAATCAGCATGATTGGCTTTCAAACCTACCGCAGTACTGTTTTTGAAGTTAAAAACAAAAAGCCGACCAAGGAACTGGGGAACTTGGTGATTAAAGAAAATGTAGCCCTGTTGGAGGCCGTGGACGTCGTGGCCAAAAAGCCACTCTTCGAGCAAAAAATTGACCGGATGCTGATCAATGTGGAAAACAGCATTACCGCTGCTGGAGCTACTGCACTCGAGATTTTGGAACGTTCGCCCGGCGTGGTAGTCAATCGCCAAAACAATACCATTGCCATGACGGGTAAAGAAGGCGTCATCGTGATGATGAATGGAAAAATAAACCGGATGCCCATCAGTGCGGTGGTGCAATTGTTGGCCGGGATGCCCTCCAACAACATCAAAAGAATCGAACTCATTACAACCCCTCCGGCCAATTTCGATGCCGAAGGCAATGCCGGATTCATCAACATTGTGCTAAAACAGTCCCAAGACCTTGGGCTCAACGGCGCTTATTCCCTGACTGGTGGATTCGGCAAGGGCAGTATACTCGCGGGTGGGATCAATTTTAATTACCGCAAAAAAAACTTCAACCTATATGGCGACTACTCGTATAACCGAAGAAACCAGGAATTTACGACCAGCATGGACCGAGAAGTGCAATTAAATGGAGAAACCATTCGTACCTTGTTAGAAAGTGTGCGCAACCCATCGGCACAGCGCAACCACAACCTTCGACTGGGGGTAGACCTCGAATTGACCAAAAAAACCATCCTGGGTGTGCTCATTTCAGGGTACGACAACCAGTATAACCAACTTGGAATAACTCAATCCGCCCAATCAAGAAATGGCATCACCGATACCCTATTGAACATTAAGGTAGACGAAATTAACCATTGGCAACATTTGGCGGGTAACCTCAACCTGCAGCACACCTTTAACGATAGCGAATCATTGACCTTTGATGTAGACTATCTCTATTATTACAACAACCAACCTGCCAATTATTACACCTCGTACCTCGATGGTTCGAATAAATTCCTGTTTCAGGAGCAAAGTTTCAGTGGAAAGCTCACGCCCATTAATGTGGGGGTAAGCAGTTTGAATTACAGCAAGCGCTTTTCTGAAGCAGTCAAAATGGATCTCGGCGTTAAAGGAACACTTTCTCAGTTTGACAATGATGTTACGGCAGCCATGATCAAGAATGGCATTCAGGTAAAAGACCCCAGCCTCACTGCAAAATACCGCCTGGAAGAAAGCATCTTCGCAGCCTTTAGCTCCTTTGATGTAAAACTCGACGACAAAACCAGTATGAAACTGGGCCTGCGCTACGAATACACCAACTCCAACTTGGGCACCAAAGAACAAGCCAATATTGTAGATAGGCACTATGGTCGGTTATTCCCCAGTTTTTACCTGGCTCGCACGTTTAACGAAAACCATGCTGCCAACATCTCTTTTGGCCGTCGGATCACTCGCCCAACTTTCAACGACCTGGCTCCTTTTGTGTTTTTTGTCGACCCCAATACCTTTTTGTCGGGCAATGCCGCTTTGCAACCTTCGCTTTCCAACAGTTTGAAATTGGATTACCGCTTTAAATCGACCCTGATTTCCGTGCTGTATTCGGTGGAAGACAGTACCATATCCCTTTTTCAACCGAAGGTAATCACGGGTACCCAAAAAGTAATTTATGCCGCCCAGAATATGAAAAACCGCAAGTCTGCCGCGTTGGTCTTTGCCCTGCCCATCACCTTGACTAAATGGTGGAACATGCAGAACAACCTGATTGGTACCTGGCAGGAAGTGAATGCCTATTTTGATAAAAACCTCATCCAGGTGCGCAACCAAAACCTGCAACTGGTTTGGATCAACAATTTTACTTTGCCAAAAAATTTCAGCGCCGAAATGGTGGGCGTATACCAAACCAAGGCCCTATCTGGGGCAGCAGTTACGTTACCTTATGGGGCACTGAATATTGGGATTCAAAAGAAATTTAAAGACAACCTGGGTACCCTACGCTTTGGCATCGACGATGTACTGAATTCGGCAAAATTGCGCTTTGGAAACAACCTCCCACAATACAATGTCGTAAGCACAGTCGTGTTGGATTTCAGTCAACGCACTTTTAAACTCTCTTATTCCCGCAATTTCGGCAACAACCAGCTAAAAGGCAACCGCCAAAGAGCCACTGGCGCCGAAGAAGAACGTGGTAGAGTCACTAATTAATGATAGACACAAAGTGAGACCTTGACGACGTTTTGCTTTGTGTTCTTACCTTTATTTTAGGTATTTTACCCCACCTAAAACCTGCTCCTATGAAGGCCCTCTTTTTTTTCTCCTTAATCCTGTTCAGCCTCCAAGTTCAAGCGCAAAAGCCACGCGCCCGCGACATCGGCATCCCTTTTGAAGGTACTCCCGGCCCCTACAACGCCATCACCGATGTTAAAGGGGTAGAAGTGGGCTACAGCACCATCATTTCCGGCCAGGGGCAAAACATCCGGGGTAAAGGCCCCGTGCGCACGGGCGTAACCGCCATCCTGCCTCGTGGCCGCGTCAACAATCCCGTTTATGCCAATTGGTATTCCCTCAACGGCAACGGTGAAATGACGGGCACCACCTGGATCACCGAATCCGGTTTTTTGGAAACACCCCTCATGATCACCAATACGAATAGCGTGGGCGTAGTGCGCGATGCTGTGTTGAAATGGTTTGTAGATCACCACTGGTACCAAGAAGATTTTTGGTATACCTACCCTGTAGTCGCCGAAACCTATGATGGCTTCCTCAACGACATTTACGGCTTCCACGTCAAAGAAAGCCATGCTTATGCTGCACTCGACAGCGCCAAAACCGGGCCGATCAAGGAAGGCAATGTGGGCGGCGGTACGGGCATGATGTGTCTGGGTTTTAAAGGTGGTACGGGCACGGCCTCGCGGGTCGTCAAAATTGCTGACTCGACTTACACTTTGGGGGTATTGGTCCAATCCAATTTTGGATCCAAAAGGAATTTCCGCATTGCCGGTGTACCCATCGGCCAATTGTTGAAGGACACCTTGAATTACGAATACAAACAGGCGGCCCAGCACTACCGCAAACCCGGCGATGGTTCGATCATTGTTGTCGTCGCCACCGATGCTCCCCTCCTACCCCACCAACTGAAGCGGATTGCGGCCCGAGTGCCGCTGGGCATTGGTATCGTGGGCGGGCGAGGCGAAAATGGCTCTGGCGACATCTTCCTCGCCTTCTCCACAGGCAATCCTGGTGCCTTTCAGCGCGAAAAATTCACCAAAGTAGTCGAGTTGCCCAATGATGAAATCAACCCCCTGTTTGACGCCACCGTGCAAGCCGTGGAGGAAGCCATCATCAATGCGATGGTTGCCGCCGAAACCATGGAGGGCATCAATGGAAACAAGGCTTATGCTTTGCCGCAGAAGAAAGTGATGGAGTTGTTGCGAAAATATGGGCGGGTGAAGTAAGCAGCATCTCGTCTTATACGGTTGATTCAGAAGTTTTTTAGTAAAAAAAATGATTTTAACTGAGCCAAAAGTGTATTTTTTTACCTACTTTTGGCTCTGTTAAACTTGATTTTCCATGCAGACATTTATTGGTCGGGAATCAGAATTGCAACTACTATCAGATGTGTTAGACTCGCCAGGACCTGAATTGGTCGCTGTCTTTGGTCGCCGCCGAGTGGGGAAGACCTTTTTAATCCGCCATGCTTACGAGAAACAAACCGTTTTTGAATTTTCAGGCATAAAAGAAACTTCTGCCACACAGCAACTTGAGCGATTTGCACTGGCATTGAGTAAAGCGTTCAAATTGGAATTGGCCCCTGACAAGCTTCGGTCCTGGCTTCAAGCATTTAGTTTATTGGCCGATCTGCTCGAACAAAAGCCCTCCAAAAAGAAAAGAGTGGTCTTTTTGGATGAGTTTCCCTGGCTGGATAGCCCACGTTCCGGGTTCCTGAACGCATTTGACCATTTTTGGAACAGCTGGGCCACCAAACAATCCAACCTGGTGGTGGTAATCTGTGGCTCTGCTGCATCATGGATGATTCGAAATGTGGTTAGAAATAAGGGGGGACTACACAACCGTCTAACCCGGAGAATTCGCCTGATGCCTTTCAATTTAATGGAAACAGAACGTTTTCTTCAAAGTCAGCGAATCCAACTAAAGCGTTACCAAATCCTGCAATTGTACATGATGACTGGCGGCATTCCCCACTATTTAAAGGAATTGCGTCGAGGAGAAAGTATTGAACAGGCTATCGACCGCTTGTTTTTTGCACAAGACGGATTATTGCGCGAAGAATTTGAGAACCTGTATCCTGCCCTTTTTGATCAACCCGAACGCCACCTTGAAGTAGTCAGGGCTTTGGCAAACAAGCCCTCAGGGATGACCAGAAACCAAATCATCGAAAATTGTGCCTTACAATCCGGGGGGTCAACAACCAAAATGCTGGAGGAGCTACTGGAATCTGGGTTTGTTCAACAGTTTAATCCATTTGGCAAAGTGACCAAAGACGTAGTCTATAAGTTATGTGACGAGTACACTATTTTTTACTTAAAGTTCATTGAAAACACCAAAGCATTCGGAGAAGGTGCTTGGCTTAATCAGTCACAAAGTCCTGCTTATCGAAGCTGGTGTGGATTTGCCTTTGAAAACATTTGCCTCAAACACGTCGCTCAAATCAAAAAAGGACTCGGAATTGCCGGAGTATATACAGAACAATCCATCTGGCGCAGTGAAGGAAAAGGCGCTGATCCGGGTGCGCAAATTGACCTGCTACTCGACCGGGCAGACAACTGCATCAACCTCATCGAAATTAAATTTTCCAATACTGAGTTCGTTATCGATAAGGGGTACGCTGCCCTGCTTGATGCAAAAAAGCAGGTATTTGCAGCTAAAACAGGTACTCGAAAAACCCTTTTCCTCACCATGATGACTAGTTTTGGGGTGAAGAAAAATGAATATTTCTACAACACCATTCAGCGTGATTTGACTATGGAGGTGTTGTTCGATTCGCTGTAAAAACGCATGCATTGCAGTTCTAATAAATCCAAACAACGACAATAAACAAACAACGACATTATGTCCACCAAAGCAAAAATTCTCATCATCACCGGCGATGCCGGCGAAAGTTACGAATGCCTTTATGCCAAACACCGCTTTGAGGAAGCTGGCTACCAGTCCGTTATTGCTGCACCCAGCAAAAAGCGCATGAATCTGGTCATCCACGATTTTGAACCAGGTTGGGATACTTACATCGAAAAGCCCGGCTACCTGGTGGAATCGGATATCGCTTTTTCGGAGGTCAACACCCAAGATTACCTGGCTGTATTGCTCCTGGGTGGCCGGGCACCCGAGTTTTTGCGCCACGATGCCAAAGTGCTTGACATCGTTCGGGAATTCGACCGCGACGAGAAGTACATTTTTTCCATTTGCCACGGCATCCAAATTTTGACCGCAGCGGGCCTGGTCAAAGGAAAAACCCTGACCTGCTACGAGAACGTCCGCTTTGAAGTGGAATCCTGCGGCGGCACCTTTGTGGGCAAATCGGAAGCAGTAAAGGATGGCCGTTATGTGACGGGACAAACCTGGCAATCACATCCTGATTTTTATCGGCTGGTGTTTGAGTGTTTGCAGGGCTAAATATGTCCCCTAAGCAGGGCCGATGTCTGGATATTGGCCCTGCTTAACATTTCATTCGGAGCCTAATTTCTACCATTCGGAAAGCCTCACCGTCCATTCGGAGATTCATCATAGCATTGAAGTGATCCTTGCCCTACTTTTGGAATACAATCATTTTTTACATCACTTTAATCGCTATACCATGAAAACGCAAATCCAAACCGCTCGCAATTACTGGTTCATCCTGGTTTTGATCGCTGTCATCCAAAGCTGTGGAGCTTACAAAACTCCAGTCCTGAAACATTGGGATGAGCTTGACCACAACCACAATGGTATCGTACATTTGAAGAGCTGCCCGGTGGTGTGCCAGGAACGTAGCGTATTTTTTGAAGAGCATGTTTATGATGCGGAGGCGACTACTTGTGCGTATTGTGGGCAGAAGCAGGTGGTGCAGATGGCGTCAGTGAAGTAAATACGTAGGCATTCCCAACAAAACAATCACCTTTGTGCATGAAAAATCTACTCTTCTTGTTCTTGGTCTTTTTTAAGCTCAGTCTTGGATTTGGGCAACCCCCTGTTTTGGACAGTTTAAAACAAGAATTTGCCAAAGCAAAAAGGGATACCACCAAAGTCTTATTGTATGAAAAGTTAATGAAAGCTTCTCAAGGCCAAGCCGCTATTGATTATGGGATGAAAGGATTGGCTTTGGCCAAACGGATACACTATGATAAAGGGGCGATTTTGTGTGGCAACTGGGTAGCGTTTATTTCAGTTGAACGAAACTACTCTAAGTCCATTTTGATCCTGATGGAAACAAAGCGACTGTGTGAAAAGAACAAAGATTCAATACAATTGGCATATGCATTGGCTTATTTAGGTTATGCGCACGGTAAGTTTGACCACCAAAAAGGTCTACAATACTATTTTGAGTGCAAAAAACTAATGGAAAAATTAAACTTGACCCAAAGCACTATTCCCATCAACACCATCATCGGGTATGAGTATAAAGACGCTAGAATTCCAGACTCAGCATTGGTTTATCTTCAAAAAGGATATGCTTATGCTTTGCAAACAGCCATTCCTATACCACCTAGCAGCTTTTATATGCACTTCGGAGAGGTGTATTACCAAAAAGGCCAGAAAGAACTCGCCATGAGCTATTTTCGGCGCTCTATAGCTGCTATAGGCGAAGCTTTCCCGCCCAATGGCCAGAATGACGGCCAAGCTTATCTGGGAATGGCCCGCATCTACCGCGATAGGAATGAGCTGGATTCAGCCAGGTATTGCGCCAAAAAGGCTCTCCAGATCCTACAAGACGTGAAACGAAATTTATACGTCATTCAGGCCGCAAATTTACTTTTTGAATTGTATCAAAACTCAAATGCCGCAGAAGCACTCAAATACCTTGTTATCTCCACCACCACTAAAGACAGTCTTTTTAGTCAAGAAAAAGGGCGACAGATCGAAAAATTAGCCTTTGAAGAACGGGAACGAGCCGCTAAAACCCAAAGAATGATGGAAGCCCGGGAGATTGCTTTTCAAAACCGAATCAAGCTCTATGCGCTGTTGGCTATTTTAGGCGTTGTTTTGTTGATCGCTTTCATCCTTTACCGCAATAACAGTCAAAAACAAGTGGCCAATGCACTTTTGTTAACTCAAAAAGAAGAAATTCAAAGTACCCTCAATCTGCTCCGCTCCACCCAAGCCCAACTCATCCAATCCGAAAAACTGGCTTCTCTTGGTGAACTCACCGCTGGCATCGCGCACGAAATACAGAACCCGCTGAACTTCGTCAACAACTTCGCCGAAGTGAGTGCTGAAATGCTGGACGAGATGCACGAAGAACTGGAAAAAGGAGATACTACCGAGGCCATTGCCATCGCTACTGACCTGAAAACAAATCTGGAAAAAATCAACCACCACGGCAAACGCGCCTCCTCCATCGTCAAAGGCATGCTTGAACATTCACGGGCGAGTACAGGGGTGAAAGAACCTACTGACATCAATGCACTGGCCGATGAATTCCTGAGGCTAGCGTACCATGGATTACGGGCGAAGGACAATAGTTTCAATGCTATGCTGGAAACGCATTTTGATCCGGATTCGCCTTTGGTTTCTATCATCCCACAGGACATTGGGCGGGTGTTATTGAATCTGATCAACAATGCGTTTTATGCCTTGCAGCAGCGTACTGTAGAGACGTTGCATGCAACGTCTCTACAACATCCCCCATTTCAACCAACCGTCACCGTTTCCACAAAACGACTGGATAATGCAATTGAGATCAGCGTACAAGACAACGGCCCCGGCATCCCCGAATCCATCCGCGACAAAATTTTCCAGCCTTTTTTCACCACCAAGCCGACTGGTCAAGGGACGGGATTGGGGCTAAGTTTGGCGTATGATATTGTGACCAAAGGGCATGGAGGAACTTTGGAAGTAAACACCCAAAAAGGGGAAAACACCACGATGATCATTCGTTTACCGCTCCAGTAGCATTTCCTTCGGCGTCCATTTCCCTCCATTCGGAAGCCAATTCCGCCCATTCGGAAAACCGTGCTTGGGTCTGTACATGGTTTATCCCAATTTTAGGAAAGAACCAAAAAACACCCACATCATGAGCACCCTAAAACAATACTTCATCATCGGTTTGTACTGCTTGTTTGGTTTTTTTATCCCAGCAACTGCTCAAACCGAAATTCAGGGGCTTTTTGACAATGAAAGCCCCATCAAAATGGCCCTAAGTGGAACTTCACCCCAGTTTTTTGAAGACCCCTCCAAAACACCCCGGAGATATGCTCGAGTTCTGCCCCATCAGGATCCCAATGGGACGGGATATATGGTGATCAAGGGATTGAGGGAGGAGGATTGAAAAATTTCTGGCATTATTAGTGTTTGAGGGGGCAGATTTTGGTATCGCTAATCACCATCCAGTTCTGCCCCAATTTCACTATCTTGAAACAGTTCTAGGAAATATTCGCCTTACTCCTTATTGCTAGTTATGAAATACATTCTTGCCCTTCTTATTCTGTTTTGTGCGCTGACCACTAAGGCCCAAAAGCGTGATGTATTGATCATTGATTCCTTGCCACCACAGGGCATTTTGCTCAATCAAGGTTGGAAATGGTATACTGGTGATGATCTTGACTTTGCCAAACCAAATTTTGATGATAGTCAATGGGAAGACATTGATCCAACCTCGTTTGTACCCAGTCTAAAAAAACTACAGACCAAGCAACCTTTATGGCTTCGAACAAAACTTGAAACTTCGCTTAAAACGGCAGCATTATCCATCAAACAATCTGGTGCTACGGAGATTTTTTTGAATGGAAGAAGAATAAAATCTTACGGAAAAATTGATCCAACAGGAAGGAATACGCTTGCCTTTACCCCAATTGGCGAATATCTGCTGCTCAATTTGGATTCTTCTGCCTCGAACACCTTGGCTATTCGATACTATTTTCAAAAAGGCATTCGGTATAAGGTCGCTTTTGATGCAAATTACCCCTTGTTTTCCAGTAAACTATATTCAATAGATTCATTAGCAACCAATCTTGATTACCCAAAATATTTTTGGGAGGGTTTCAATATCGCTACAGGGGTAATTTTCTTTTTGACTCACTTCATCCTGTTTTTATTCTATCCACCTACAAAAGCCAACCTCTGGTATAGTCTTTGGGGATTACTTGGAGCATTGAGCGGATATTGCCTTTTAGCTGAAAAAACTCATGGCGAGTTGTACCTCAAGAACCAGTTTACTTTGCTAAACATTTTAATCGGTCCTATTGGTAATTTCTTGGTGTTTTATACTGTTTATTTATTGCTCAAGCAATCCCGCAAATTCTTCCTTTGGATCTTCATCACGCTATCTGCATTGGCCACAGTCCAGTATTTCTTATCTGAACAAGGCGGTGAATCTTTGCTCAGTCTCTTTGCAACATTGAGCTATGTTCTTTTGGTGATTTACATGGGGTATGACGCTTACAAACAGGCCAACAGAGGTGGGTTGTACGTCATGATTGGCATGTTTGTTTACCTGGTCTCTTGGGTCGTTTTTGTATTTTATTTCGCAGGCAAACTTCACAATGAAGCCATTGGACATATCATTTTTCACGTGGCCACCCTATCACTTCCTGTCACGGTGTCAACATTACTGGGATTAGATTTTGGAAACACGAACAGAATAATGATCAAAAATCTGCAAGACATCAATCGTTTATCCGAGGAAAAACAACAAATTCTATCATCCCAAAACGAAACCCTCGAACGGCAGGTGGAACAACGTACCGCCGAACTCAGAGCTTCCCAATCCCAACTCATCCAATCCGAAAAACTCGCCTCCCTCGGTGAGCTCACCGC
>JAIXOO010000034.1 GCA_027486765.1 Saprospiraceae bacterium
GAGAACACCGTCCGCGCAATCTTTTTCAGGTCTTTGGGTTGGTTGATGCTTTTGACATTGAACTTGTTGACCTGATCGATGTATTTGGGCTTCTGGTAGTCGGGTTGGTATACGGGTGCGCCGCCTCCCAACACCAAAGGGTCGGCAGGTACATCGGCCACCAGTTCGTCGTGGTGGTAAAATTCCAGACGGCCGGTATCGGTTACTTCACCGATTTGTTCGCACTCAAGGTCCCATTTGTCAAATACATCCAGCACTTTTTGCTCCTGCCCCAGGTGTACTACGATCAACATCCGTTCCTGGCTTTCCGACAACAGGATTTCCCAGGCTTTCATATTGGCCTGGCGGGTAGGGACTTTGCTCAGATCGATGCGCATGCCACACTTGCCCTTGGCACTCATTTCGGAGGTAGAACAGGTGATGCCCGCAGCGCCCATGTCTTGCATGCCCACTACTGCGCCTGTTTTGATCACTTCCAAAGAGGCTTCCAGCAGGAGTTTTTCCTGGAAAGGGTCACCCACTTGTACGGCTGGCAGGTCGTCTGCAGAATCTTCGGTCAAATCAGCAGAGGCAAAAGTTGCCCCGTGGATGCCGTCTTTACCCGTTGCAGAGCCGACGATGAATACCGGATTACCCACTCCTTCAGCGATGGCTGAAACCGTTTGGCCCACCCGGACGATCCCCGCCGACATGGCGTTGACCAGGATGTTTTGGTTGTAGCAATCGTTGAAGTACACCTCGCCGCCGACGGTAGGTACCCCGAAGGAGTTGCCGTAGTCGCCAATGCCTTTTACCACCCCTTTGATCAGGTGTTGGGTATGGGCAAGGTCGAGGTTGCCAAAACGCAGGGAATTGAGTGCGGCAATTGGCCGGGCACCCATGGTGAAAATATCGCGGTGGATCCCCCCCACGCCGGTTGCAGCCCCTTGATAAGGCTCAATGGCGGACGGGTGGTTGTGAGATTCTATTTTGAAGGCACAAGCCAAGCCATCGCCAATGTCGACAAGGCCGGCATTTTCTTCCCCGGCACCTACCAGCAGGCGTTTGCCATCGCGAGGTAAGGTCTTGAGCCAGTGGATAGAATGCTTGTAAGAACAGTGTTCAGACCACATGACGGAGAATATACTCAACTCCGTAAAATTGGGCGTACGCCCCATGATTTTGACAATCCGGTCAAACTCTTCTTCAGTGAGTCCCAGATTTTGGGCCACCTGGGCATTGATTTCCGGTTCGGATACGTGCTGCATCAGCAATTGGGTTTAAAAGCGCAAAGATATAAACCCGGTACTCAAATAGCCATAAGCGTGTTGAAATTTTTCGGCTTAATGTGAGATTGGGGTACTAATCCTGGGATTTGGGCTCAATTGTTCAAACTTGGCGCAATCACCCCGCTATTTTGGCGAGATTCTCTATTTTTTGTTTTAAAAATTAACTTACCTTTGTTTTTGTATTTTTTTTATCCGTAATTGTTTTAAAACTCTAACAACATGAAAGCACTTAAAATGATCCTATTGGGCATTGTTGCCCTGATTGTATTGGTTTTGGTCATTGCACTTTTTGTCAAAAAAGATTACGCGGTGGAACGCTCGGTTATGATCAACAAGCCGAATCAGGAGGTTTTTGACTATGTTAAATTGCTCAAAAACCAAAAAAAATGGAGCAGCTTTAGTCAGACTGACCCTAAAATGAAAGAATGGTACAAAGGTACGGATGGCACGGTTGGGGCCATTTATGGCTGGGAAAGTAAAGTAATGGGCGATGGTGAACAGGTGATCACCAAAATTACTGAAGCAGAACGTGTGGACATTGACATGCACTTCAAAGGCATGATGGCCTCTACCGCTCCAGCTTACCTTGCCACCAAAATGCTCAGTGACTCCACGACTCAAGTGACTTGGGCCATGAGTGGTAAAATGAGCTATCCGATGAATTTTATGGGCTTGTTTATGAGCATGGATGACCTGATCGGCAAGGAGTATGAGAAGTCTTTGGCGCAGTTGAAGGGCGTACTCGAAAAGTAAATATTTTTCTTAGGTGCCTCTTAGGTGCCTTAGGTTTCTTAGGTGGTGAAAATAATGCTCTGCTGCGCAGAGCTCCTTTCTTTTTCACCACCTAAGAAACCTAAGGCACTTAAGAGGCACCTAAGCATTAAGCCTTATCCAATTGAATCGGTTTAGCCATACTCTGCGCCTTCAAAGCCAATTCCGTCGCCAAAAGGCAATGCGCCTGCGGCATCGCCGTTTCCGTCCGATTCAGCACATCGTCCACCAATAAAGTCCCAAAAGGCAGCGGCTCCTGGTTACAATCGATGTATTGGGTCTCTTTTTGATTCACCAAATAGAGGTGATTCCCATTGTCGTGACTGGCGATGTCGATGTTTTTACGGATTTCGATGTAGCCCTCGGTACCCAGGATGGTCAGGCGGCCATCGCCCCAGGTTTTTAGCCCATCAGGTGTAAACCAATCCACCCGAATGTAGCCCGTGCCCTTATTGCCCTTGATCATCACATCCCCGAAGTCTTCAAACTGGGGATATCGTGGATGATTGACATTGCCGACTTGTGATGCAACAATTTCTGCCTGGGTCGAACCCGTGAAAAAAAGAAACTGGTCGAATTGATGCGAAGCAATATCGGTGATGATGCCGCCATAGTTTTTGACATCAAAAAACCAGGGTGGGCGGGTCGATGCATTCATGCGGTGTGGACCCATGCCAATGGTTTGAATCACCTTGCCAATGGCACCCGCTTTGACCAACTCTCCAGCCTTCACTGTGGCCCGGTTTTCATGCCTTTCGCTGTACATGATGGAGTAGATGCGTTTGGTGGCTTGTTGTACGGCGCGTACTTTTTTCAGTTGAGCCAGACTGGTGACGCCAGGTTTGTCCACCAGGTAATCCTTGCCGTGCTCCATCACTTCAATGCCCAAGGGTGCCCGTTCTATGGGGATGCCTGAGCTGAGGATGAGCTGGATGGAATTGTCCTCCAGGATTTCTTTTTTGTCTTTGGCCAGTTTGGCAGCAGGGTATCTTTTGGCAAAAGCCGCAACGAGGTCGGGCTCTTTGGCGTAAAAAGCCACCAATTGCCCTCCGCCCCGGGTTACTGCGTCTACCATGCCATAGATGTGGCCGTGGTTCATGTTGATGACGGAGAATTTGATGCGGGGCTCGGCAAGGGGCTGTGCGAAAGTTGTTTGGGGCAAAGCAGAAAGTATGGCCATCCCAGTGGCAGTAGTAGCGGTTTCTTTGAGAAAGCGGCGGCGGTTGAAAAGGGTGTTTTTCATTGCGATGGTTTGATGTTTGTTCATAAATACAATTGCAAGCAACAAAAAATAAGTAAAAACAAAAAATGGAATTGCGCAACAAAAAAGCTTACTTTTGTAGATAAAATAGCAGTTCATGAACGAACCAATGTTCATCAATCCATTTACTGATTTTGGGTTTAAAAAGATCTTTGGCGAAGAGCAGAACAAAGACTTGCTGATCGATTTTTTGAATGAATTGCTGGCTACCCAAAATCAACACATTAGTGACCTGGTCTTTAAAAAAAATGATCGCTTGGGCAGCAATGACTTGGATCGAAAGGTGGTATTTGATTTGTACTGTGAAAATGAAAAAGGTGAAAAATTCACCGTAGAGCTGCAAAAAGCCAAACAAACTTTTTTTAAAGACCGAATGCTTTATTACAGCAGTTTTTCGGTGCAGGAGCAAGGTTTACGCGGAGATTGGGACTACCAACTCAAAGCCATCTACGTGATTGCCATTCTCGATTTTATCATGGATGAAGACAATCAGGACAAAATTGTTGTGAGCAAAAATAAACTCATGGACGTGGATCGCTACAAGGTGTTTTATGAAAAACTGACCTTTGTGACCTTACAAATGCCCAATTTTACCAAAGAGGAGCACGAATTGGAAACCAACTTCGACAAATGGCTTTATGTGATCAAAAACCTGCATAAACTCGACCATGTTCCCGAAAAATTGCAGGAGCGTATTTTTCAGAAACTTTTCAAAGTGGCATCTTACACGGCGTTGAGCCGGGAAGAAAAAGCAAAGTATGAAGACAGCATAAAGTATTACAATGATTTAAAAAACTCATTGGATACTGCTCATCAGGAGGGGCATCAAGAAGGACACCAGGAAGGGTTCAGTGAAGCGCAAGCCCTGTATGAAGCTCAACTGGAAGAAGAACGTAAACAAAAAGAAGAGGAACGTAAACAAAAAGAAGCCTTCCAATCTCAGCTAGAACAGGAGCGCCAACAATGGCTACAAACCATCCGGAACATGCAGCAAATGGGGATGACCGTTGTGCAAATTGCGCAAGTGAGTAATCGGACGGAGGGGGAAATTCGGGAGGCGTTGAAAGAAGCCTAAAGAATAGACTTGAGGCAAGTTGATTATCAAGCAATTGAATAATCGTGAATATAACGACCAGCGGCATAGCCGCATAACGTCGGTAGCACCGAGCAATAATTTAGAGTCAAAGGTGCGTAGCACCGTAACCCAAAGCACAACACCAATGGCGAATACCTACACTCAACTGCATTTCCAAATTGTATTTGCTGTCAAAAACCGGGATGCACTGCATCAAAACCAACCGCCTGTCTAGATTCAAATTTGAATGGCAAAAAGGATATGGTGCATTTTCGTACAGCCGATCTCAAATCCCATTGGTAGCAAAATACATTGAAAACCAGGAGATTCATCACCAAAAAAAGTCATTTAGGGCAGAATATTTAGAAATGTTGCACAAATTCGAAGTAGAACACGATGAGCGGTACGTTTTTAATTTTTTTGACGATGTCAAAGGATGGGAATAACGCTAATAAAAATTTATGTTGCGGTGCTACGCACCTTTGAGCCATGTCCTGACAATTGATGCTACCGACGTTTTGGCGGCGCTGCCGCTGGTCGTTACACTTGATACTGCTTTACTTATTGATTAACAAATCGCCTCAAGTCGTATAAAAATGGCGCCTCTCACCAATTCTTCAGCTAAAAATGCAGTTTTTTGCTTGAATCGCCTTTTGCTGCGTACCGACAACAGTTTTTTTTGCGGGAAAAGCCGAAAACCCAAAAATGGCAAGCCATGCGCGGTGGTATTGAGGTAGTTGGTCTTTAAATCAAGCAACAATCGATGCCAAATAAACTCCTCTATTTTACTTTGAATCCCTTGCAGTTCAGCTTTATCATCCGCCCAAATGGCAAAGTCGTCCATATACCTAATATAGGGCTTAACTTGTAATTCGTCTTTTACAAAATGATCCAATACAGCCAGGTAATGGTTGGCAAAAAACTGGCTGGTCAAATTGCCAATCGGAACTCCTTTACCCGGCAAAACTTCATATGAATGCAGGATTTTAGAAAAAATGTTCAATAAAGCCTTGTCCTTGAACATGCGTTCCAAGAGGCCCATCATTACACCGTGGTCGATGCTGTCGAAATATTTGCGGACGTCTAATTTCAAATAATAGGCGTATTGCTTTTGGAAACCCCAGGCTTTGTCTACCGCTTTGAAGGTACCTTTATTGATGCGGGTAGCATAGCTGTCCGAGATTTGAAAGGCTTCAAAATAAGGCGAACATACGTTCATGATGGCATGGTGCAATACCCTTTCTGAATAGGCTGCTGCACAGATGCGCCGTTCTTTGGGGTCGTAGATGGTGAAATAGTGGTAGTTGCCCACTTCAACTTGCCCACTCCATATTTGAGTCTGCAATTGTTTCAAATTGGCATTCAGGTCTTTGGAAAAGGCCCATACTTCAGGCTTGGCTTCCTTGCCCTTTTTGGCTTTGTAATGGGCCAATTGCAGGTTTTCATATTCCGCTATCCGAGGTATCAAGTTGCCCACTCGTTTCATGATCCATGCTGTTGAAAGTGTCCACCAAAATTTTGGCGTATTTTTCCATTTTCGCTTTGCCAATGCCGGGGATGCCCTTTAGTTTTGTCAGCGACAATTCTGGTAATTTGGCCATTTCTGCCAGTTCGGCATTGGTAAATACCACAAATGCCGATACATTTTCTTTAGTGGCTATTTCTTTGCGGATTTTGCGCAAAGAAGAGAACCTGGCAAAAATCTCCGGGGATAGTTCTTTCATGTAGTCTATGGCTTCTTTGGGCGCTTTTTCTACGTGAGTCAGCTCCAGGTAGCTGATGAAAAAACACCAATATGCCCCATTCGCATTTTGTACCAATTGCTTGTCTACCTCCACAATTTTATTGCTGCGCAAAAAAGCATTGAGCTCATCGTTGTAATCGCTGACGCCCAATACGGGGATGGTGAACAACTTAATCTGCATGTTGACATGGTTTTTTGCAAAAAAACGTGATTTTTCAAAAAAAATCGACCGCCCGAGGCGGTATAACCGCTCATGACCCTCCAAAAAGCATGCTTCACTTCGCTCCGACTCCGTTTCGCTTAGCTTTTTTACGGGCCATTCGCTCCCCTTGTGCTCAAAGGAAAAGCCGGAAGGGCTAGCCACCGAACTGCGGGACGAAAACAAGGCGGAAACCAAGATTGGGGAAGCGCCAGACAGGATTGACGTCGTCGCGGTAAGCCACGCGACAGTAGACGGCGAGGTCGTACCAGCTACCGCCGCGATAAACACGAAACGAGCCCGAATTTGGCCCCATTGGATTGGTTTGTGGGCTGCTGGGATAAGCGCCATACCAATCCTGGCACCATTCCCACACGTTACCACTCAGATCGTAGAGCCCCAGCTCGTTGGGTTTTTTCAGCCCAACGGGATGTGGTTTACCATCGCTGTTAGAGGAATACCAGGCTACTTCATCCAGGTTGTCACTACCTGCATATATGTAACCACAGCTCAATTGCCCTCCTCTGGCCGCATATTCCCATTCTGCTTCGCTGGGTAGCCGATATTTTTTGCCTGTTTGTTGAGTCAGCCATTCGCAATAAGCGATACAATTTTGCCAGTTTACACCTATAATAGGCAGTGTTTCGCTCCCATTTTTTAGGTAGCCTTTTTCTTTGTAATAGCTGTCACTTCCCGTTTCTATATGGTAATTGCTGCCCTGTTCTAACCATTCTGGCCAGTTGCTATTCGTAGCTTCGCAAAAATTGAGGTATTCACCAACGGTAACTTGATATTTTCCCAAATAAAAATCAGATACAGTAACCTCGTGGATGGGTTTTTCGCTATCGTTTTCCTCACTACCCATTTGGAAGCGACCCCCTTCCACAAACACCATTTCAAAACTGGCAGCACCAATTTTTTCCTTGAAATTGCGCGTTGGTTTTTGGAAGGTTTTGCCGCTGACCTGTTCAAATAAGTGCTTCAGGTCATGGCTTTCCTCCATTTTTTTCAACAAAGCTTCAATTTCCTGACGCATCTCCGGATTTTCATGCAAGAAAGTGAGCAATTTGCTGGTAAAGCCATTGACATAAATGGGGTCTTCCGGTTTTTCTTTTACTTTTTTCAGTTCATCGTTTTCTTTTTCATCGATGATGAACCAGGGTTTGATTTTGCCCCAAAGTTCAAGCAAAGAGCCTTTGGTAGCGGCGGAGAAATCCCCGGCAATTTTTCCGGTCACTTCATTGGCAAGTACGGGTTTGACTAAGTTGTATAGCTGATTGGCCAAGGTTGATAGCGCGTTGATATCCATGATGATTTTTTTATGCCTAAAATTATAAAAATAATGGATAAAAGCAAAAGGCAAGTGGATTGGAAGTCTGTTCAAAAATCCCCTCTTGCCTATCTCCGCACAAATCCCTAACTTTCCCCAATACTTTTTTGTCCCACTAACCGATTCGCAAATGCGTCCCCAAATTCTGTTTTTACTCTGCCTGCCCCTGTGGCTGGGCGGACAGACTGCGCCTATTGGCTATTATCCCTTTGAAGGCACTGCACAGGATAAAAGTAACCTACGCAATGATGCCCAGATTTTTGGCAATCCCCGCTGTGTACCGGGGATCAAGGGCTCGGCTTATCAATTGGATGGCAACGATTATTTTGAAATCCCTAACGTGTCGGCCATCAATAACCTGACCAGCGAGTTTACCTTTGCCTGTTGGGTGTTTCCCACTGCTACCAGCGGCAATACGGTCTCAATCATTACCAAGTCCAATTCAAACTCCTTGAATACGCCCTTCAATTTGGCTTATCAGGGGGGCAGTTTGATTCCCTACGTGCGCTACACCCAACCGGGGCTCCTCGCCGGTCCGACCCAGGTATTTGTAAACCAGGCACCTTTTGCGGTCAAACTCAATGAATGGAATTTTGTGGTCTGGCGCTTCAATCGGGGCAAATTGGACATTTTTTTGAATGGCAATTTGGTTGCCAGCATTACCCTGCCTTTTACTGCGGTACGCCAAAACAATGCACCCCTGGTAGTCGGCCACGATGAACCCGGTGCCGAAGAATTTTTTATTGGCATCATTGACGAGCTCTACATTTACAACAAAGCCGTATCCGATCAGGAATTGCTGGATCTGTACAACTCCTATACCTTACCCGAAAAAATTGCCAAACCCGTCAGCATTTGTGATGGAGAAGTGTACCGCAAACGCAGCGTTGCCGGGTTTTATGCCGATACCATCCGTACCACCCGTGGTTGTGATAGTGTCAGTTATTTTCAATTGACGGTCAACCCCAGCCCCAGGTATACCGTGGATACTGCCATTTGTAATGGACAAAGCGCCTTTGGATACACCTATTCGAATACTTATTTTGATACCTTTCAAACCAGACTGGGTTGTGATAGTATTCGCACGTTGAATCTGAGGGTTTTACCCCATACCGCTTCAAACATCTTGCGGGGAATTTGTGTAGGGCAATCTTTTGAAGGCTATACAAAGGCTGGGACTTATGTGGATGTATTAAAAAACGCGGTAGGTTGCGACAGTATCCGCACCATTCAATTGTTGGTGTTTAAACCAGATACAACGACCATCGAACGGAGCATTTGCCCAGGTGAGTCCTTTTTGGGTTACACTGCTACGGGTGTTTACCAGGATACTTTCCGCAATTTTCGAGGCTGTGACAGCTTGCGCATCGTTCGACTGACCGTACTTAGGCCAGATACCACCCAGCAAGTGGCGCAGATTTGCGCTGGTAAAAGTTTGGCGGGTCACAGCAGTTCTGGAACTTACTCCAATCGTTATCAGGGTAGTGATGGGTGTGACAGTGTGCACATTTTGCGCCTTACCGTTTTGCCTCCGGCAAGTTCTCAATTGTTGCAAAGTATTTGTTCAGGTGAAACTTTTGAACGTTATACGCGCAGTGGAATTTATCGGGATACTTTTCAAACCCCGGAAGGATGTGACAGCATTCGAATCTTGCAATTGGCGGTATTGCCGCCGACTATCCGCAGCATCAGCGCCTCTATTTGTCCTGGAGAACGAGTAGAAGGGTATGATCGACCGGGCACCTATGTGGATACCCTGGTGTCGCGCACCGGTTGTGATAGTGTACGCACCTTGACCCTGAGTGCTACCGATGCCAAAAGATTCAGTTTGGACAAACGGATTTGTGCGGGGGAATCCTTCCTGGGCTACACTGCTACAGGAACTTACCTCGATACGCTTAGCGCAGGCGGGGCAGGATGTGACAGCATTCGCACCTTAAATCTTATCGTGAACACCATTGCTGAAAACACCCGCGAAGTGAGCATTTGTGTCGGCGGAAATTTTGAAGGATATACCCAATCGGGCACTTATACCAAAACCATTCAGCGGCCCGGTCTCTGCGACAGCATCTACACACTCAAACTCAATGTCGGCGCTGTTTTTGTCCCCAACGCCTTTTCGCCGAACGGCGACCGCATCAACGACTCTTTCAGAATTATGGCCGCCGAAGGTAGCCAACTGAGTGTTCTTCGCTTCTACATTCGCGACCGTTACGGTAGCCTGGTCTTCCAGGGCACCGATCTAACCAGTGAATGGGATGGCACCATCCGCGGCCAAAAAGCCAATATCGGCGTGTATTATTATGCCATTGAACTGGAATGTGGCGGGAAAAGGTCGGTATTGAATGGGGGGGTGCACCTGATGAGGTGAGTGAAAAGTGAAAAGTGAAAAGTGAAAAATAGGCTACCGCAGCGGTTTTGACTTGAGCGCTTAAACAAGTCGCTGCGGTAGCTCATTTTTCATTTTTCATTTTTCATTTTTCACTTACTCCTTCACAATCTTCAGCACCTCAGTCCCCAACTCTCCCAAATTCAACTTGAGGAAGTAGAAACCAGCTGGTAGGTCATCAAAGTCTATGCCATCCAGGAGTGCACCAGCGTCAACCTTCTTGCTGCTGCGCAATCGGCCATCGGCGTTGAACAACTCCAGGGTGATGTTGCCCTTAGATTGTTGCAAGAATTGGATCACCAGGCGATCGCTGACCGGGTTCGGATAGACGTTGAACAATTCATCGGCAGCAATTCCTACCTTGCTATTGGCTAACTTGGAGAACGCGTCTTTACCCGACACATTGTTGATCATCCTGACCCGATAAATATTGATGCCCCGTTTGGCTTCGTAATCGATGTATTCGTATTCCTGGTTGCCATCCTTGATGCGAGCAGGTTCTTTTACCGTACCAATTTTATCAAACAGCACTGCATCTTTTGAACGTTGTACATCAAAAGTGTAGGTGTAGCCATCATTGCGCACTGCCCAGTTGAGGCGAATGGTTTGATCATTCATGGGTACTGCATCGAGGCCAAAGCTGTTGATTCCACTGCCACACAGGGTAGGATTGTCACTAACGGAAAGGGAAGTAGTGAAACTGCCCACGCAATTGTTTTCGGAAACCGTTACCGTTACCCCAAAGCGGCTGGCATATTCAAAGCTTACCGTTACTGTTTTTCCGTAAGCGACCCTTGGATTGACCCCTGAATCAAAGTCCCAG
The DNA here is from genome assembly GCA_027486765.1 of Saprospiraceae bacterium. Classification (GTDB taxonomy): domain Bacteria; phylum Bacteroidota; class Bacteroidia; order Chitinophagales; family Saprospiraceae; genus Haliscomenobacter. Next base: position 10,861 of record JAIXOO010000034.1, read on the forward strand.
CGCACCCCAGCGTTTTGGGTACCCGTTTCGATTTGTAGGATTGCATTTTCTTTTGCACAAAAACCTGTTGGACTCTTCCAATCAATTTTTACCGCATCACCTACCTCAATGGTGACCACATTGTTTTCGATGTAAGGACAATTGGCGTCCTTGATGCGCACACAACGGGCAAAATAAGTGGTCTGTTGAATGGGACCGGGCTGGTATTCTGGCGAGTTGGAGTTTGGAATGGGTGTAAAAAACGCCATGTCAAAGCGTGAACTGCTGCTGGATTGCATCCACAAGTATTCCACTTCGCCGGGTGCACCGCTGGGTGACACCACGTTGACCAATTTTGCCGGAGTAGCTCCGGGGCCGCATAATTTTTGGTCATAGCCAATCACTCCCGCATAGGTCAGGTTGATACAAGGTTTGATCAAACCGGCATCGATGGTCAGATCGATTTCCCCATCGTCCAGAATGATGACGTCTGTCATCAAAGTTGTTGGGTCGTAGTCGCTATCGATGGCATCATTGCTGCCTGTATTGGCTTTGCCGACGGTAAACCCTGGTGGCAGAACGATGGTCAACTTGTACTGCCCGGCAGGCCCGGTGTAGTTAAATTTTCCATTGGCATCCGTTATGATGGTATCAGGGATGGTAAGGCCTCCTTTGGGTACCACCAGAATGATGATTTTTACCCCGGGAATTCCAGGTTCGCCCGGATCTTGGATGCCATCTTCGTCTAGGTCATGCCAGACAAAATCGCCAATCACAGCGCGACAATTCTCACGGGTGATGACGATCAGGCGACGCAGTACCGCTTCGCAAGCGTCCAGACTGCTCGGTGAAAGGCGGGCAATCAGCTCATGAGTGCCTACTGGTAGTGTACTTGGGTCAATACTACTTACAGGTTGACCATTCAGCGTAAAGGAGATTTCGCCAGGAATGGAACTGGTGGCCTGCAACACAAAGGGCGCGGCATTCACACAGAAGGTATCCCTAAAATTGCGCAAATTCGCAATGCTGATGGTCGGGTAGGCGCATGAATTTTGGAAAATCATGGTATCCACTCCATTGGTTACCCGCAGGGTGTAGCCTTGGGCATCCACATGGCGGAAGGTCAGCGAGAAAAAGCCTGGCCTGGTAGTTTGTAGCGTTGTCCCTACTGTTAGGGGTAGTGGTGTAGCGGGTGGATTCGGGCTATCATTGCGGAACACCCCGATGGCACTGGTGATGCGCCAGGTTTCGCCCGGTAAGGCATCAATGGTGATGGTTTCGCGGAAATGGCCAGTAAAGGCATCACTGGCATTGTTGAGGCAAATACAAGTACCTAGTGTACCACCTTTAGGGTTGGGGGTAACCCCGGCGTCCCAATCAAGGTTGCTGGTGCCGGGTTCCACACAAAAGGTACTCGTCGTGTAAGTAATCGGGTCAATATCGCTGTCGATGGCATCATTGGTGCCGATATTGGGTTGGGTAGGCCGCAGGGTATCGGGCAACACAAATGTGACCTTGTAACAACCCGGATCTACTACAAAAAGGTATTTGCCATTGGCCCCCGTGGTGGTCATCGCCATGGAGGTATTGCCCGGATCTAACCGATTGAGAACAACCTTGATGCCGGGAATGCCTGGTTCTCCGGCATCCATGATCCCGTCTTTGTCGGTATCAAACCACAGCATGTCGCCGATGAGGGCTTTGCTGGGGTTGAGCGCAATGGCACAAGACGTAACACAACCCAAAGCATCGGTGGTGGTGACGGAATAAGTTCCTCCACTGAGGTTGCCTACCGCACTGGTGGTGGCACCATTGCTCCAAACATAGGTGTATGGCCCGGTACCGCCAGTTACCCGTACTTCGGCTTCACCATCGCTGGCACCGGGTACAGTTACCGCTTTGATGACCACTACCTGGCAAATCAAAGCCCCGGCATCCAAAACGCGGAAAGAGTCAATCACCTGGCATTCGCGGGCATCGGTTACGGTTATGCTGTACAATCCAGCGTTGAGTTGGGTGATGGCAGAAGTAGACGCACCAGTACTCCACTGGTAGGAATAAGGGGTAGTTCCACCCGTCACGGTACATCTTGCAGCTCCGGTTTGTGGCGCTCCACACACCAGAGCGTTGCCACTCATGCGGGTCCGCAGGGTATCGGGCTGAGTGACTACAAAACTGGTGTCTTTGCCACAGTTGTTTTCATCCGTTACCGTAATGCGGTAAGTTCCGGGAGCTAAATTATTGATGGTTGCAGTGCTACTGCCGTTGCTCCAATTGTAAATCAGGGTGCCACTGCCGCCAGTAACGGTGAGGGCAATCCGACCATTGTTTTCCCCATTGCAATTCACATCTGACTTAAGGGCGGTGAACTTGATGCCCGAGTTGAGCAAAATTTCACTACTAAAAGCTTTCATGCAATTGCGGGCATCGGTCACCGTCACGGTGTACATACCCGGGTTCAAATTTTGAATATTGGAGGTGGTTGCGCCATTGCTCCAGATGTATTTGTAGGGTGCGGTTCCACCCGATATGCTGATTTGGCCAGTCCCGGCGGCAGTATTGCTACAGAGGAAATCGGTTAATCTGATTTCGCCGACCAGGATCGGTGGATCAAGCAAGGTTGCTGAAGATTGTACTACGCAGGCTTTGGCATCGCGTACAATCACGCCATAAGTACCGGGTGCCAGCGTATCGATGGTTTGGGTCGCTCTGCGGTTGCTCCAGATGTACACAAAAGGAGCCGTACCCCCGCTCACCAGGGCGGTGATGCGACCATTGTTTTGGCCTGTACAATCGATTTGTTTCACATCCAGGGTCAGCTCCATACTCGGCGGCTCGGTGATGGTCGTTGCGCCAAATTTTTGACAACCCTTCGCGTCGGTGACGGTCACCCGGTAAGTACCGCTGGCCAGGTTCGAGATCGAATCGGTCGTGGCTCCATTGTTCCACAAATAGGTAAATGGACCTACGCCGCCGCTGGCTTTCACCTTGGCAGTACCTTTGGTCGCACCGCAGGTGATATTGTTGGTAGAGGTAAGGGTGATTTCGATCGGCGGTGGAGATTTTACTTCCACGTCCACTATTTTTGTACATCCCTTGCCATCGGTCACTGTAACGCGGTAAATGCCGGGCGCTAACTTGCTGATGGTGTTGGTCGAGCCACCTACCGCCCAGTTGAACGTGTAAGGCTGAGAGCCACCAGTGACTTCCACTAAGGCAAAGCCATCGATGTTGCCTGGGCAAGAAACGGGAACCCCGATTGGTTTGGCGGCCAGATTGGAACCCGGTAACAAAGTATCGGTAGCGGTGGCGGTACAACCCCGCACATCCGTGGCCGTAACGGTATAGATGCCTGCCCCCAAACCAGCGATGGTGTTGGTGGTAGCTCCGGTGTTCCAGCGGTAAATGAAGCCGCCGTTACCACCACTGGCACTTGCTGCGATGGCCCCATTGAGGTCACCAGCGCAGATCGGATTGTCCGGGTCCAATACAATTTGAATGGGGTTTTTGTTGGCCACCGTGGTTGTTGCAGTGCTCGAACAACCACCTGCGTCGATTACACTGACGGTGTAGGTGCCGGGTTGTAGGTTGCTGATGGCCGAGGTAGTCGCTCCGTTGCTCCATTTGTATTCGTATGGCGCAGTACCTCCACTCACCGTGACGTTGGCTGAGCCATTGTTGACACCCGGGCAGGTAATCGCCGTAGATTTGATGTCCAGAATCATCGGATTGATGGACACGGTGAAGCAGGCGATTTTACCACACAATTTGGTGTCGGTCACCGTAACGCAGTACTTGCCTGGTTGGGTCGCGGTATACGTTTGTCCCGGAACCATCCCATCCCAGGTGTAGGTGTAAGGTGGGAAACCGCCACTCCCCGTAGCCTTGATGGTCGCAGGAGAGGTACAACTTTGGGACTCGAAAGTCACATTGATGCGTGGTGGATCGATTAGGGTTGCGGTACCCGTAGCGGTGCGGCTAGCTGCATCGGTCACGCTTACGGTATAAGTGCCAGCAGCCAGACTGCTGACTTCCCCCGTTGTGGCACCAGTACTCCATGCGAAGGAATAAGGAGCGGTGCCACCACTCGGTGTACATACAATTTTGCTTCCCACACTCAAACCTGCACAGCTTGGGTGGGTAAGGTCGAAGCTCAAAGAAATTTGTGCCAGTACTTCAGTGTTCCTACTACTGATCAGCAGGGCAAGTCCCAGCAAGAGTAGTTTAATCGGTACGCCATACAGTTGGGACAAAACAGCGTTTGGTCTTTTGGACATTGGATTAAAATTTGTTAGCATGAAAAATAGAACCCTTTGCTGCTACAAACAGCAAGGCCAATGCAAAAAGACTGAAAAATGGGTTGAACTACTGAAAAAGATGGGGAGAACAAATAAAAATGTTGTTGTGGCTTTATGTACTGCAAATTAACAACTAATTTTTGAGAAGGGCAAAGCTTTGTGCAAGATAATATGGATTTTTTTTAATGTTAGGGCGATAAAAAATGAGCACTTATTTGCCCCGCTACTAACTTATTGCCAAAAAAAAAGTCGCACTACTCACTCGCAGTACGACCAACTACTAACAAATTATAATCCCATGAATATACCTCTCTAATCAATAAACGAAATTAAGCTTTGCGCTTAATATTCTCGTCTATATAACCAAGATTTTTTCATTTTATTTTACAAAACCTTAAAACAATCTTAAGGCCTGGCATTGTAAAAAAAACAGAAGCTTGGAGTTTGAATTCTAAATTAACAGCTTAGTTTTGTGATTGGTTTTACAGACTGGCCTAAAAAAAAATAAGTCGCGCTGAATGAGCGCGACTTACTGCATATAATCCCATGAACTTTAAAAACTATTCTTTTCCCTTGCGGGTATATTTTGAGTGAAGATCACTTCGAGTTTGGTGGGGAAAGGTTTGCAATAGTAAGTCAGACTTTATCCCTAAACCTGACTTACTATTTTCGCAAACAAAGATCCCATAATGCATATCCAAAATTTGTACCCGATTCATTCATCGGCTACGTTCGTTTGACAATACAAATATGGGGCAAAGAATAGGGGTGTACAAGGACAAAATTTGTGTATTGTGAAAAAAATAAAATTCGATTACTGTGAGTAAAATTCAATGAATAAAGAGTTTTTAATTTTAATTTGTGAAAAAAACCGCCCAAAAAGATTTCTTTTTCCTGAGAAAAAAATCAAAAAAAATCTTTTTTACCGCTTAAAAGGGTTCGAAAAAGCCGGATTGTTCACAAAAGCAGTATCCGTCAACATTTTCAAAAAGGCAATCAAGTCTGATTTGTCCTGCTCAGAAAGGGGGAAACCCGTGATATTAGCATCCTCATTGGCGACGCCATGGCCCCCTCTACTGTAACTTTCCAGGACTTCCTCAAGGGTTTTGAAGCGACCATCGTGCATGTAGGGGGCCGAAAGGGCCACATTGCGCAAGGAGGGCGTACGAAAACGACCATTGTCGCTTTGTAATCCCGTCACTTTTCCGCGGCCCAGGTCTTTGAATGCGGCCAGGTTGGGCACATTGTCCAGTCCATTGTTGTGGTAGTTGTTGTCGGTGAATAGTGGATTGAAGTGGCAATGCGAGCAACCTGGGTGAGCGATACTTCCAGCGTATTCAATAAAAAAGAGTTCCAGCCCCCGTTGCTCCTCATCCGTAGGGAAATCCTCCTTGGCCCAAATCACCCGGTCGTAGCGCGAATAAGCGCTGATCAGGGTACGTTCAAACTGGCTCAGGGCTTTCACCACCAAATCACGGGTGAGCTCCGTTTTGCGGCTGGTGCCAAAAGCTTGCCGAAATCGTCCTGGATATTCTTTATGGCGGCGCAGTTTGCGTTCGACATTTTCCCAGGTATCGTCCATTTCCAGGTGGTCTTCGATGGGCAGCAGGGCCTGGCTTTCGAGGTCAACCGAGCGGCCATCCCAAAAGAAGCCGCGGGTATTGTAGGCCAAATTGACCAGAGGCATGGCACTACGGGGGCCGTTTTGACCACGAATGCCCGGACTGGTAGCCAAACCATCCGTAAACGCTTTGGCCTGTTGGTGGCAGGAAGCGCAGGCCTGGGTGCTATCGCGGGATAGAATAGGGTCGTAAAACAACATTCGTCCCAGGGCTACCCCCGCCTTGGTCAAAGGATTGTTGGCCGTGGCTGGTAGAGGTGGGATCCATTTGGGAAGGTTGATCACGTAATCTTCCGGGGCATAAGTACCCGTGATGAGCTCGGTATCGGGTTTGGGCTCTTCTTTTTTGTCGTCAGGGTTACAGGCCCAGAGCCCAAATGCCAAGAACAATGCAACACCCCGTACGGGCAACCCTCTGTGGTTGCCCCATCCCATGTGGTTGCCCCACCATATAATACGACCCAAATCAATTTTCATCATTCAGCGTGTTTAAAAATGCAATTAGATCAGCGCGGTCCCGTTCGCTCAATTTCAGCTTGCGCACATTGGGACTCACGTTTGTACCCGGATGCCCGCCACTGGCGTAATGATCCAGCACGGCCTCCAGGGTTTTAAAACGCCCATCGTGCATATAAGGCGCGGTGTATTTCAAGTTGCGCAAAGTGGGCACCCGAAATAGTCCATTGTCGTTGCGATTGCCCGTTACAATACCCCTGCCTTTGTCCGGATAATCATCCAGTGATAACGCTGCAACCAGCCCATTGTTTTCAAAATTCAAGGTGCTGAATAGGGGATCAACGTGACAATGGCTGCACTCGGAAGTAGGTACTGCCGGGGAAGCATCAAAAAAAATGGTCCAGCCGCGTTTTTCCTGTGCGGTAAATTGAGCCTCTTCCCGCATCACCCGGTCGAATTTGGTGTCGGCGCTAATCAGGGTGCGCTCGTATTGGGCCAGGGCTTTGCCTACTAGCGTACTATCGATTTCCTTGTGGTTGTTGATCCCAAAAGCCTGGCGGAACAAAGCCGGATATTTGGCATGCGTCTGTAATTTTTGTAGCAACACTGGCCAGGCATTCCGCATCTCCAGCGTGTCGCGTACTGGATGCAGCGATTGTTCTTCCAGCGTAGCTACCCGTCCATCCCAAAACAGTCCCTTGGCATAAAAGCCCACATTGAGCAAAGACATGGCGCTGCGTTTGCCAATCCGACCATCAACACCTGTGCTTAAGGCCTTGCCATCGGTAAAAGCCAATTCCGGCTGGTGACAAGAACTACAGGCGATGCTGCTGTCTTTGGATAAAATTGGGTCAAAAAACAACTTGCGACCCAGCGCGACCCCGGCTTTGGTCAAGGGATTGTCGGGCGGAATGCGCATAGGAGAAAAGCTGGGTGGATGCGCAGCTTGTAGGTATTCGGGCTGGTAGGGGAGGTGTTGGAGTTCGGATTGGGGCTGGCAGGCGGAGAAGAGGAGGATTGTGCCAAGCAACGCGAGCCCCGTTAAGGGCGAAATGTGGGTAGAAAACGATAATCCCCAAGTTTTCCCGAGTCCCGTAGGGACGTGATGTGGGTATTTAGAGGGGTGAAATACCCGCATCACGTCCCTGACGGGACTTTGGATATCGCGAGAACCACCATTTTCTACCCACATTTCGCCCCTAGCGGGGCTTAAAAGCTTCCCCATCTCCATCCTTTTCAACCTACTCCTGATGCACCTTCAACGCCTCCCCTAAATTATCCGCAATAAACTTGGCAATGGCCTTGTCCACCGTATGATCCTGGGTCACCTTACGGAAATCGAGGTAATTCGCGCTGGATTGCGCCAACACCCGGTGCAGGTCAACATCAAGGGCCAAATTGCTGCTGCCTTTGTCCGTGATGACAATGTCTTTTAACAATATTTTTTTGCGGAAAAACTCATTCTCCCCCACGTGGAAGGTGATTTTGGTGGCAAACTTCCCGCTGTTGTCCAAATCGGCGTTGCCTTCAATTTTGGTGAACACGTAGCCCTTGGCCCAGGACCAATAATTGTCGTCAAGCGGGTGGGGTGGGGTATAGCTGCTCGGGCCAACCGCATTCAGGTCGGCGGAAACACCTAAGCCCAACTTGATACCTTTATAAGTACCTGGCGGAATGTTTTTGAGGGTGAAACTGATGCCCTTTTGCGCAGCATCATCGGATTGGATGTTTTTGAAAGAAACCAATTCCACATCGATCAGCTGGATGCTGTCACCCTTGGGGTCATCGGTTTTCATCAAAGCCACATCCGATATGTAGAACTGGAACAGTTGCAGGCGCAACTTCATGTTGTCTTCGTATGCATAATCGGCATTGAACATCTTGAGCTTGTTTTGGTCGAAGAACCCCCGGAAATTGAGGGTCAACTCGCCGCCTGCGTCGTTTTTGTCGTCATCATTGTCGCAAGTCCAGAGGCTGAAGGCCAACAAGAGCGAAAGCAACAGATTGATTTTATTCATGGTTTTAATGGCTTTTTGAAACACCTGTTCAAAAATAAGTTTTCTCAAAATAGTAAACCGCAAAATGGGGGATTTGGTCGGGAGTGGACAATGATTTTTGTTGGGGGATGGGAAATTACTGAAAAATAAAAGTACTGATATGGGTTTACTCGCTACCCACCACTACGAGCGCCCACGTAGTGGTGGGTAAAATGTTAAAAATTGCCTTCCAAATATATACTAGGGTATCTCCCCAAAATTTCCGTTTTTTACTCCCAAAACCTGCCATGAAAACCTTCAGTCTTCTCGTTTTACTCGCCTGTCTGAGCCCCCTCCAGGCCCA
>JAIXOO010000148.1 GCA_027486765.1 Saprospiraceae bacterium
GACGGCCCCTCCGCTGGCGTGACCATGCTGACCGCACTGGCTTCCGTGTTCACCGGCAAACCCGTAAGGCCTTACCTGGCCATGACGGGCGAAATCACCCTGCGCGGCAAGGTGTTACCCGTAGGTGGCATCAAGGAAAAAATCCTGGCGGCCAAACGGGCAGGGATGAAGGAAATCATCTTGTGCAAGGAAAACCGTCGGCATGTGGAAGACATCAACGCGGACTACATCACTGGATTGAAGTTCCATTATGTGGGGAATATGCAGGAGGTATTGACGCGGGCGATATCTTGAGAAAATACGTTTGAAAATATAAGGGAAGGGGTTGACGGCAGGGCTGTTGACCCCTTTTCTAGTTTTGGTTGCTTTTCGTGGAGGTTTAATAGAGCCAACGCTAGCAAGCATATTGCTAAACGTAAAAACCAATAAATTCTCCAGTCTTGAATCCGGAATGAACCTATGAGTGCAGCACCCACAAGGTATTGTTTGGATGCCAACGTGCTTATTCAAGGAAACTATGTGCAGGGAAAAAATGATTTTTTCCAAGTTAAACAATGTCAGGTGTGATTGAGACGAGGGGAGGCATCATATGAATTTTTTTTCTGCTAAGTAAGCGAAAATTATATTTATCTCCGGATTGGAAATATTCAATTCATAGTTTTCGAATTCTTTCAACAATTTATTTCCAAGCGCTAAGCTTCTAATTTCTCCAGTCTTGATTAATTCTCCCCAAGTTCTTTCCTCAATTTCTTTATATCCTCCAGAAGTATTTGGAATATGAGAGCCATGTTCATACATTTTCAAACTGTCCCATAAAAGCTGTTCAAACATAGGAATGCTTGATAAACTAAATTTTTGTGCTACGAAGTAAGCTAAATACGTGTCAGACATATATTGTATATCAGGATTTACTCCTAAGCCAAAGATACCAATGAAATCAAAAAAATTACCTTTAACTATTCGGGCCCTGTTTGAGTAAAAATCTATAGATTTATAGTTAGATTCTGTCATGCAAATATACCTACTCGCATATAAAAAAAACAACTTTAACAACCTGATCTTTATACTTATAAGGTCTGCATTTGGTAATTTGTTACCTAAGAGGTATAGTAAATCTCCAATAAGCCAAGTCGCCCCTTCAATTCCAGCCTCATTATTCCAATAATGAATTGGATATGAGCATACGCTTCTAATTCCTTCTTTTAGAATGGGAAGCCCTTCGTTAATTTTTTTTGAATTAAATAAAATATCTGAAAAATAATAATTCACAAGTGGGTGGTTAAAATGGCTGTACTTGTGGTATACTTGATTGGATTTAATAACATCTAGCTCAAACAACCATCTTTTCTCAGTAATAGTTTTATATCGCCTCGGTTTAATATCTTCAGTAGATGTATCACCAGTTAGACATTGTTTTAATTCAATTTCAAAGTCAGTTAACCAAGTATCGTTTATTTTTTTAGACTGATCAATAGAGAATAAAGGGCTTGAAGATTTGTTGTGCTTAATAATATATGACTGCTCTTTTATTAATTTCAAAGTAAGTTCAAGTTTATCATTCCATTTTTCTATGGCTACTAAATGTGATTTTAGTTCATCTAAAAATTTGAATAAATCATTAGATGAGCTAATTTCCTGGGTTTTCGTATAATGTTCATAAAAGCTTTGATAGTCAACTAAGCTTGACAGATGATGTAACGCAGCCTTTAAACTAGTTTCGTTAGACATTTGAAGGTAAGGGTTTATAAGTATCATTGAGATACGGGGCAGTACAAAGTCGCCCTAGCACTTGTTCAATTTGCCCATACGCCTTAATTTCTTCTGTCTCAATAACTAAGCCAGACATCTTTCCAATTGCATCAATTTTTGTTAAACCAGTTCCTCCACAGGCTCCCCAAAGTAAGACACATTCATCTGTTAAAAGATAATATAAATATGCATATTCAATCTCTTCCAACTTGGCATTATTTCCTTTTTTTGCTTCATTAATCATAGGGATAAAAACTTCATAGCTTATGTTTCCGACGTTTCTTTCCGTATTTGTTAATAGATTATGCAATACAGGTTGTGTTTTTGATAGTGCTGTTGAACTATAAATAGTCGTGAGTTTCTGATAGCCATCAACAAAATTACTCCATTTGACTTTAGGCTTACCAAAAAAGTTTTTCTCGAAACATCCAATAATATCAGAGAACATAAATTCCATGGTATATTTCCTGTAAAAGACATTCAAAATCACCTTTTCGGGATAATCCATCTTGGAGTATCTGTTCCTCCATGTCAAGAGGTTGTCCATTCCTTCTTTAAGCGAATTTCTCAAGTCAGTTCTCATTTCTATTGGTTTTAAGAATCAACATTTATACCTCACTCGGTAAAGTATAGTTAAGAAAGTGAGTGAATTTCATTTTCTGTGAAATTGTCTTAGATAGATACGGATTTTTGAGAATATGGTTACCCATGCCAGTCTTTTTTCTTTAAATTTTCTGTCTCTGACCTTCTGGTTCCATTGCGAACACTCCGCGCTGCCTGCTAGAAAGCACATTGATAGATTTAAGCAGGGAGGAAATCAAAAGAGGTTTCTTCCTTGCTGTTAGTTTTTATGATTTAATCTTTCTTTTTTTTATTTTTTTTCTCGTCTTGAACCCTCAAAATTTGTTCGTCTATTTCTTTTGACTTTACTTTTAATTTTTCTATTATTTCATTGAGATTACTTTGTTCCAATGCATCAACAACTCCCTTAAACATCCCAAAATAAGAATTGAGAGTATTAATTGTTTGTTCGTTTACATTTTTCATTTCAGTCAATGTTCCTAGATTTTTTTCTTGGTTCAAATTCCTTATTTGAGCATTTGGTATGCCTCTTTTTCCTAAATAATTAGTAACTTCATCATACTCCCTCCAGCTTTCGATGATTTCAATTTGTTCTAAAAATTCTGCACCTAAAATTCCTTCGATTTCTGATTTCTCCTCTTGAGGGCAACAAATGACTTTAATTTGAGAGTAAGGAAAAACAATTCCTTCCTTTTGAGGACAGCGCCATTCTCGTTCCCACATAAAGCCCTGTTGTTCAGTTTTTTCTAAAAGTGGGAACAATAAAGGTTTGAGCTTTTCAAAAAGTTGAGAATAATTCAATTCAGTTCCATCTGTATCGACAATTGCTAATTTTTTATCTAATATTTTGTTACAAAAATCAAGAACCTGACTATTAGTTTCTGTATCAAGATAGACTACTGGCCGTACATTATGTTTCCTTAGTAAGATGTTTTTAGAAAACCCGATACCAAACTGTTGATCTTCATTCCATCTTCGAAAGCTACGATATCGGAAAAAATCAAGTGCAAATATTGGAGATTCAGTGAAACAAACAACTTCGGCATTATAATAAGATATATCTCCATCATTAACAGGAATTGTGGCTTTCAAATAGCCATGCTTTTCTGGAAGTACAATGCCTCCGGATAGATTTTTTCCTTTTAATATGTTAACTAAGCTATTTTTTCCAGTCATGTGAATCAGGAAGGGAGAAAAATCTGGTTTTTCAACTGGAGTTAAATCAAATGTTGGTGTGGAGTTTCTGTAATGCTTCCAGGTTATTCCAGAACTTGGCAATTTCATAGTCAAGAACTTAAGATGAATAATAAAAGATGATTCAGTTTCCAATTCCATCAATGGGGGAAGTAAAAAGGGTTTTACTTTGCTGATGCCGCAATAGGTTCGCACTAAATAGTACCACCACCCTTTAATTTTTTCAACTGTCTTTCAGCTAGTGTTGCCAAGTAAGGGGCAGTGTAAACATATTCAATAATTGCATTACATAAAGCACCTACAATTGGTATTTCGCTTTCACTTAGTTCTCCAATACTGGCATGCGCACCCATATTTCCAAAATCTTTAAGACCAGAAGCAACCTTAACAAGTTTATCGGGTATTTCATTTTTAGTTGCTAAATCTTTCAACATTTTAGCAAGAGTATCACCTTCAGCTCCTCTATCTAAACACACTAATTCGAGAAGCCTTCTTGTTAAAATTGCATACGCGTTAACATCTATTAGCTTTACCTTTTCTGCCGCTTTAAAAGAAGTTAGGATTTTTTCAGGAAGCCCTAATGGATAATTTGGTGAGCCTGGAAATAAAAATACATACTCAAACATATGGTTTTCATCCATGTGATCACTCCATTCATATGAAACAATGTTTACATTTTTGCATGCTGGGCACGATAAAACTAAATACGTTGTACCATAGTCAAATGAACTCCCGTCGTCATTGGTAACTATTTGATTATCATTAACGTGTCCAATGACTCCCATTTTAGAAATATTGCCACAATGTTGGCAACTAGTAAGTTGTGAATCGCTCATGTTTTATGTTTAAATTATTAGTAAAATCCTAAGCAGTAATATGTTATGTATGAATTGCCCCTAAATAAGCTATCCCTGTTTAATTGGTTGACACTAAAAGGTAGAAATCCACATAAGATCAAACTGCCCTAACCACCATGACCAATCTCCCGGTCACCAAATACTTCTCCCTCACCCCCAATCTCTGCGTATTACGCTCCAAATACACCTTTCCTTTGATCAACTTCCGAATCCGGTACCCACTGCCAGGTATTTGACATAGATGCCGCTTTCATAAGCCACTATGACATAGATACGATTATTTTCGATTTTGGTTACATCGAAAGCTGCAATACACGAAATAAATTCTTCGACACGCAATGCAGCGACACACTGTTGTATGAAAACTCGTAAGCCCCGCTAATTCAAGCCTTCCCCCACCTATTTCAATTCTTTTCCTCTTATCTCAAGACGCAATGCTGGTTCAACGTCTCCATACTTGAACCAATATTCCCGCATCCCATGAGGTAAAAGTATGTGAGATGTTTTATGAAGGCAACAACTTTTCTGGTCGATTTTAAGCACAATTGAGATTGACTCACAGGAAATGCTAAAGAAAACGGAGCTGCCAAAGTCAATTGCGGCGATGGATGTTTTTTTGAAGTAGCAGGATGGAACTTTGGTTGTGAAAAAATGTGTTACTTTTGAAATGAAATACTGCGTAGAGCGCAGATGCTAAGCGGGACATGACTGATTCATCCATACGATATGTTGCAAAAAATCACCATAAAAAACTTCAAATCCATTGTCAACGATACCATTGAATTGGGTAGAGTCAATGTGTTTATTGGAGAAAATGGCTGCGGGAAGTCGAATATTTTGGAGGCAGTGGGGTTTGCGAGTGCGGCGCTGGAGAAGCGAGTTGATAATGAAAACTTGATCAGTAAAGGTGTTAGGGTTGCAAAACCTTCCTTAGTAATCAGTAATTTTAAGAATAAAAAACAATCGAGTAAATTTTCCATTCACCTCTCATTTGAAGATAAAAGTGTCTTTGAATTTGATTTTACAAAAAAAGATAAAGATGATTTTTATACTGAATGGGAGATTGAAAAGAATGACGTGGCTAGGGCAAACAATCTTTTAGCCAGTCTTGTAGGTTTACCACAAGCAGCACATGAAACTACCAAATCAGGTAATTATAAAAGACCGTTCAAAACTTTGGCCGAACGGTTAGTAGAGGATTTTCCTAGTTGGGTGGTTAGAAAATTTATCATCTACTTACTCAATACTCCAGCACTTCGAGGCGCTACCCATGAGAGCAAGAAAGAGCCTTTAGGTATTTACGGAGAAGGATTAGATTTGTTGTTGGCATCGCTGGATAAGGATGAGATGTCTAAACTTAAGTCATATAAATACCTGATCAATTGGCTAGATGATTTTTTTATTGATGTACAGAATGCCTTGAAATTTAAAGGGTATAAATCTAATCATAGTAACTCTGTTTTGTACTTTATGGATAAGCACATGCCTAAAAGCAATAGTATTTTTTCTCTTGAAAACGCCAACGAAGGCATCCTCCACATCCTCTTTTACTTAGCCGTCATGATCAGCAAACGCACCCCAAAATTCTTCGCTATCGACAACATCGAATCCTGTCTGAACCCCCACCTGTGCCGCCACCTCATGGAAGAAATTTGTAAGCTGGCCAAATCAGAAGACAAACAACTCCTCATCACTACGCACAATCCAGCCATTCTGGACGGTTTGAACCTCTTTGATGATGAAGTTCGCCTTTTTGAAGTAAAACGCAACGATAAAGGCCATACCCAAACCCGCCGGATCACCCTTAAGCCGGAAGTTCAAAACGACATGGGTGAGCGTTACAAACTATCCGAGCTTTGGACGCGTGGATTTTTAGGAGCTATTCCAAACCAGTTCTAAACTATGCGGATCGGAATCATTGCAGAGGGAACAGAGGATCAGGCGGTGATCAGGCTTATTTTAAAGGCTTATGGTGTGGATGGTAGCGACATTGTGGCTATTCGCCCAAGCTTGCAAAGAGATGCCACAGATGCTGCTGATTCTAGTATTGGTACTTTTCAAGGTGTAAAAAACGCCTGTGAAGGCAAAGATGGCCTGCGGCCTGATTTTGAAAGGTTTTTTATTTTTCCGGATAATCAATTTATGGTGATACATCTGGATACTGCGGAAATTGAGCAGCAAAACTTTACTTTTACCAAGCCACTTAAAACGAACAACCCCGATTATTGTACCCAACTGCGTAACAGTGTAATTGACTTGATCAACACCTGGCTGGATCATCAATACAGTAATCAGCTGCTTTATGCGATTGCCATCGAAGAAATTGAAGCCTGGTGCCTGACCCTTTATATCCAGGCAGATACAGCGCAATCAGCCGATCCCAAGAGCAAGTTTTGGAAAGAAGCAAATAGAAAGAAAATCAAGGGTACTGCTAGCTTAGCAGGCTTATGTAAAGATTTTTCAAAACTCAAAAAGCTTAAAAGCTACTTACCCTATAACCAAAGCTTGAAAGATTTTGCGGATTCAGTAGAAGCAGCCATCTAATTATTGCCCCTGAAAATACTCCATCAACTCCCCCTGAAAACGCGCAATCATCCCCGACTCCTGTACACTAGTCCCTTCACTCGCCTCAGCCACGGCCTGGAGCACTTCAATCACAAAAGTATATTCAGGAGAAGGCCCAAAATCCTTGCAGGTTTGTAGTGCTTTGGCAAAAGCTTCGTCTACACTATTGGCTTTGCGGTTTTCGTAATCAAA
>JAIXOO010000456.1 GCA_027486765.1 Saprospiraceae bacterium
ATGGAGTTGTTTAAGGCGGAAGAGAAGTGAATTTCTAGCCATTCTGGATCAATAAAAATTCACAATTGCAATAAAATCAGCAATAAAAATGAATAATTTGTACACCTACATTTTTTATGCTTATTCCTGTTCCGCAAGTCCGGGTTGCAACGCCTGCCCGATAGCGCTTTCCTGACTGCCATTTAGTGGACAGCATCTGCTTTGAGGCAACTAGAAAAGGAGGAGCGCGCTGAGCAGAAGGTAGCCAACTTGCCTTCCTTCTTACTGATTCGCCATCCACTCCAAAATATAATCAGCATTTATTTTCCAAATAGGCAATCTGTTTCAGGTATTCGTACTCCTTGCCCCAGCCAAGAAATCTTTGTAAATGGGTGAAAAAATTAAATATTAATAAAATAAGATTGATTCCTTGTAAAACAGTAAATGCTTTATTAAGTTTGTAAAGGCTTGTTTCTAGCCTAAAATTAAACCGCCTAAATTTATTCTCGATGAAAATCTTTTACATTTTTGTAATACTCAACTTTAGCTTAATACATCAATTTAACTTATTTGGGCAAACTATTTGTGGTAAAGCTACGCCCATTTTTTGTGATAATACCGTCTTAGGAACAACAAGCTTTGAAACTTCAGCCGTAAACGCCTATGACTGCGAATTGATAAATTTTCTAGGTCGAGAACGAGTCTATAGATTTACAGCTCCGAAGACAACAAAAATTTCTGTCTTATTATCAATCAACAAAGCTGGCAGAGACCTGGATTTATTTTTGTTAAACAAATGTAATTTTGGCGGTGCAACATTTTCTGAAAGCCTAGAAGGGACTTGCATTGGATCAAGTGTCTCTACGAACACTTTCTCTAACAAAGAATCCATACATACTGAAGTAACCCAAGGTACTACCTATTATATTGTTATTGATTCTAAATTAAATAGTGTTGCTGACTCATTTAAACTGACTCTTTTTTGTACAGAAAACATTTGTGATAGAAGAAGCTCTTTAAGTTGCGGTGAGTCCAAAATCGGGGAAAAATTAACCTCAGATGACCTTGGCACGATTAGTACATATCCTGGTTGTTCCACTGAAAACTTCTCGGGCAAGGAAAAAATTTATCAAATCGACCTAGTCAATGATTTGAGTGTTCAGATAGGATTACATGTCGATACAACCAGTAAGCAAGATTTCGATGTATTCTTGGTATCTGTAGCTGAATGCATTGAGATCAAGTGTTTGAAACGAGGGGTATCGTCTGCTATCAAAGGAAGCAAATACATTACGGAACAACTTGGCCCAGGCACATATTATATAATAGTTGATTCAAAGGACTATTACCCAACTGGAACTTTCTCTATTGATTTAGCCTGTAGTGAGATTTCTTGTACAAAGGCCCCGGCCCTTAGTTGCCAAAGTCCTAGTTTAAATGCTACCGGAACTGCCAGAACCAACTTTGTAAGCGTATACAAGGTGCGCCAGAGCAATGGCGCCGAGTTATACTATCCTGGGCAAACCGGAGGTGAAAAAACCTACACTTTTGAGGTTTATGAAACCCAGGTGGTTAGATTGAGACTCAGCCAACCTGCCGGAAGCAAGCTTAGAGACCTTAATTTATTTCTCTTAAAAAGTTGTAACCGATTGGATGGAATTGCAGCAAGTGTTCGGAGGGGGACTAGTGCAGAAAGCATTTCCATGACGCTCAGCCCTGGGGTTTATTATGCCATAGTTGATGAGTTTTTAAATGCTGAAGGCGCATTTACGCTCTCAATAGAGTTTACTCAACCCTGTGCCAATGTATGCATGTATGCAGGATCGTTCATATCGCGAGGAACTACTTTTTTTAATGCGCTTTCGATTTCGGAAACAGCTCCGGTTTTACTCTATAATGAGCAATGTGTAAGAGATGCTTTTGGAGGAAATTTAACACGAAAAAAATTATATACGGACATTTTTGTATTCAATAATGAAATAGAGGGCACACCAATCATTTTGACCTTAAAAACCACAAGTAATGCTCAAAACCTCAGGGGATTCATTATGAGTTGCTCAGCAACTCAAACTACTGCGTGCCTTGGAAGTACCCAAAACGGAGCATTAAACCTAGGGCCAATGCCCGCTGGATTTTACTATATCGTCATAGTGGGAACACAAACGATGCCTTATTCTTTTGATATATTTCCCAATGGTGCCTGCGAAGCTAATCCAGCACCTATCCCAGTAGACGTCAACGTTGATAGGAGTGTCACTGGTCAAGGTAATCAATATAGTATTGGAGGTTCAAATAACCCATACACGGGGTGCTACAATGGGGCGCGCACTTACACTGGAGAGGACATTGAATTGCAGTTTACCGTAGAAACAAACTCGGACGTTGAAATCTCGCTCACGTCAAGTAGTGGGATGGGTGTTTTTTTGTATGGAGCGACGTGTGGTAAGGGGTGTTTAGCTTTCGCGGAAACTTCTACTAGTGGTGGGACTGGAATAATTTCCGATTTCCCTTTGAGCCCAGGTACCTATTATCTAATTGTGGATAAAAGTACTGCTGTCGGAAATGGCCAGTTTACCATTAAGATCAGCACCAGAATTGCCATTAAAGATGTCTTGGTAAGTGAGATCGAAGATCCCGAAAACTGTGCCACTAGTCGAAGATTTGAACATGTAGTTAATTTAGTAAAACCTATTGATTCTACTTATACGGCTAGAGACCTTATCTCTTTTTACTACGGTACTGAATCCGGTATTTCGAAATCACAACAAGCGTATTGGGACGTAAATAATGCTGTTAGCAAGATGGTGTTTCGTTTAAAAATGGATTCAATTGGAATTCAGCCTAAATGTGGATATGAAGAGGGTGAAGATATTCTGATTTTTATGACCAAAAATAATGTAGGTCAGCAAGTTACATTGGAATTGGCACCTAACTACGCAACAAGAAGTGCCAATTCTGGCATAAACGCCCAACGAACGTTTATTAAAAATGGGCAAAGTGAGATAACCAATTTTCAATTGATCAACCCTAGGAACTTCAAAGCTGATCGCCAACAAATAAATGTAAACTCAAATAAGGATGAAATTTATGACATTAGCTTTGTTTCCACAGTAGAATTTAAGGTTAGCATTGAACCCCAAGTAGACTATGTTAGCATTGTCAATACTCGTTCAAATTTCCCAGCGCAAGCAACTGTCATCAAAATTAGGGTTGCTAAGAATACGACTGGGCAAGAGCGAAAAGACGTGAAAATCATTTTTAAATCAACTACACTGCCTTTATTACAAGATGAGGTGTTGATCAAACAGGTGCAATGTCCTTCTTTTGTAGCCTCTATTAGCAATCCAGCTGGGGGTCAAGTAATATGTGAAGGTAGTACAATACGACTCAATGCATCCGTTGTTAATGCCAATACCCAGGACTATTCCTTCAAATGGAGTAACGGCTCTTCCGGTTCTTTTTTAGACATTAGAAACATCAAAGCAGGGGTTAATCAGTATACTGTTACGGCAACCAGCAACAATAGCGCGTGCCAAACACAAGATGAAGAAACCATTGTCATTACAGCTCAGTCCAAACCTGCAAAACCAATTGCCGTGAGCGCTGAAGTCGGTTCTTGCAGTGACCAAGCATTGCCAACATTGAGGATACAATCGCAAACAGGAATAAGTATCAATTGGTACAATAACGCAGGAAACTTACTTAGCTCCAACTCTTTTGCTTTTACCCCCCCTACAAGACCTGCTGGCGAGTATACTTATTATGCTGAATCAACGAGTAATGCGGGTTGTGTAAATGAAGAAAGAACTCCGATTAAGCTAACAGTATATCCCAAACTCACCTTAGCAAATCCAATAGTGGAGAAGAACGTATCTTGCAAAGGTGGGCGAGATGGGATATTGAACATCAACGTCAATGAAAGCCTACTCAATGGGATTACCTATCTTTGGTCAGACCAACGAGAAGGTGCAAGGCGAACCGGAACGAGGGCAGGTAAATATACAGTGACTGCAACTTATGGTAGCGGATGTAAACAAGTATTCAACACCGAAATTACAGAACCAGATTCCATCAGGATTGCCATAAAGTCTATTAAACCCGACACCAGCAACAAGAACGTGGGCAAAATTGATGTTGATATCACAGGAGGGGCTCCTCCTTATAATTTTGTGTGGACCAAGGACGGGTCTATTTTTGATAATTCCCAAAACATTGCGGAGCTAAGTGCTGGAAACTATCAACTTGAAGTGAGCGATCAAAACAGATGCACCAGGACGAGTACGACAATTCGTGTAGGTAGTGTCAGTTTGACTTCTACCCAGGAGCACCCTTGGTCACCCTTGATCCAAGTTTTTCCAAATCCTACCAATGGGTTGGTTAACATTGCCTTTGACCTGCCTGAAACGGTTAATGTAAATGCAGAGATCGTTAATGCACTAGGAGAAACGATTTTAAAATTTTCACCACAAAAAGTGAAACAAGGAACTTTACGAACCGATCTTTCTAACTTTGGTTCGGGTATCTACCTAATCAGAATATCCGTACTTGATGGCCAGGTTTTTAAAAAAATATTGCTGACCCGATAATGTAACAGACATGAGATTACTGATTGCACTTTTTGGAGTTGGCATTCTCCTGACTCAATCAGGATGTATTGGGGAGCCTTTAGAAGAATTAGGTTTTATCACTACTCAAATTGATTCTATTCGAGTAGGGGACAATTTTGGGGCGGCCGTTATTTATGCTCAATTAACTTCAACCTTGCCCAATGATGACAAGATTGTGGGATATGGCGTAAAATGGTCAAGACAAGTGAATGCAGACGAAAGTGCCCTTGCTGGGTCTGTCGAAACTAAACGTGTTGAAGGAATAGTTAACCCCAGTTTTGCTGTGAGCATTCCGGATTTGGCCTTAGATTCTATTTATTTTTTTCAAACCTATGCTCAGCACAAAGAAGGCCAAACTATACTAAGTCGAGTAGTTCAATTTCGACTGGGTGTATCTTTAAGCATAGAAGAACATCAGCAAAAAAACGATACATTGCTGCTTCGAGCCAGGATCAATGGATTACGCAATTCAGGCCCAATTGCGAATTTACGTGAATTCGGAGTGTTGTTAGAAGAAGAAAAACCTGGGGGGAATAAAATCAACCATTTGATAGCGCTTGAACAAGCAAGAGATGGCCTATTCACAGTGATGATCGATTCAGTTCAATTCAATCAAAAATATTTGGCCAGTTTGTATATTAAATCCGACAATAAAACATGGCCAAGCTTAAAATATAATCTAAAAACTACAGGTGGATGGCGGAGACTCGTTGATTTAAAACACCCCAACTATGGATCAGCTTCTATAAGTATGAGCAGTGCTAGTGCTTTTATTGGGTTTGGTTATCCAGAAAACTGCGAACCCAATGGTACCACTGCTGTAAGTACTTTCAATTTGTCGTCGAATATATTGACTTACTTGCCTACTTCAATATCATTTCCTCCGATTTATTCAGTTGCTTGGAAAATCAATGATCGTATATTTTGTGGTTTTGGAGAATATACTGGAGGCCAATTTAATTGTAATCCAAACGCTCGTTGTTCTGTGTTTGAATACAATGTTTCAACCGCTCAATTTATCGAATCTGCATTCGATGCTTGTGACTCTTTAAAACCTCGTTCTAGAGCGGCGGCATTTACAATCAAGGGCAAAGGTTACGTAGGTTTAGGGGTGCGATTCAGTGGCACAAGGAGTGTTTATCTCAATGATTTCTGGGAATTCGATCCCATGGGAAAAGGCGGAGAAGGAAGTTTTAGGTCAATAAAACCACTTCCTGTAAAAGAGAATTTTGGTTTTGATAATGCAGGTCGGCAATTTCCAATTGTCTTCCAATTTGAAGATCGAGTATTTGTGGGAGGCGGCTCCCTTGGATCTATTTATTTAAACGATATTTGGGAGTTCATACCTCCAAAAAATGATTCAGACAAAGGCGATTGGAGATTTGCAGGTTTTTTTCCTGGTTTGCCCCGTGATGAGATGGTTTGTCTAACTATAAATAAAAAAGGCTATTTGCTTTTAGGTTATCACAACACTTTGGGAGAACAAGCTGATGTATGGGAGTTTGATCCTTATACAAGTTCTTCAAACCAAGTATGGAAAAAATTGCCGGATTTTCCTGGAGAAAGTCGAGCTAGTCCGATTGCTTTTGTAGTGGGAGACCAGTTTTTTATAGGAGGTGGAAAGGGAACACGTCGAAAAGGCAACCAATTAACCCCTTCTTTTCCAGTTGATTTTTGGCAGTTTGTTCCAAGTAATTAATAATTTCAAATATGTAGGGCACTCCTGAAACATGAAAAAGTACTAAAAATACGTAAAAGCACTAAATTCAGGACGACAATAAAAATGATTGAATAAAAGTACAAAATAAGATTAAGCGGTTGGCCTTTTTAAGGTTGTTGGATTATACGATGGAGTTGTTTAAGCCTCAAGGGGAGTAATTTTAATGGCATTCTACGTTTCAAGAACTTTCAGATGCGACCCTTGTACAAACCGTGGTAACCTATCAATCGCTTGCTGATTTGGAAACCGTCATGCAAATGGGTATGAAAGAAGGCCTGTCGATGGCACTTGACCAATTAGAGGTGCTGCTTAATAACCTGAAAAAATAATGGTTCAATGGAAATTTTAGCCATTTTATCAATTCTATCCGGCGGCCTATCGCTGCTTTGTTTATTGGCTTTGCATTTTGTAAGCCCTGAGTTTCAGCCGAGTTGGCGGATGATTAGTGAATACGCCCTAGGCAAAAACAAAAGGCTACTGACCGCATTTTCCTTTTTGTGGGGCGCCTGTTCCATCCTGAGCTCCATGTTGCTTTGGAACCTTGTTGGCACCATCTGGGCATCAATCGGGGTGGTTTTACTCTTTATCTCGGGCATTGGTGCCATCATGGGCGGCCTGTTCGATATAAAACACCCTAAACATGGACTCTCTTTTATGCTCGGTGTGCCCACGCTTCCGCTGGCTACCTTGCTCATTGGTTATCACTTGCTGAGCCTGGAAGCTTGGTCTTCGTACTGGGGTGTTCTGTTGCTTGCTTCTCACGCCCCCTGGGTCGCTTTGGTTCTAATGGCGGGCGCTATGGCTTTGCTGTTTTCAGGGTTTAAAAAAGCGGGCTACCCCATGGGGCCGGACGTCGAACCACCGGAAAAACTACCCGAAGGCGTGATACCACTGGCTGGCTATGCCAACCGCTTATTGGTGCTGTGTTACCTGTTCTGGCCAATTTTGGTTGCGATGATAGCAATGAGTTTGGAAACTGCTTAACCATTACGCTTCAGCAATTGGGTGTGATTCCGAAGCAATAAAACTTCAAACATGAATCATCCCGGATTTTAGGTACAAGAAGGCATTTAGAATCACGGAGTGATTCAATCTTGCATAGCCGCGGTCGTCCGCGGAAAAATGGTCAGGGGTATGTTTCACAACCGCGGCAGCGGTTGAACAAATTGAGGCAAAATTCAACCGCTACCGCGGTTGCTAAACCTCACAAAACTCTCAATTCCGCGGACGATCGCGGCGATTCAAGATTCAACCGCTCCCGCGGTTGGAATTTCAATATTCGGGATGACGAACTGTTTATTCCTCAGGCTCTGTCAACCACACCACCTTCTGCTCGGATTGATGCTCCTGCGCCAAAATCTCCCTGTACAACTCTGGTTTTCTCGCCTTGAGATACCGATATCCCCCCGCCTGGGTCAATTTTTCCGGCGTCAGTGTTGCCATAATAAAATCATCCCCCAAAGTCCGACATTCTGCAATCACATCCCCAAAAGGATCGATGATCATCGAGCAGCCATTTTTCAATTGATCATCATCCATACCGATGGCATTGGCAAACACCACGTAAATGCCGTTGTCATAAGCCCGGGCGGGTAGCCATTTCATCAGCCAATCCCGACCTTTCATACCATCAAATTCCAGGCGGAGGGAAGTGGGGTCATTTTCCCGGTTTTTCCAAAGTTTTGGATCAACAAATCCTGCCCCGGGGCGGGTCGAAGGAGTACACATCGTGACATGGGGCATAAAAATGATGTCAGCGCCCAGAAGCCGGGTTGCCCGGACATTCTCGATCACATTGTTGTCGTAACAAATCAGGATGCCACATTTCCAGCCGTACAAGTCGAAAACGCAGTATGACTGGCCAGGGGAGAGATGGGGATTGATAAATGGATGGATTTTGTGGTATTTGGCCAGCAAGCCCGTTTTGTCCACACAAACGTAGAGCTTGTACAAATTGCCTTGTTCATCTTTTTCAAAAAGGCCGGCTAGAACGGCGATGTTGTGTCGTTGGGCAATGCGAATCAGGGCCTGGACACTCTCTCCCTCTGGAACCAACTCGGCGACCTCCAGCATTTGATCTTTGGACAAATTACGGGCGAAAGTATACCCCGTAATGGAGCATTCGTGGAAGGCGACGACCTGAGCTCCAGCCTCGGCTGCACGAGCAGCCAGTTTTTCAATAATAGACAGGTTGTAGGCTTTATCGCCGCTTTTGTGTTCAAATTGAGCTGTGGCGATTTTTAGGTTTTGCATGGATGGAAAGGAACTTGGTCTACGATGGATTGTCATTTTTTAGACCGGACAGGCCAATCAAATGTGGCCTGAAAGCACGTTTTTATAAATCCTTTCCATGCTGATTGAGCACCCGATTGATCTTAAAAATAAGGAAGTATTTAGATCAGTTACCGTGGTGTCTCGCCAAAGATTAACTTCTTCCCGAAAGCTCGTTTCCACATGGCATTTGTCTTGTTCGATCAACACATATTCCTGAAATGATTCCAGCGTTTTGTATTCCCTCAATTTACTACCCCGATCATTTTTGCGCGTACTTTTAGAAAGCACCTTCACAATCAGTACAGGATTTACCAACAAAACTTGATTGTCGTCCCAATACTGTGGTTTTTCACAAACAACCAATACATCTGGATATAGGCCAATGTTCAATTCAGGTAGGTACACCTTTTGGTTGCTTCCAAATACAGTGTATGGCTTTTGCTCAGCTTCAATGGCAATATTTAAAGCCGTTCCAGTATTCATTACAATGATGTTATGGGGTCCTTTCGCCATGGGTTTGGGGATGATTGTACCATTAAAGTATTCATGCCGTTCCTTGGCACGTTCTTCTTTTTGCAAATATTCTTCCAGTGAATAGTGCTTTGATTTTTTAGCCGATTTTAACTCGGCTAGTGGATTATCCCCTGATTTGGCGATTGCAGAATCCATCATAGGTGATGCTGTGATTTAAGATACCGTCTAAAAATACAAAAACTATCTTAGGAAGACAAGGCTTTAGCATTCGTTTAAATGGAATTCTTGATTCAAAAAAAATTCAACAAGCGTTTACACCCCACACATCTTTCGTACCTTGTGCCCAACATTCTTTCCATGCGCAAACTACTCGAAACCGAACAAAAGGCACTTGAGATCAACCTCGACCCACTCATTTACGGCACCTTTGCTGAAATTGGGGCCGGCCAGGAGGTAGCCCGCTACTTTTTCCAGGTTGGCGCGGCAGCTGGCACCATTGCCAAAACCATGTCAGCCTACGATAAGGTGTATTCCGATCACATCTACGGGCCCGAGCCCAGTGGTCGCTACGTCTGCGAGTCACGCCTGTACAAGATGCTCGATCATGAGTACGAGCTGATGAACACCCGCTTGCGGCAAGAACGGCCGGAATGTAGTTTTTTTGTCTTCGCCGACACCATCGCTGCCATCAATTACAGCAAAACCATTCAGGGTGATGGCTGGCTGGGCATTCGTTTCCAACTCACGCCCGAAGGGGAACCCAACGACCTGGTGCTGCACGTGCGCATGCTCGACAACGACAACAAACTCCAACAACAAGCCATCGGTATCTTGGGCGTGAACCTGCTCTACGCCTGTTACCGCCACGACGACGATCCCGAAGAACTACTCGAATCCTTGATCGACAGCCTCCGCGGCCGGGTCAACATCGACATGGTGCGCCTCACCGGGCCCGATTTTGACCATGTGGACAATCGCTTGCTCAGCCTTTACCTCGTCAAACATGGCTTGTCGAATGTTGCCATGTTTGGCCCCGATGGGCGCAACTTACAGGCTTCAGAGTTTTTGTACAAAAAAGACGTATTGGTAGTCCGCGGTAGTTTTCGCCCTCCGACCCTGGTCAATATGGACATGCTCAAAACGGGCTACCAGCAGTTTCGCAACGAGCCCGATGTGGATACCAAAAAGACCTACCTGCTCACTGAAATCACCCTTTCCAACCTGAGATCGGATGGCGAACTGGACGAAAAGGACTTCCTGGATCGGGCTGAACTGCTGAACGCTCTGGGACAAACGGTAGTCATTTCCAATTGTGAAGAGCACGCCCAATTGATCAATTACCTGGCCGATTACCGCATCAATAAAATTGGTTTGGTGCTGGGGGTGCAGTTCCTATTGGAATTGGTCAACCGCAAATACTATGAAAACATGGACGGGCGTTTGTTGGCTGCCTTTGGTGAGTTGTTTACCAAAAACGTCAAGATCTATGTGTACCCGGCCATGCAGGAAGGCAATGAAGAATTGATGACTGCCCAGAATACCCCAGTACCCGAAGGTGCCAAGTTTTTGTACCGCCATCTGATCGACAACCAGCAAATTGTCGACATTGAAGGCTATGATCACAACATCCTGCACATTTTTTCCAAAGAAGTGCTTTCGCTGGTGCGCAATGGCAATGCCGGTTTTGAAATGATGGTACCCAGCAAAGTGGCCGCACTCATCAAGGAAAAGTTTCTCTTTGGTTATCCTTACGAACAAAAAGAATTTGAATACTGATGATAAAAAACTTGATCCCCGTTTTGTTCTTTGGCCTCTGGAGTGCCAGTTGTAGTGATACAGGAAGTGCATCCAGTAATTTGAGCGAACAAAAACCCCAGCCAAAAGCACATATGGCAGCACAAAATGAGGCCGCTGAGCAAGCCGATTTTGACCTGGATTACCTGATGGGGCATTTCGATCCCGCGCAGCATCCCGATTTCACCAAGATTAGCAGCCCCTATTCGGATCGTGCTGATATGTATTTGCGCAGAGACGCTTACGAAGCCTTCAAATCCATGCACGCCGCCGCACTCAAAGAGGGAATTTCTTTAAAAATCATCTCTGCAGCCCGCAATTTTGAGGTTCAAAAAGGCATTTGGGAAGCCAAATGGAATGGCAGTCGCATTTTATCCAATGGCGAAAATGCCGCCAAAGCCTATCCGGTTGCCAAGAACCGCGCCATCAAAATTATGGAATACAGCGCCATGCCCGGTGCATCGCGCCACCATTGGGGCACCGACATTGACCTGAATAACCTTTCCGACAAATGGTTTCTGCAAGGTGAGGGCCAAAAAATCTATGACTGGTTGATCAAAAATGCGGGTAATTTTGGTTTTTGCCAGCCCTATTCCGTCAAAAATGAGGAGCGCCCTCATGGCTACAACGAGGAGAAGTGGCATTGGTCCTATATGCCCGTCTCACAAAAATTAACTACTTTCGCACGCAACCAAATGAAAGACAAGCTAATTACCGGCTTTTCCGGTGCCGAAACAGCAACGGAAATTGGTGTGGTGGAAAAATATGTTTTGGGCATTAGCCAGAAATGCCAATAACCCAATAGGGAAAACGAACACGTGAATTCAAAGGTATACGCATCCATCGAGCAGTCGCGCGCAGCGGGACGAAAGCAATTAGCGGTTCTCATCGACCCCGACCGACTACGCACCCAATCGGTAGATGCCCTCATTGCCCTGGCTGAGCGGGGAATCGACTTTTTTTTCATCGGTGGCAGCTTACTGATGGATGAAAAAATGGAAGAATGCTTGCAGTTGCTGCGCCAGAACGTGCGCCAACCCCTGGTCATTTTCCCGGGTAGCCCCTTACAAATCTCTACTCGTGCTGATGCGATTCTTTTACTTTCACTTATTTCGGGGCGCAATCCAGATTTGCTCATTGGCCAACATGTGATTGCGGCACCTTACCTCAAAGCTTCGGGTTTGGAAATCATTCCTACTGGTTACCTGCTGATCGATGGTGGCGTAAGTACAACTGCGGCATACATGAGCAATACCCAACCTATTCCGCCTGAAAAAATAGAAATCGCTGTTTGTACCGCCATGGCTGGAACCATGCTGGGATTAAAGCTGTTGTACCTTGACGCTGGCAGTGGTGCACAACGTCCGGTAAGTGCAGAGATGATCCAGGCAGTGCGAAGCGCTGTGGACGTTCCGCTCTTTACTGGCGGTGGAATCAGCACCCCCGAGTTGGCTTATACCAACCTTAAGGCAGGTGCAGATCTGCTGGTTGTTGGCAATGCGCTGGAAAAAGATCCAGGATTATTGATTGAAATTGCTGCGGCAGTACGCGCAGCGGGTAACGAATAACAAATGCAAGGAACAGTCATAAAGTCGACGGGGAGTTGGTACAATGTGCGGATGGAAGATGGACAAGTGTTGGAATGTCGCACAGTAGGAAAAATGCGTTTGAGCGATTTGCCACTCACCAATCCTATCGCAGTAGGCGATGTAGTGCTGGTAGAGATGGAAAATGAATCAGGTAATGGCCTGATCAAGGGCGTAATGCCCCGCCGCAATTACGTGGTGCGCCAATCTCCTCGCCGCAAACACGATCTGCATCTTTTAGCCAGCAACATCGATCAGGCCCTCTTGGTCACCACCATCACCCACCCAAAGCTGAAACAAGGGTTCATCGATCGTTTTTTGCTCATGGTAGAACCCTATGAGATTCCCACCATCATTGTATTCAACAAAGCGGATTTGTACGGGGATGAAGACTTGGAGGTTTACGCCTATTTAGAAGACCTATACCAGGGCCTGGGCTATACCGTTATTTTGGCTTCGGCCATGACTGGCGATGGGGTAGCTGAACTGAAGGCTCAACTGAAAGACAAAGTCACCATGCTGAGCGGCCAGTCGGGGGTGGGGAAGTCGAGTTTGCTCAATCAAATCCAATCCAATTTAGAATTGCGTGTAGGTGAAATTTCGGATTGGTCTGGCAAGGGGCAGCACACCACTACTTTTGCTGAAATGCACCCGCTGGACATGGGTGGACAAATCATCGATACGCCAGGGATTAAAACCCTCAGTTTTATTCACTTGGAGCCCAATCAGGTAGCGCATAATTTCCGCGAGATTTTTGCCCTCTCGCCCCAGTGTCGCTTTGGTGGTGCCTGCTTGCACCGCAATGAACCCAAATGTGCGGTAAAAGCAGCGGTGGAAAAGGATGAGATCAGTTCCCTGCGGTATGAGAACTATTTGTACATTTTGCAGGAAATTGAGGATTTGAATCATTGGGAGCGGAAGAAGCAGATGTAAAAACAGTAGAAGGGTAAGCCATTTCTAAGGAAGTGGCTTACCCTTTCAACAATCAGTACTAATACTTAATTATCTTTTCATACGCCGCAGGTTGTCCATCTATCGTCAAAGACAACAAATAAAGCCCTCCGGCCAGGGAAGAAACATCTACCCTGCTTTGATTTTTTCCTTCATACAAGCGGAAATTGAATTGCTTCATGGCTTGGCCATTGAGGTTGTACAAGGTACCCACCGCTTCGCCAGCAATTTCAGAGTTAACCTCCACCAATAGTGATTCATTGGCTGGAACGGGGCTCAAGCGCATACTCAACTTATCCCGGAAAGCTTCCTGAACAGCAGTGGTAGCGGAAGGTGCAAACGCTAATGTAGGCGATGCTACTGGCCAACGGCCTGCTACAGGTACAGAAACCCCCTTGGTTTGACCGCGTACGCTATCCTGCCCAAAATAATACAAAGGCCAGCCTTTGAAGGCCAGTTGTTGCCGGCCAAAAACGGTAATTGTCTTATACAGCGTATCACTGGTGCCTGTCGGAATCGCTTTTAAGGTATCATTGTAAATTGGCCAAACGGGGTTGTTGCTGAAAGTAGAATTGGTGAATTTATTTTTCAACAACGAATCCCTGGTAAAAGTATACAAGGTGCGGCCATAAGCATCCACCAGGTATTTCACACGTTCCGTGCCTGGCACGTACTTGCTGGTGTAGGTTATTCCATCCAGCCCTTTGAGGCTGCCATCCATGATCATGACCTTGTAATCGGGCTTGGCTACGTACCAAAAAGTGCCTACTCCTTCCCCTTTGGTTTCGCCTGCATTGGCATCACTTGCATAGTAGTATAGTGGCCAACCCTTATACAAAGTTTGTTTTTTCCCATCCGGCCTGGTTATGCTGCTAAAATCATTAGCCTTCAGTCCACTGCCCAATACCAGTTTTTCTTTGTAAAAAATCGGCCAGGTAATTGCACAGTTTCCAGTACAAAAAGAGGTGTCTTTTTTGGCATCTCTGGTGAAAAAGTATAGGGTCTTTCCGGTTGAATCCACCAATATTGCACCAAGCTTGGAATTATTGGCCAAAGACAAATTTGGACTTGGCAGGTCACAAAGGGTTGGTGCAGCTGCTTTCCAATCCGCTGGCGCATTGGCGTTGCCACTTGCTTGGAGGGTTTGGTTGCTGGTAAACGCAGGTACAAACGAATTGGCAGGCCAAATGCCGTTAGCGATGGCTAACGTAGCACGGCGGTGTCCAGTTTTACCCCATTCTACATAATCAATTAATCCAGCTGCACTGCCGAAGCTGGAATTGGTGTAAATGCCCATTTCGCCATCGGCGGGGTTTACACCAACATTTTTTCCTTTAACGACAACTACGTTACCTGGTTCAAGTACTGTACTTCCGCAAGTAACTGTCAGATCAGAAATCAGATCGTAAGCAGGGAAATTGCATAGCCAGTAGGTTCCGATGTTGACGTTGGCTGCGCC
>JAIXOO010000105.1 GCA_027486765.1 Saprospiraceae bacterium
ACCAATAAAGGGGTTTGTTTCATGGGCTTTTATGAAGACGAGCCTACGGCGTTTTCAGCACTCCAGGCACATTTCCCCCATGCCGAATTCAGTCGAAAACTGGACATGATTCAGCAAAATGCCCTGTTCATTTTTCAAAACGACTGGAGCAAACTGCATGAAATCAAGTTACACCTGAAAGGCACCGACTTCCAACTCAAAGTGTGGGAAACCCTGCTCAAAATCCCGATGGGGCAACTGGCCACCTACGGCACCATCGCCCAAAAAATTGGCAACCCGAATGCCTCCCGCGCTGTTGGCACCGCCATTGGCAGCAATCCGGTGGCTTTTTTGATTCCTTGCCACCGGGTGATTCAATCAACGGGAACCTTTGGGGGCTATATGTGGGGGCCTACGCGCAAAACGGCGATGATTGGTTGGGAGGGCGCGAAAACGCAAACAAATTAAGGCCGATGCTGTTTCATGAATGCATCAGTGACGCCGAATTGAAGCGGGCCATTCACAGCAAAGCCATCGTTTTGGGCGGCAACAAACAATTAAAAATTTACGGCACCTTACATTGCGCTTCGGGCAAAAGAATGAAACGGGCCAACCGGGTCTTTTTTGCCTCCGCAGCCGAAGCCATCGAAAGTGGTTTCCGCCCTTGTGGGCATTGTATGAGGAGTGAATACCAAAAATGGAAACATGGACTTGTTCAGTAAACATACAGATGTGACCATCAACCTGCTACCGAAAGACGGGATTGTCAATTATTATGGCCAGATCTTCACCCAGGAGGAAGCGGATCAGTACTACCAGCAATTGCTGCACAAGATTGAATGGCGGAACGACGAGGCCCTGATGTTTGGCAAACTGATCACCACCAAGCGCAAGGTGGCCTGGTATGCCGAAACAGATTTTGAATACACTTATTCCAAAATCACCAAACGCGCCTTGCCTTGGACAGCGGAGTTGCTGGAATTGAAAAAAATCACCGAGGAAAAAACGGGCGAAACCTACAATTCTTGCTTGCTCAACCTCTACCACAGCGGTGAAGAAGGTATGGCCTGGCACAGTGATGGGGAAAAGGACTTGAAAAAGGATGGGGCGATTGGCTCGCTGAGTTTTGGGGCGGAGCGCAAGTTTGCGTTTAAACATAAGTCGAGTAAAGAAACGATCGGGATTCTGCTGGAGCACGGCAGTTTGCTGGTGATGAAGGGGAAGACGCAGACGTATTGGTTGCACCGTTTGCCGCCGACAAAGACAGTGGGGAGTCCAAGGGTGAATTTGACTTTTCGGACGATTGAGGAAGCGCGGTGAGAAATTGCGCAAAAAATGTCGCTCTTCCTGTGGTGTATCTACAGTTTCTTAGGTTTCTTAGGTGGTGAAAAATTCTTGTCGCGCAAGCTTATTCTTTTTCACCACCTAAGAAACCTGAGAAACCATAGGGACACCTCAGAAGTTATGCATACAAAACAATGCTACTTTTCCTCCACCTGAATCAACTTCACCGCGTCCTCCAATTTCAACTTACCCGTATCATAATCGCGGATCAGTGTTTGGGGTACCGTATAAGAAAGCTGCTTGATGGTTCCTGCCGATGTATCCCACAATGCCCCACCACTATTGCCCACTGTAACGTCAACTTTCAGGATCTCACCGGCTTTAAGGCCTTTAATGATCCTACCATATTCCAGCAATTGACCAGGAAATTCCGCTTTGAACGCTTTCACCTTATTGTCAATTTCTTCCTTACTGATTTCTTTGTTTAGAGGACTAACCCGATAAACTCCGGTAAGCTGATCTACTTGAACTTCGGTTAATCCAACTGCCGTAGGCATCAAATTCAGTTTAAACACATATCCAAATCCACCGACGACATCGGCATTAAGTCCTCCACATTGAATCAAGTTCTGAGAAACCTCTGCCGAATAAAGCCGATCTAAAATGGCAGAAAAAACTTCCACTTCAGGGTTGCTTTGCTGTTGGGTCGCACAACGGGTCACGGAGTATTGAATTTTCTCGGCAAACTTAGCCTGATCCAACTTGGCTGCCCGCAAATCCAGCATATCTTGTTTTGCAATTCTACTGCTCAATTCACAAGCCATTTTGCCCGGCTCAATGCCCCAATAGTCTTCTTTGATGCTCCAGTTTACCCAGATTTTTTCTTCGGGCTTCAGTTTGCTCAAAAGAATAGTGTATTCGGCTAAAAATTTTTCCAACACTTTTTTCATGCGAGGAATTTTTGAAGCAAAAACACTGTCCTGGGTTTTGGCCAATTGCCCATAGGCATTGGTATGTTGCATCACAGATCCCTTGGTACTTATTCTATATCCGCCGTTCTGACCAGATTCAATCTCAACGGAATCGCCCATGGTGCTCATTGCGTTGGGGGTTATGACTCCGTAAATTGAGGGTTGTTCGGCCAGCAGGTCATCTAAGTTTTGGTTCTTATTGCGAGTGGGTGCCTTTGCCTCATACCGGTTTTGTCCACTACTTCCAAATCCTCGGCGTGCTAACTCATCAGGGGAATAAAAGGTCATACCTTGTGCTCCAAACCCCATAATGCTGCCATTAACGCCTAACAGTCTTGGACTTCGGTAAAAAGGGACATGCTGCGAGATCGTAAACAATGCGCCACTACCTGCGATATAACTGCCTTTGATTTTATCAACATTAATCGCGGTATCCCCTACATTGAACTCTTGCTGAATTATTTTCTGCAAGACGCCACAGACAATTTCAATTTCCTTATCTACTGCAGTGAGCACCCGATTGGTATTCTCTTCTTGCTTAAACTGAGTATAGGCCAAGGCTGGCCCTGGAGACCATGCCCGGGGGCGACTAAGAGTGGTGGTGCCAATGGCGTTCCCTTCTGTGGATTTAAAAACCAAAGTGTCCAGTTTTGGCTTCTCTCTATTCAATTCATTGACTTCCAGTTTTTTTTTAGGCTCTACCTCTATTTTAGCAGGCTTTTGAGCAACAAGAACAAATTGAGCGCCAAAGATTGCCCCTAGCAAAAGATATGTTTTCATAGCTTTAATTGTTGGTTTGTTGAATGATTACACGATTAAACTTGTCTTGCTCCTGCCTTTGGTAGTGCACCTGAGCATACACTTTGTTGAATTCGTCTTTGATGCGATCCAGGTCTTTCTCCCGTTTGATGTTCCAATCGATGAATCCCTGCTGCAACACCCACTTGATTTTTTCCTGTTGTTGAGTGTGGGCATCGTTCATCGCGGTGACCATTTTACCCAGGTTATCTGCCTGAGTCGCTGCAACCAAGGAAGTCAGTTCCTCTTGCTGTTGTTTGTTGAGTGCACTCAACTCACTTTGCAGTTGGTTGACCAGTTGCAGGCGTTGGGTATCGTTGTCCTTGCGCAAGTTGACCTGAGCCGAGGCGATGGTTTGTTCCAATTGGGTGTAATGGGAAGCCAATTCGGCCCGCACCAATTCCTGGATGGCCTGGGTATCCGCAGCGGTCAGGGCATTGGTTTGTGGCTGTACGGCCTGGATTTGGGCTGGCTTGGGGGTTTTGCCAAAGGCAATGGTCATTTCCCCTGCATCAAAACGCACCTGAATTTTGGCCAATAAAAACCCAAATACCACCAGGGCAATAGAAGCCGCGGCCCAATAAGGCCAACTCAATTTGCGGATCAGCGGTGCCGGGGCGGTTGCTGTTGGCATCAGCCAGGGCATCATGGGCGCATCAGGTACGGGTATGTTTTGCAAAGCGCCACGCACTTCTTGCAAGTCCTCCAGTTCCTGTGCCAATTCGGGATGCTCCTGCAACCAGGCTTTGTCTGCTGTTGCATCCGCAGCCCCTTCGCCATACAGGAGATCCATCAGTTTGATGATTTCATCTTCATTCTTCATAGTACATCTCTTTGATCAGGCGCTGTTGCGTCAAAATTTGTTTGAGGTTTTTGAGTCCTACATAAAGGCGTGACTTGGCGGTATTTTCGGAAATCTGCAACAAGTCAGCAATTTCTCTGAATTTCAAGCCGTCCAGCTCTTTGAGGATGACGATGGTGCGTTGGTCCTCGGGCAGTTGCTCCACGGCTTGCATCAGCAGGCGGTTGCGTTCGGCCAA
>JAIXOO010000013.1 GCA_027486765.1 Saprospiraceae bacterium
AATTCTGCTGAATAGGTACGCAAAATTTCATCTTCGCAGCGGGTCAGGTAATACTCTGGCAGTTCCATTATGTCTTGGAAAAGTCGATCACCAGCCGCGTCGTAGAAGTATTTGGACAACAAATATTTAGGTTGGCTGCTCAGGCCCATGAGGGTGTCTTGGGCAAAGTCAGACAATGTTGTAGGCGTTTCGAGTATAGAAGGCATAATGTAGCTTTAGCGGGCCAAACGGATTCCGGTGAATTGCCAACGTTTGTCGGTTTGGAAAAAATTGCGGTAGCTGATGCGCATGTGCGACTGCGGTGTAGCCACAGAACCGCCGCGCAGCACCATCTGGTTGATCATAAACTTGCCGTTGTATTCCCCCAAAGCGCCCTTGAAACGCGGGTAATTGGGGTATGGCAAATAGGCGCTGGCCGTCCATTCCCATACGTCACCTAAAAACTGAGTGGCCACTTTTTGACCAACACCACGAGGATGCCAATGGTTTTGTTCCAAAAAATTGCCGCTAATTTGTGGTTCAGCAACCTGGCAGGCCGCTTCCCATTCCTGCTCGGTAGGCAGGCGCAAGCCCTTCCAGCGCGCGAAGGCATCCGCTTCAAAATAACTGACGTGGGTGACGGGCAAATTCAAATCGACGGGTCGAAATCCCTGCAAAGTATAATGGTGCCAAGCTTTTCCTTCTACCGCGTACCAATACAATGGCGATTTACTTTCCAGTCCTTTTACCCAATCCCAGCCTTCTGCCAGCCAATGTTCATGGTTGTCATAACCACCAGCCAGCATAAATTCCAGGTATTCGCCATTGGTCACCAGGCGATCCTGGACGGCATATTCCTGGAGGTAAACCTGATGGGCGCTGAGTTCATTGTCCCAGCAAAAATCGTCCCCACTGTGGCCAATGGTATACAAACCCGCGTCCATTTCAATCCACTTGGCCAGGCGAACGACTTCAGCTCTTGGTAGTTCGTGGGAGTCATATGCGGGAAAAAGTGGATTGTTGCCGAGGATGTATTTGATGTCGGTCACAAGTAGCTCCTGGTGCTGTTGTTCGTGCTGCAGGCCTACTTCTAGTGTGAAGCTCGCTTCCCGCGCCCATGCTTCGCTGCTGTTTTCGATTTGATCAATCAACTCCAGGAGATGCAGATCCACATGCTGCCGAAACTGGTAAATGTCTTCTACCGAAGGGCGGGTCATGTTCCCCCGATGGCTGCGGTGTACGCGTGGTCCCTGGCTTTCGTAATAGCTGTTGAAGAAATACGGATATTTTGGATTAAAAACGGTGTAGCCTTTCAGATAAGGTACGAGCAAAAAGTTTTCAAAAAACCAGGTCGTATGCCCCAAATGCCACTTGGGCGGACTCACATCGGGGATGGGCTGCACCACGTAATCTTCGGTGGCGAGGGGGGCGCAGAGTTGTTCGGATTGCTGGCGTATTTGGGTATAGCGGGTGCGTAGGGAAATATGGGTAGCTGTTGGCATCATGGATTTGGGTTGGTTTTATAAAAATAGCACAAAAGGGGGAATTGTTTCAAAGCTGTAAAAATTGCTTCTTGAGAAAAAGTCAACTCACCAACTTCCTAACCCTTGCACGTCCAGACTGAATCACAATAAAATGCCCTTCCAATTTATCCAAATTTTCATGGATGAATTCAAACACCTTTTGCGACCGTGAAATCGAAGGCAATTCCTCCATTCTAACCAAAATGATCCCTGAATGTACTTTTTGTAAACGATAGACCAACTCCCCAAAATCCTTGTCACGCGTAATTAATATTCGGCTTTCTGAATTGGCTAACTCCAGAACCAACTCATCCTCCAGACTACTGGCTGATTCAGCTACATAAAAAACATCCCATTCACTCTGCCTCAACAAAGTGACCAAACTTTTATCTACACCTTCGTCAGCAAGAAATTTCATGCGGCAGTAAGTATCAACATTTCACCCCTCAATGAAAAGGCCGCAAACGCCAAAGCCGCATAAATTCCCTCCTTCTCCAACCTCGGGTGCTCTTCCAAAATCCCTTCAAACGACTCCCCAATGGCCAACTTTTCCAAAATCAATTCCACCGTAATCCGTGTATTTTTAATCACGGGCTTACCCATCATCACCTTGGGATTTATTTCGATAAATTGCTCAATCAATGTTTGTGTAGTCATCATTCAATTTGTTCTGGTTCAAAAATACAAGTTTTAGCCCATCCATACAAGCCAATGAACTCCCCCATTTTTTTCCTATCTTCGCGCCCTAAAAAATCCACAGACCGTGAATTACCTGACGCTGGAAAACGTGACCAAGACCTACGGGGAAAAAGTACTCTTCCAAAACATCAACCTGCAAGTCAACAAAAACCAAAAAGTGGGACTCGTGGCCAAAAACGGCTCCGGCAAATCCACTTTGCTCAAAGTAGTAGCGGGGCTGGAAAAGTCTGAAGGCGAGCAAGCCCGCATGATCATGCACCGCGATGCCCGGGTAGGCTTTTTGTTTCAAGACCCGGAGTTCAACCCCAACCACATCATCATTGAAGCGGCTTTGGATGCAGACAATCCAGCGTTCAATGCGATCAAAGCTTACGAAGAGGCCTTGCTGCAAAGCGACAACGAAACCATCCTGCAGGCGGCCATGACCCAAATGGACGACCTCAAAGCCTGGGACCTCGACGCCAAACTAAAAGAACTGCTCACCCGCTTTCGAATCAACAATCATGCCCAGCCAGTACGGACCCTTTCGGGCGGGCAAAAAAAACGCCTCGCTCTGGTGCGCATGATCCTGGCCGATCCCGATTTTTTGATCCTCGATGAGCCTACCAACCACCTGGACCTCGATATGATTGAGTGGTTGGAAGAATACCTGGCCCAGCCCAACTTTACCATCCTGATGGTGACCCACGACCGCTATTTCCTGGAACGGGTTTGCAACCAGATCGTGGAATTGGATCAAGGTCAGGTGTATAAATACAGCGGCAATTATTCGGATTTTTTGGAGAAAAAAGCCGCCCGCGCCGAAAACGAAAACATCGAGCTGGAGAAAGACCGCAAACTGCTCAAAAAAGAACTGGACTGGGTGCGCCGCCAACCCAAAGCCCGCAGCACCAAGGCCAAGTCACGGGTAGATTCGTACAGCGACCTCAACGAAAAAGTATCCAGCGTCACCGTCGAAAAAGAGATGAAAATCGACATCAAAGGCCAGCGCATGGGCAAAAAGGTGCTGGAACTGCACAACGTTGGCAAGAATTTTAAGGATCAAAAGATCGTGGAGGGCATGAACTACAAGTTTCGCCCTTTTGAGCGGGTCGGCATTGTAGGCCCCAACGGCGTGGGCAAAACGACCTTCCTCAAAATCCTCACTGGTGAAATTCGCCCCGATACCGGCAAGGTTGTGCAAGGCGACAACACCCTCTTCGGTTATTACACCCAGGATGGCATCCAGCTCAAAGAAGACAAACGGGTCATCGACGCGGTGCAAGACATTGCCGAATACATCCCCCTGGAAAAAGGACTCAAACTCAGCGCCGCTCAACTACTGGAACGTTTTTTGTTTAGCCGCAAACAACAGTTGGTCTATGTATCTCAATTGAGTGGAGGGGAGCGTCGCCGCCTGTTTTTACTGATGATCCTGATGCGCAACCCCAACTTCCTGATCCTGGATGAGCCCACCAACGATCTGGACATCCTCACCCTCAATATCCTGGAAGACTTCCTGCTCGAATTCCCGGGCTGCGTGATCATCGTGACGCACGACCGCTACTTTATGGACAAGGTGGTGGAGCACCTTTTTGTATTTGAAGGGAATGGCCAAATCCGCGACTTCAACGGTGACTACAGCGAATACCGCGAAATCCAGCGCGAAAAAGAACGCGAACAACGCCGCCAGGACAAAGCCGAGCAACAAAAGGCCAAGGACGAACAAAAGGAAACCAAACCCGGCCTGACTTTTGACCAACGCAAAGAAATGAACCGCATCGAAAAAGAAATCCAGAAACTGGAGGAAAAAAAGGCGCAAGTAGCGGATCAATTCAACCGTACAGATTTGACCCCGGATGAGATCAAAAAGTATTCGCAGGAAATCAATCAATTGACGGGCCAAATCGAAGAAAAGGAAATGCGTTGGATGGAATTGGCAGAGCTGGCTTGAGTCTTTAATTGAGCATGCAAAACTTCGTACAGCTTTTTCAAAGATTGGAGCAAAGTACCCAAACCGATGACAAGGTGGGGGCACTGGCCAATTATTTCCAGGAAGCCGCGGCGAAAGATAAATTGTGGGCCATTGCCTTGCTGCTCTCCCAACATAGGCCCAAACGCAGCGTCAATGTAGCCCAATTGCGCGAGTGGGCTCAGGAATATACAAATGTACCCGACTGGCTTTTTGAAGCCTCTTTCCAGGTCGTCGGTGATTTGACCGAAACCATTAGCCTCATATTGCCCAATCCACCAAGGCCAGTTCAGGAAAGCCTCAGCTACTGGATTGATTACATCCGTGAACTGGCCGATCTCGAAGAAGCTCAGCGCCGGGTGCAGGTACAGGCCGCCTGGGCACAATTGAACCCTGACGAGCGCTTCATTTTTAACAAACTCATCACTGGCGGTTTCCGCATGAGTATCGCCCAAACGATCATGGTCAAAGCCCTGGCTAAAGCTATGGGCCAAGAGGAAAGTGTGCTGGCACATCGCCTGCTGGGCGACTGGACGCCCGACTCCACCACGTTTGAAGAATTGGTCTTGGCTGGCCAAGCCGTAAACGATCCCTCTAAGCCCTACCCTTTCTTTCTGGCCTATGCCCTGGACGAGGCACCTGAAAGCCTGGGTGATGCCACTGAATGGCTGGCAGAATACCTTTGGGATGGCATCCGAGGGCAAATCGTCGTACGGGGTGGCGAAGTGTTTGTATGGTCGCGCAGAGAAGAACTGTTAAGCGACAAATTTCCCGAGTTCCAGATTTTTAAAACCACCCTGCCGAATGGTACCGTCATTGATGGGGAAATTTTAGCTTTTAAGGATGGGCAAGTTTTGCCTCTTCAAGCAATAGAAGCGCGCATTGGCCGCAAAAACCTGAGCAAAAGTGTGCTCCAACAAGCTCCAGTGGTGTTTCGTGCCCATGATTTATTGGAGTGGCAGGGGGAGGATTGGCGAGAATGCCCTTTGGCTGAGCGGCGGGTGCAACTCGAAGCACTGGTGCAGGAATACCTATGTGGCGGAGTTTTACAAATATCCGCCGCGATACCTTTTGAGTCTTGGTCAGCCCTGGAGGCAGAACGGGCCCGTTCGCGTGAATTGAACAGCATCGGGCTGATGCTCAAGCGCAAAAATTCTCCTTATGGCACTGGTCGCCAGCAGGGCAATTGGTGGAAATGGAAGGTAGATCCCCACACCGTAGTTGCTGTATTGATTTATGCCCAAAGTGGAAATGCTGAGAACACAAATTTGTACACAGATTTTACTTTTGCCGTTTGGGACGGCGAGCAATTGGTACCTTTTACCAAAACTTATGTGGGCTTGAGCGATGCGGAATACCACGAAATCAACACCTGGATTCGCCAAAATACCCTGGAGCGTTTTGGCCCTGTGCGCAGTGTGAAGCCCGAGCTGGTGTTTGAGCTGGCTTTTGAAGGGATTCAGTTTTCCAAGCGTCATAAATCGGGTATTACGTTGCGTTTTCCCCGAATTGTGCGTTGGCACAGGGACAAAGCCGCCACCACCGCCGATAGGCTGGAAAGTCTCAAACAGCTGATGTGTTAAAAACGTGCAATCGATGATTTTTTTCTCGATATGACCTTGCATTAATCCCCCAATAGCTTTAAATTGAGGGAGTTTGAAAGATCCTCTCCAATCACCTTGAATTTATTTATAGCCCTTTTCGCTGCTGCAAAACCCCAACTCTTGCAACGCTAATAACCAAACACGGCTATTGACTGCCATGACCAAAATCACTCTTGGCCATGACTAAAATCTTTGCAATACGATCATAATCTTGCAAAGATTAGAGCAAACCTACTATTGATCACTTATAAAGCCATACCACTGATGAAGACCATTAAGCAACTCATGAGTAGTCCGGTCGTCATGGCCACTGTAGAGACTACCGTGCAAGATTTAAGGAAATTAATGAGCAAACACGACATCGGTGCTGTGCCCATTACCGATGAGGGTTCGGATGCAGACATCATGGGCATTGTAACCGACAGCGACCTGCGCAACGTGAAGGATTCGACTTTACCCGTAATGAGCGTAATGAGTACCAAATTATGTTACATCAACAATGATGACTCTACCGCTACCGCAGCCAATTTGATGTTGAAAAATGGCATTCACCATTTGTTGGTTAAAGAAAACAATGAGGTGGTAGG
>JAIXOO010000510.1 GCA_027486765.1 Saprospiraceae bacterium
GGCTACGCTCCTACCCTGCTCGCTCAAAGTCAAACCTATATCGGATTCAATGGTTCCGGATGGCCAAGCAATTTGCAGGTCCGCGGGGTGATTCAATGCTCCTGGGAACGAAAATTCTTAGCCAAACAGCTTGAATTTGGCTACGTTCGGCGTGAAAACGTTACCGTCAGTAAGGCACTTCCCGATGGTAGCCACTATTTCCAACCACTAATGGGGGCGATAGAAGCCAGTGCCTTGCTGAAATTCGGATTCAAGTTTGAACAATTGCGCATTTTCGCCATATTTGGTCCAACTCTGTCACGCGGGATGGAAGCAGAAGCCTTGGTGTCTTATGAAAATGGCGATGCCCATCAGGCTGTCATTCCTTGGGAACAATTGGGCATTCGCCGTTGGGAATTTGGCACTTATCAAGGCCTGGGCATTGAAAGCATCGGGCGCAATGGGGTCAAAATCCAGATCGATTTTCGCTACTACCTGGGATTGACAGATTTGTTGCCAGAAGAAAAAACGGCCTACAACCAAGGCCCTTTGTTGGGTATCGGAATTGCGCTGCCCCTCAAACATTCAGATGAGGAATCAGGTCATTAAGCGATTTTATCCGCTTGTTTAAAATCATTTCTGAAAATAATCCGCAGTTTTTTTCATCTTAGAGCTTCTTTCCTACCTACAAAAAGACAAGTGATGAAAAAAATAGCACGTCGAAGGTTTATCCAGCAAATGGCTGCCGTGGCACCCGTTGCTGCGATCCAACCTTTCCACCTGATCAAAGACATGAAAGTCAGCCCTGCTGACAAAATTCGGATCGCCACCATCGGCATGGGCATCCAGGGGCATTACGACACCCGTGCAGCATTAAAAAATCCAGATGTGGAATTGGTTGCTGTGGCTGATTTGTACAAGGGTCGCCTGGAACGCGCCAAAGCTGATTTTGGGCAACAACTTTTCACCACCCGCGATTACCGCGAAATTTTGCAACGGCCTGATGTCGATGCCGTACTGATTGTGACTTCCGACCATTGGCACGCCAAAATCGCCATCGACGCCCTGGCCGCAGGCAAACACGTGTATTGCGAAAAGCCGATGGTCAAGCAGATTTCCGAAGGACTCGGCGTGATTGATGCCTGGAAAAAATCGGGTAAAACCATGCAGGTAGGTAGTCAACGCATTAGTGGTTCCGACGCCGCCGAAGCTCGCCGGATGATTGCCGCCGGTGAAATTGGGGCCATCAATTACATGGAATCCAACAGCGACCGCTTCAACGCGATCGGTGCCTGGAACTACTCCATCCCACCCGATGCCTCTACCGAAACCGTGGATTGGGATACCTTCCTGGGCAATGCGCCCAAACGCCCCTTTGACGCCACGCGCTTTTTCCGCTGGCGCAACTACCGCGATTACGGCACCGGGGTGGCTGGCGATTTGTTTGTACACCTGCTCACCAGCACCCATTACATCACCAATTCGGTTGGCCCAACCCGGATTTATTCATCTGGAGGTTTGTACCACTGGAAAGATGGCCGCGATGTGCCCGACGTATTGGTTTCGGTGATGGATTACCCGCAAACTGCCCAACATGGTGCCTTCCAGGCCGTTTACCGCGTCAATTTTGCCAATGCGGGCTCCATCAACAACAGCACCCGCATCATCGGGGATGAAGGGGAAATTCTGTTTGGCAATGGTCGCCTGACTTTGACCAAAAAGAAGCTGGCCCAGGCACCAGGTTATGGTGGTTACGACAGCTATTTCACTTTCCCGGATGGAACCCAAAAGGAGTTTGTGAAGCAGTACGATGCCAAGTATCCAGAAGATACCCGCAAAGCCGAGCCGGTCAAAGAAATCAAGTATGAAGCGCCTAAGGGTGAAGATGGTCACGCCTTACATTTCGGCAATTTCTTCGAAAACATCCGCAAAGGTAGCCAGGGCACGATTGAAGATCCGATTGTGGGCTTCCGGGCTGCCGGGCCTGCGCTGGCTTGTAATGAGAGTTACTTTGCGCAGAAAGTGATCAATTGGGATCCGGTGGCGATGAAGTTGAAGAAGAAGTAATACCAGCGCCGCAGGCGCATACTTTCTAAGGTGAATCCCTAAGGTGTCTTAGGTGTCTTAGGTGGTGAAAAGAAAAAAAAGTCCTGCGGAGCAGGACGGATATTCACCACCTAAGGCACCTTAGTTCACCTTAGGGATTCACCTTAGATTATTATTCCTTGATGCTACCCTTGGAAAACCATAAACCACTACCACCATTTACACCATTATGGCCGTAGTTGATCTGATAATTGGCTTGTTTGATGTATTTGGCCTTGTATTTGGCGTGCAATTGGGCCGATTGTTTGACCCCATTCAGCCAAAATTCGTCGTTGGTCAGCCTGAAACTATTAATAGCATCTTTGTCCTTGACCAATTTATCACTGATCATATCCTGCGCCATACTAAGCATCATTTTCCGATCTTCTTCCGCTTGCTTGCGGTCTTTTTCGGCCTGGATGCGATCCTTCTCCGCTTGGACGCGGTCTAACTCAGCCTGTTGGCGGTCTTTTTCAGCCTGCAAACGATCCCGATCCGCTTGAGCACGATCTTTTACGGCCTGCTCCCGGTCACGTTTTGCTTGTACATCGTCGCGCATGGCTTGCTCGCGGTCCAGATTGGCATGAAGACGGTCTTTTTCAGCTTGGGCCCGATCACGTACGGATTGTTCCCGGTCACGCTCAGCTTGCAATCTATCTTTTTCAGATTGAACACGATCGAGTTTGGCCTGTTCCTGATCACGCATGGCTTGAGCTCGATCCCTTTCGGCTTGTTCACGATCCCGACCTGCTTGCTCCCGGTCGCGCTCAGCTTGTTGGCGATCCAATTCAGCTTGAGCTCGATCGCGTTCCATTTGTTCGTCAATTTCCTGGATTACGGCTTCGTAATCGGCGTATTTGTCTTCGCCCAGTTTTTCACCGTTCACGTACATTTCCTGTATTTTTTTATCCACTCGTTTGATGCTGTAGGTTTTGCCATTTACGTCTTGTAGGAACATGATTTGTGGACTACTTTCTGTGCCGCTGCCACTTACATTGATGTTGCTAAAAGAAGCAATTCGATTTTCACGAGGCGTCTGAGCTTGGGTGTTGTGCAAAGACAAAAAAGTCGCTGCGCTGATGAGCAGTACTGTCGCCAGTAATGAGATCTTCTCCATAATACTTAATGTTTTGTAGTTGTGGTGAT
Organism: Saprospiraceae bacterium; assembly: GCA_027486765.1. Taxonomy (GTDB): domain Bacteria; phylum Bacteroidota; class Bacteroidia; order Chitinophagales; family Saprospiraceae; genus Haliscomenobacter. Next base: position 3,211 of record JAIXOO010000510.1, read on the forward strand.
TGATGATGCGCTTTACCCGATCAAGTAAAGGCGCTTTTTGCCCGGCAAAGGCCAGGGCATATTTAGCTCCATGAAGTTTATACGCTTGAAAAGCCACCAGGGCGTTGACGTAGATGGTTTTGTTTTTCATCGCTGCGATGGCCAGGTCATCACAACAGTTTTCGCGTTCTTGGCGGATGAGGTTAGAAACCCACAGCAGACCAGGGTTGAAAAAGAAGACGTTTTCCAACAAACACTGGATAAAATTGACCAAATAATCGCTCCGGCGAATGTGCGCCAACTCGTGCAACAGGATGGCTTCGACCTGTTCGGCTGGCAAATTGTTTAACAAGCCGACTGGAATCAGAATTAAGGGTTTTAAAAAGCCCAGGGTGGCCGGGCCTGAGACCAGGGCTGATTCCAACAGCATTACCCGGCGATTTACCTTGATTTGGCCAGCCAATGCTTCCAGGCGATTTCGCCAAAGAAGTGAAGCTTGATAGGTTTTGTACCACCGCATGCGGAAAGCTTGCCACACATCCAGTCCCATTTTGAGGCTTTTGATGCTCAAAATCAGGATCCACATACTGACGAGGATTAGTTGATTTTGCTCAAACAAACTACTTAGCCTGTGTACATTCGTTTTGAACCAACTTTGGGCTTGGGCAATTTGGGCTGAATCGAGGATGTCCATTGGAACTGCCAAGGCACCCAAATATTTTATCCTGGGAATAAGTCCTGCGTATTCAAAAAAATTCCACTCAATGATTGCAGTGGCGATTGTTCCAGCTACAAAGGTGAGCATCAAAGTGGACAATAGATTATAGCGTAGCAATGCCTTCCGACCTGGAGTAGCAAGCAAAATAAATGCCGCAAGCAGGGCAATAGCAAGCCCTTGCCACAAGGAATGCACCAAGGTCCAACTGATGGTTTTTAGCAATCTTTCCGAAAAAAAACTGGCCGCAAATATGCTGTTCATGTCGAGTTGGGTTAATAAGTAGCGAGAAACATGAGCCATACTCAGGTGCATCAACGTCTAATTCCCAAAAAACCTCCCACGGTGTAAGTCATCGAGGCAGTACGGTCTCCATTTGGCTTTCGGGTCAAATATTTTTCCTGGTATCTTTTGGTTATTTCCGGGGATTGTTTTTGCCCATTGACCCTAAAAACTTCCAAGTCAAGATGATAAGACCGCAAAGCAGATTCCTTTTTGATCAGTTTGTCCTGAACCATATCAGCTCTGAGTTCAGCAGATTGTTCACCACAGCAATTCTTGTCTGGTTGAAGCATTGCAGACCAATACTCCTGATCGTGCCTTGTGTTTTTTACCACTGCCTCCAGGCTATCCGCTTTGGCTTTAATTGAGGCACAACGCTCCTGGATTTGCAGCAGTTCTGCGCGCAGTTGGGATACTTGTGACGAATTTTTCAAGGTATCTGTAGTCTGGGCACAAAGTGGGAGAACAGCAGTAGAGATTAAGCTGATAAGGAACCCCAGAGCAGCTTGAACAATGTACTTTTTCATACACAAAGGGTTTGAAGGATCGATTATTGATTGGATTGAGAATTATCTATCCGTTGCACATACGTTTGTTGATTCGACTTCGTGATGCGGAGGTAATTGCCTTTCAATGGATTTCGAATGTAGTTTTTTTGGTACTTTTCCATGATCGCCCGGGGTAGTTTTCGGCCATTCACTTTAAAAGTACCTTCATCCAGTCGATAAGAACGCAGCGCTTTTGCATCTTTGACGATGCCATCTGCAATTAGATCAACGCCAAGTGAGCTGAGTACGTGGTCTTGAAACACACTGTTCTTGGAACTTTGTGTCACCTGAGCTGCCACCCTATCCACCGTTTTTTCAACCAGGGCGTTGATGCTATCGTATCTGCTTTTTTCGCGTTCATATTGTTTGGTAGCGAAGGCCAGGTCCGCTTGGAGTTGGGCAAGCTCTCTTGTTGAAGTCGGGATGCTGTCTTCTAATGGCCGTTCCGCATATAGCGCGTTGGAATGAGCCATCGTTTCAGCCTGTAACTGTTGTGCAGTTGGGTTTGAATTGGCATGCGCAGAATAAAGGCTTTTCTGGCTTGTGGGGGCTAAAATCACTGGTTTTTTCGCAAGCTCACCCGTATACGAGGGGCTTGAACTTTGAGCTTCCAGCGGGTCATTAACGAAAGCTTCAATTGGCGGCGTAGGTTTAGCCCACATCAAAAAAACGCCTATGCACAGCAGACCAAAGACCAAAGCTATTTTTTCATAAACCTGCAAAGCCCGATAATCCCGGCGATTCAAAATGCGTTTGATCCGAGTCAATAATGGCGCTTTGTTCCCACCGAAAGCCTGTGCATATTGTGTTTCACGCCATTGGTACTCTTGAAAGCGAAGGAGTGTTTGTGCATAAAGTTGTTTGTCCTGCAGCACTTGTAGTGCCAGGTCATCACAGCAGTTTTCGCGTTCCTCTCGGATTCGATGCGAAAGCCAAAGCAGTGCTGGATTGAAGAAAAAGACATTTTCGAGCACGCATTGCAGCACATTGACCAAATAATCGCTTCGGCGAATATGCGCCAACTCATGGAGTAAAATGGCTTCAACCTGCGCAACAGTTAAATGATTGACCAAGCCAATCGGCAGCAAAATCAAAGGTTTAAAAATCCCCAAACTGGCTGGCCCCTGAATGATCCCTGACTCAAGCAAACGTAACTTTTGATTGATGCCCAATTGTTTGGACAAGGCTTGCAAACGCGAGCTCCAAACTGCTGCCATTGGCCTGGTTTTAACTAGCCTTATTCTATAGATGTAGGCAAGGTCCAAAGACATTTTGAGGCTTTTGAACAGCAAAACCAAAACCCAGACAAAAAGCAACAGCCCCTTGTAACGTTCAAACAACTGAACCCAAGGCTGATTTTTGTCTAAATGAATGGTCGCAGGCTCCGCAAATATGCTTGTTACCGTGGTGCCTTCATACTGGAATACAGCAAGCAGCTCAGGTTTTTCATTGCTCTTTTTTTCGTGCTCGCCCCATTCTGCCCCAAAAGTCAAACTTACCATTCCAACGAATAAGACCATTAGCCCGAGCAAAAGATTGTAGCGGATGCGTGCGCTCAAATAGGCAGTTCCAAAAAACAAAACCCCTGCACACAAGGCTACAATTGCGCCCTGCCAAAGCGAATGGAGCAGCGTCCAACTCAAGGCATGAAGCAGCCTGTCCGAAACGGTAAACGTTGCGAATAAACATTGCATAAGTCTTTTCTTTTTGAGGTTCTAGACTACAATTTTCCCCTTGAAGGAGCAAATGGTTTACAACTTGCTCTCGTCGTCTTTTAGCAGTTTGCGTATTTCATCCAGCTCAGTTTTACTGGCCTTTTTGTTGCCTAAAAAATATTGCAACAACTTACTTACCGATCCTTGATAATGGGTATCTACAAAATTTTCCAGCAAGTTCCCCTTCGTGCTGGATTCCTCCAATGCCGCCGTGTAGATGTGTTTCATGCTACTTTCATCCCGCAGGAGCATCCCCCATTTGGTCATCAACTGCATTTGCTTCAAGGTAGAGGTATACTGTACGGCTTTCTTTTGTGCGTTCAAAGTATCATTGACAAAACGAACCGTACTGGGGCCATGATCCCACAGGACTTGCAGAATGTCCATTTCTGCCCGGGTAGGCACCCCTGTATGTGCTGATTCTGGTTTGTTGGTTTTCATAATCTAAAGGTACGATAAAAATCGTACGATACAAATAGTAGCTTGCTTTTTTTCAAAAAAGTTTAAAAATATAGGCTTTTCGGGCGCTTTCATCCAAGTTCTATCCAGGAAAATCGAAATTTCCAGCTTTGTTGTGCATAAAAACTATTAATTTGCGGCAATATAGTGGGGCAAAAACAAGTGCTCATTTTTCCTGCGCCAGGGGATTAGATAAGGCACTTGAAATGAAACGTTTTCTTATCTAATCCTCTGGCAAAATGATCACTTATTTTTTTATCGCCCCATAGAAATGTCAAGACACATGCAAAAAAGTTTAAAAGCGCTTTTTGGCGTTCATCACGGGCTGGACGAAAAAAGCGTCAATTTTTTAACCCAAGCCTTAGAGAAGAACAATCTTCCCGGTTTCGACTACATCGAGTTCAAACAGTCCATTGGTAACCTGGTTAGTTTAGGAATGGATGAGCCCACCATGTTTAAGTCAGCTTACGCTACTGCGGCTACGGTAGGATTGACCAAGGAAAAGTTGTTAAAAACTGCCGAGCACTACAAAAACATCCTGACTACTGAAAAAACTCAGTTTGATGCGGCGGTGCAAAAGCAAGTAGATCAAAAAGTGCGGTCTAAGCAAGTAGAGGTAGAAAAACTCCGCAAAATGATTGAGGAACATCAAGCCAAGATCAAGGAATTAGAGGGTAAAATTGCTGCTGCTCAATCTACCGTTGAACAAGCCGATGACTTGATCGAAGCCGAGTTGGCTAAAATTGAAAACACCCAAAATGGTTTCGACACCACCCTTCGCGCCTTGATGAACGAAATTGACCGTGACATTCTGAACATTCAACAATATTTGTAATTTTGAGCGTACTCAGAATTGAGTGCCACCAAAACATACCTGATTATGGCATTAGAAAATCCCGAATTTAAACCAAAATCATTCTGGTCTCGTCCAGAAGGCACTACTGGTGCCCTTTTTGGACTGGCTATTTTGGCCGGTGTAGGCTACCTTATTGCAAGCAATATGGCATTCCTCATCGGATTGGCTGCCAACACAATTACTTTGGCACTGATGATTGTTGCATTGGTAGCCATACTTTATATGGTGCTCGATCCAAAAATGCGCACACTCATTTGGTACATGTACAAAAGTGTGATGCGCTGGGTGACTGGTATGTTTGTGACGATTGACCCCATCGGTATCCTCAAGAACTACATTGAAGATCTGGAGGACAACCTGGGTAAAATGCGCAAACAAATCGGTGTGTTGCGTGGTCAAATGCGCCAAATGACCACCTTGATCGAAGACAACAACAAAGAGATTGAATCCAACATGCGTCTCGCTGCCGTTGCCCGCGATCAGGACAAAGACCAGCAGATGTTATTGGCTTCCCGTAAAGCTGCCCGCTTGAAGGAAAGCAATGAAAAATACGCTGCCCTGCACCAAAAAATGGAGATCCTGTACCGCATCTTGTCCAAGATGCACAGCAACTCCGAAGTGCTCTTGGAAGACACCAAGGATCAGGTGAAAGTGAAAGAAATTGAACGCAAAGCCATCCGTACTTCACACTCTGCCATGCGTTCAGCGATGAGCGTCATCAGTGGTGATCCCGACAAGCGCGCGATGTTTGATGCTGCCATGGACGCCATCACCGAAGATGTTGCCAACAAGGTAGGTGAAATGGAAAACTTCATGGACATGTCTTCCAAATTGATGGATTCCATCGACCTGCAAAATGGCATGTTCGAAGAACAAGGCATGGCCATGCTGGAGGATTGGGAGAAAAAGAGCACCCTGATGCTGATGGAAGGTACTGGCAAATCTTCTTCTGCCGAGTCGCTGGATTTGGATAGCTTCAAAACCCGTCCAGAGAAAGAAGCGAAAGGGGATGGAAATGATTACAGCAATCTTTTCAATAACTAATTAGCGAAAAGCGAAAAGCGAAAAGCGAAAAGCGAAAAGCGAAAAGCGAAAAGCGAAAAAATAAGGGGGAATGGCGATTGTGTCGCTTTTCCCCCTTGTTTTTTTAATAGCTTAGAATTGTCTTTTTCTAAGGTGAATCCCTAAGGTGACTAAGGTGTCTTAGGTGGTGAATCATAATACCCTGCTCCGCAGGGCTTTTTTTATTTTCACCACCTAAGACACCTTAGTCACCTTAGGGATTCACCTTAGAAAGAATCGCCTGCGGCGCTATTCGCTTTTCACTTTCAAAGTTGCCAGATACTCCACCAAGTCCACCAACTGCTGCTCGTCAAAACCTTTGTACAGGCCTTCCATCATCAGAGATTGTGGCATTTCTTCCATTTTTTGGACATCTGCAATTGGGTAAGTACGGGAAGTGCCCCCCATGATGCGCAATTTCAAGTCACTCGCCGTTTTGCTTTCCACGATGCCCTGCACAGTTGAGCCATCTTTCAGCGCCACATTGAAACCTTCGTAACCGTAGTTGATGCCCGAAGAAGGATAGATGATGGCGTTGTACAATGCACCCTTGTCCAATTTGGAGCCAATTTCGGTCAAGGCGGGGCCAAAATTCACGCCACTTGCGCCCACTTTGTGACAAGTTGCACAATGCTGCGCAAAGACCGCCTTACCCGAAGCCACCTTGCCACTCCGACCTTCTAACACGGCCACCGGCGGCAAATCGCTGCCCATTTCCTTTTGTTTTTTGGTCAACAATACCCGCGATTTTTTGCGCACATCGGTATTCCAGGCACCCGCCAAGGACACCAAACCTTGCATCGTCAGTACCTCGGGCACCTGATTTTTTTCAAACAAACCCAATAGATAAATTTGTCCATCCCAGTTGCTGGTCAAGCAATTCAATGCCGCACGGCGTATGGCAAGTGGATTGTTTTCACCCAGGTATTGCTGGTACAATTTGAACAAAGCGGGATCGTTGACTGGTGCGAGGGCATACAGAATTTGCTGCGTTTTTGCTTCATCCGCACCTTTGAGTTGTTGCAGCAACAATGGCATCCCTTTATTGGCCACCAAAAGGCTGGCGGCTTGGCCACGCAGGGCTTCATCCTTGTTCTCCAGGGCCATTTTCAGCAACTTGTCGTTCTGGTTTTTGATTTGCAGGCGACCCAATAAATCGAGGTATTCGACGCTGCCTTCCAGTTTGGGCAATACTTGTTCTGCCAGAGTTTTTAGTGCCGTCGATTGTTGATAATAAGTGGGATCGACGGTAAACAGGGCCAAAATATTGATGGAATCCTGCATGGGGTGTTTGCCTTGTGCCAAACTCTCGATCAACTCATTCTTAGTTGAATCCGCATGAAAATGCAAAGCCCGGAAATACTGTCGCAAGTCAAATGCTTTGATCTGCGGATCCTGAATCATTTCTTTCAACAAAGGCAATGCCTCTTTTGAACGGCTGCGCCAAACCAGGTTTTTGCCCGCCAGGGTATTCCATTTTGCACCTACTTTCTTTTTCCAGGCTAAAAAGCGGCTGTCGGCTTGCAGATCGGAGCCTATGCCCAGTGCTTCCAGGTACCAGCGATCCAGCCCATCGTATTGGCTGGCCAAATCGGCCCAAACCTTATCAGCTGCTGCCCCTTTGGCAAAACGCAAGGCTACCGCTGCTTCACGCCGTACCTGGGCGGAAGGATCATTGGATACACTTTTGGCCAGTTGCGCAATTTGATTGGGCAATACCTGTCGGGCCAAA
>JAIXOO010000314.1 GCA_027486765.1 Saprospiraceae bacterium
ATTTTGAATTCCACTTCCTGGTCGGAATCTTGCGTGAGGTGCACCACCTTTTTATCAAAACCCGTCATCAAAAAGGGGTCAGAAACTTCGCCTTTTTGCACCGCTTTTTCCCACCATGGTGCGCCCCAACCGGTAGGTTTGCCCATTTGCCACAATTCGTCGATGTTGCCAAACCAAAAGTTGGACTGTGGTTGCCCGGTAGAACGATCCGCCTGATCGCCTGTCAACACGAGCATGCCGCGCCAGTAACAAAAATCAGGTATGATGCGCAAGTGATTGGAAATGGGGCGAATCGCCAGAATGTTTCCACCGTAGGTAATGGTCGGCATTTCGTAAAAAATCCCGTGGATGTCCATGAGGTAGCGCTCGGTTTGTGCCTCCCGAATGCGCATCCACTCCGTATTCCAGGCATGGTCGAAAGCGTAGCTGGCTTTGGGCAAGCGGTAGGTCTTCCAGGTTCCTGCCTTGTAAAACTTCAAAATCACCGAGCCTTGATCCCAACCCGTGGCGTAGATAGCATTGCCGTAGGTTTTGTCCGACCAGTTTTTACCAGCTACCTCTACGTAGGGATTGCGATCCAGTATGGTCCATTTTTTGCCGTCCCATTCCGCCAAGCGCCCTGCCGCCCTTTTGCCCAAAAAGTCTTCTTCGTAATAAGAATTATTGGCCACCACTACCCGTCCATCCTGGGTAAAGGCGCTCTTAAAATGCACCTGTGCCGCTTTGGGAATCTCCAGCTCATCCACCAGATTGAACAGCTGTTTGCTTTTGAGGGTATACACATTTGTTTCAAAAAAGAGGCCTTCCATCGTCAAAAAATAAACCATGGAATCCGGTCGGGTCAGGTGCTGCATGGTCCCGGTAAGGCGATGCCTTTTCAGGTCCTCGATGATGCGCACCCGCCCCAGGGTATCGATGGCGTAAGGGCCAATGAAGGCTTGATCCGACTCGTTGTGGATGTGGCGATTGGCATAAGTGCCCGTATAGCTAGCCGGATGCCGGCGACTGGTCATGTCCGCACTGATTTCATACAAGCCCAGGCCAGAGCCACGGATGTGGGCCACATAGCCCACTGCCCAGAGTTTATTGGCCCAGGGAATGACTGCGCCAATACCTGCTTCAGTACGGTCTTTGTGGTCAGCAACAATGGCCATTTGAGGGAAAACGCCTTTGATTTGGGTAGGGGTTTGAGCGTTGAGCCTGTTTCCGAATAAAAACAAAGAAAGCCCAATGAAAATCCATTGAGCTGTACGGGTTGTAGAAATCCGCATAGATTGATTTTTTAGGTGAATTTACAAACCTTTCAAATACAACAAACTCAATGGCACCTGCTGGCCAGCAATCGGGCTTTCATCCTCGATGTAATAATGCTTGATTTTGGTTTTGCGGGCTGCTTTGAGGATTTTGGGCAAGTCCAATTGCCCTGTGCCCAGAGTCACGTCATTTTCCACCGGAGTGCCGCCACTGAAGTCACCCTTCACGCCTTTCTTCAGGTCTTTGACGTGCATCAGGCGGAAACGGGTTGGGTATTTTTTGAGCAAAGCCGCCGGATCCTGACCGGGATGGAAGACCCAAAGAATATCCATCTCAAAAGAGACATAATCGGGGTTCGTATTTTGCACGATGTAATCGAAGTAGGTGCCATTTTGGTAAGGCAAAAACTCAAAGCCGTGGTTGTGGTAACAAAAAGTCAGGCCATTTTCTTTGAGCTTTTGACCAAAATTATTGAAGTCGGCTACGGTCTTTTGTGCCAAAGTCAAATCCATTGGGCCAGTGTGAGGTATCCAGGCTACGCGTACAAATTCGGCACCCAGGGTTTTGGCATCCTGAATCACAGCATCCATCTTATTTTGCAAAGCATCATAACTCACGCCATAACTGGTGCAAATCATGCCCCGTTCATTCAGCATGGCACGGAGTTCAGTGGAGGTTTTGCCAAATAAATTGGAAAATTCGATGTTGGTGACCCCGAGGGCTTTGATATTGTCGAGGGTTTGCGGCACGTTTTTCGCAAACTCATTGCGGAAGGTGTAGGAGACTATACCGGGGGTGGTTTTGAGGACTTTCCCGAATTTTGCCTGCGCAAAAACTTGCGCACTGCACAATATCAAGAGGCCAATACTTATCGATTTTAGTGTTGCTTGCATTTTTGGTTGGTTTGATGGTTGATGTAGGTAAGTTACAATGGAAATCCTCACTGCAAAGCATAGACGATACAGCGCACGTTTTTCCCTGATGAATTAATGCTTATTTATCCACTTACATAGTAGTGGGGCAAACACAAATACCCTATTTTTTCACTTGCATTGAAGTTTAAAGGAAAAAACAGAGTGAAACAATCAATTTACCACAAACTTCGCCACCTGTTCTATTCCTCGGTGATTATAGGTTTTTACCAAATAAATTCCCTTCGAAAAGATATGGCCATCAATTTTAAGGACCACGTTTGATTCATTAAGCAGTTTTGTTGTTTTTTGGTAAACCAACCTGCCCGCTACATCATAAACGACAACCCGAACTTCTTCCTGCGGAGCGTACCCTTTAAGGGTGATCGATAAATCTTCATCAGAAAGTGGATTCGGGAAGACCTTCAGTGCACCCCTTATGGTGGCGCGAGGATATCTTATTCCAGTAGATTGATCTTTAGTCAACAATACTATTGAGCCAAATGGAGGTATGACAATTGAACTACCTGAAGGATAAAAAAGGCCTCCTGGTGTGATGTAACCTTGGTCTGCCGTAATGGTCCGAGTGCTCACCGAAGCATTGTACTCGAAACGAATGTAGTTGTCCAGGTCCGAAGTCTTTACTTCATACAGTTCAATATTATCAAGATATACCGTACCATCTTCTGGTCCAATGTCAATAAACAGGCTGGGCGTGTTCAAACCAAGCGTTGGACTTACAATCAACTCCACGTCTTGGCGATTTGGTCTGACAGGAATAGAATAAAAACGAGAACCGCGTGGATAGGGCGAAATGTTCTGAATAAGGTAAGTACTAATGTATCCATTTGTGGTTCCCTTCGTACTCATTTTGAGCAGATAGGTTTTGGCTTGGTCGGTTGATTTAGAAAGCAAGGTTTGTAGCCGTGAGGAAGGACTCGCGCTTCCCATTACAGAAAAAGAAATGCTTCCAGCGTCAAGTTGATTATCTACCCAATTCATGACGGAGGAGTTCCCAATTTGATTCCAAAAACTCCAACTATTGGTATTTGTATCAAAGGTGCTATTCGCAATAAGGTTGGTTGAAAGCATTTGTTTAGCAACAGAGAAATGAATTGGAGAGGGTTTGGTATTTGCATCATAACTACTCATGGCTTGCCATTCATTTAAATTTAAGGAAAAAGATTTTTGAGTAGAAGCCGTGTCGTAACTGTATTTTATAAAGCCATCTCGGTAAAATGGCTGGCAATAGATGTTGTAGTTGAGTTCCCCTAGTCTGCTCAATAAACTAGCATCTCTGGTGTCAAAATTCAGCAGCATTTTACTTACATCCAGGCTATTCGAAACCAGGATGTTATTTTGGATGACACAATCAACAATTGGATAGCTGGGTGCAAGGTCATCATGAATCATTGCAATAGCCGTAGAGCAGCCGAAAACGGTATTGTTTTTTATGATGCATTTGTAGGCATTGTGGAGTAAAATGCCCTGATTGTTGCAATAGCCAATTGAATTTCCATTGACTTCTACGTCAGCTGAGCGATCATCTAAATAGATGCCTTCAACTGGAGAGAGCGATGGATTATCGGTGCCATAGGGAGATCCTAAGCCATTCAGAATGATGTTATTGATTATTTTTCTATTTATCAATTCGCTTTTTCCATCACTCCAGGTATAAATTCCACCACCATCATCAATAACCGTACAGAAATAATTGATGACATTTTCTTTAATCAACACATTACTTCCTTCAAAACGAATGGGAAGATAGCCTGTTGAGTCGATGGTATTTTGTTCGACGACTGCACCCCCACCTACATTGATCGCTAAGCCCATTTGCCCACCTTCAGCCATACCTGCTACTGACCCTGTATGCTTAATGGTATTGCCCTTTATCATGACTTGGCCCGCCGTGGCCATGATACAATTGCTTTGGGTGTATAAAAATGTATTGTCGAGAATTTGATTCCCATCACTCCCAGGAGAAGTTGAAGTTATTCTGATGGCATTTCTTCCTGACCCCCAAAAATCACAATTCTTTAGGGTGAAGTTTTGTATCTGAACTGCATCGAAGGCATTCGTTTTTGCTCCGCGTAAAATAAATCCATCAATCATCCAATTTTGTTGGTTGTTGACATCCAGTAAGTTATTAGTATTGGCCACCTTAACGTCTTGCATATTGAGGTCGCTGGTGGAATAAACGAGGATCTTGTTGTCTATAAAACACCATTCGCCTTCTTTATCAAGTGCAGCAGGGTGGTTTTGCAAAAAATAACCATAATTGTCAGATAATCTATATGCTGCATCGCTAGTAAAAGTAAGGGTTGATCCCGAATGGTTAGCAATGAGCTTCCTTTCCAGAGACCAACGCCTGGTCCGAACTACTGCTTCTGCTCCAGCCCAATTGGAGGTATCTGAAAGTGTCTGGTCAATAATAACTTTACTAGATTCTGTTGGATGTGATGAAAAGGTTAAGTAGCCTCCATTTGGAGCATCTACATTCGGATGTCGACCCAATGGCTTCAATACTTCGTTGATCATCAGGGCAGTAGGTTGGCCGTTTAGATCGGTGCTGGATGTTTCCCAAATATTATTGCCCAGGTATTGCCAATTGGTCAACTTAAGGCGACTATCTAGTATGGGTTTTGTTGTTCCTTGGCCATAAGCGCCCAAGGTGATTGGGTTGCCTAATGCTCCGGATGTTTGGATAAATATGGTTCCAGAAAACACGTCTCCACGCTTTAACAAAATTTGATCTCCAGGTTGAAGAATGCTCATGATGGCGTTGAGTTTGTCCAATGTTTGCCAAGGAGTAGCCATATTTTGGGCCTGCTCAACGGTATGTTCATCTGATCCGCTAGAGGATGAAAAATAGTAAGTAGTTGAATGGAGATGAAAACTTGTTAGAAATAAAATTCCCAATAGCATTGTTTTCATGAAAAATATATTGAAAAAGTTTAATAGTATAAATTGGGCTAAGAATTAAAAAATATTTGACCCAATTTTGTTATGCTAGTCTTCCCGGTTATACAATTAGTACTTTTTTACAGTATTTTTAGTGCTTTTTTACAGTATTTTCTTTTGTAACAAGCAGTCTTATCTAATCCTCTGGCAAAATGACCACTTATTTTTTTATCGCCCCTAGGCACTGATTGCTCAGAAAAATTCAGAAGAATAACCTTGATTGTGATCAGGTGCTTATACCCAGTCCACAAAGCCCTCATTCATCCACTTCCGAATCGCATTCAAGTCCTCGCGGGTTTTAACCAACAATGACAAGTTGCGCAACAAGAGCGGCTGCAAATCTTTTATGTTATCCGAAGGAACATCCATGGGCAGGCCCATCATGTTGAGCCAGGCAATCAACTCGGCGGTGGCTGGTGGCTTTCGGACGGCCACTTCGCGTACCTTATAGAAATATTCGATCAGTTTGTTCAGTACTTTTTCTTGTTGAGGGTTGATTTGCTCGTCCAACCCTAACTGTGTTTTGGCAATGGCAAAAAGTTGCTCGGCGGGTGGAAAAGGAATATGGTAAAAAACACAACGCCGCAGAAAGGCATCGGGCAGGTTTTTCTCTGAATTGCTCGTCATGATCACCACAATGCGCTGGCTATCGTGGTGTTTGAACTCGCGGTTGTCCAGTTCCTTGATGCGAAAATCCAAGTTTTCAATCTCGTTCAGGATGTCGTTGGGGAAGTCGCGGGGCGCCTTGTCGATTTCGTCGATCAGCACAACGGTGCTACGGGGGCCATCTACCACCAGACTACCCAATAAATGCCCGTGTTCATTGGCATTGGGGTAGCTCAGGGCAATGGCTTTGCCCAAGGCCTGCAACTCGATAAAATCTCCGGTCTTGGCCAGTGCAGTACCATCTTCCCGCTTGATATTGGCCGATTGGAAGTGCCCAAGCGCATCGTAGGTATAAAACAGGTCGCGTGCTGCCGAGGTCGTTTTGGTATAAAAACTCAAAGGTTCCGCTAAGAACTGCACGCCTGCCGATTTATCCTGGGCCAAATCATAGGCTACTTTGTAAGCCAGTTTGGTTTTTCCGGTACCGGGTTCGCCTGTCAATAAAAGGGGCTGCCCCAGCGCAATGGCCAATTCCACAGCATACTGCAAACCTTCGTCCAGTACATATTGGCTGGGGTGAAAGGGTTTGCGGCGGTAATCTTGGATTTTGAGTTTCATAGGTTCCGGTTGAGAAGGTTGAGGGAGGGTGAGGGAGGTTGAGAGTCGCTCGCGGTAGCCTAAACTTTCTCAACCTCCCTCAACCTTCCTCAACTTAACGTATCGTTATACTTTTTAATCAATTCCTGCAAAGCCTCCTGCACATCAATCATGTAGTGCTCCGAACCAGCAAAACGCTCTTGCAGGATCTTTTTGCGCTCGCGCGGATCGGGTTGTATTTTTTTGTATTTGCCCAGCCAACGGTCAATGTCTGAAAGGGCTACTTTATTGAGTTCGGGCAAGGCCTGAATCTTCGGGTTATCGTCCACTTTGTCGCGCACATCGTTGGCTAGATCGGTGTCCTCTTCTTCAAATTCCACCGAAAAGAAAAACAACAACCGTGGCTGATTGGGCGTGAGCGGAGAACTGCAAAACTCATCCATGAACCAACGGGCCGCTTCCGGCGTATGGTCGGAATACCAGGAATATTTGTCGATGTTGATGTACACACAAACGTAGTCATTGCCGCCCAGGTCGCGCAATTGCGGGCTGGCCTGCAGGATATCACTCAATCGACGGCTCAACAGCGGTCCCAATTGGTTGGGTTGGAGTGCAAAAGCAGCAAAAAGCCCTTTGAGCAATTCCGTTTTATAATCTTCCAGGGGTTCATAACCTTCAAAAGTAATTTCGATGGCTTTGACCTTGCAGGCACTGGCCAGTCCAGCATGGAGGTAATCCAGGTTGCGCCCTTCTAAGTCCATCACTATGCGCCGAAACATCCCGGCATGTAGGTGTAAATCTCCGCCGTAGAGGTAAAAAAACTGCACCCTTTCCTCTGGTTTGCCTTGCAATTGGGCATTGATGGCCTGGGTTTGGGGACTGCGGTCACATGTATAGCTGTGGTGTAGGTGCAACAGGTTGGACTGGCTTTGGTTGTTGAGCAAGTCGAGCAGAGCATCCTGAATTTGATTGAATTCCAGGTTGTAGGCATCCTGGCTGAGGATGCCCTTGGCTTTGCTGATTTCCAGCCTACTGTAGCGGGATTGTAAGGCTGTGGCGGTTTTGAATAGTTCTACATCGGCATTGTCCACCCCTTGAACCCACTCCGCGAGTGCTTTCTCCAGCTCGGCTTCGGCGAGCAGTTTGCGGATTTTGTCTTGTTGGGCTTGGGTCATGTTGCCTTTTATGCATGATACTTATCGTAAAACTACTATTTTTTTAAGATTTATTGTACCGTAAATTTGGTAGAAAGCGGTGAAAGAAGCCCCATATTTAAAGGCTTCCTTCACAGTTTCCATAAAAACTTACTTATTTCTTTGCATCCGTCTTCGCCGATTCCACCAACGCCTTACTGGCCACAATAGCAATCTCCACCCGGCGGTTTTGCTCCCGGCCAGAGGTAGTATTATTCGAAGCAACAGGCTTTTGTTCACCAAAACCTTTGGTGGTTACCCGTTTTGCGGTTATGCCATTTTGCTGCAAAAAGCGCGAAACCGAAGCTGCGCGGTTTTCCGACAATTTTTGGTTGTGCTCATCGCTACCCGTAGCATCGGTATGGCCCATGACGATGATTTCGGTTTTGTCGTATTCCTTCATCGTTTCGGCCATTTTGTCGAGGTTGGCTTTCGTAGAGGCCTTGAGCGCATAAGAGTCTACATCGAACATGATGCCCGAGTCAAAAGTAACCAGGATCGACTCCCCGACCCGTTCTACTTCTGCGCTTTTTCCCAGGTCTTGTTTCAACTTTCTAGCGTGTTTGTCCATGTAACTGCCGATGATAGCACCGGCGATCCCCCCAACGGTAGCCCCAATGAGGATACCTTTGGCATTGTCGTCACCGTCGGCAATCAATACACCAACAAGGGCGCCCGCGGCTGCCCCAATGGCTGTGCCCTGAGCAGTACGGTTGCAGGAAAAGGAATGGAGAAGAAGTAAGGCCAACAAAAAGATGGGCCCTGCTTTGCGTAAGGTTGCTAAAAACATGAGCTTGATCTGCATGGTGTTGTTCATTTGGTTTATTAAAATCCTGTTTATGACGAAAAAATAAGGCGAAGCGACATAATTTTTCGAGGCTTAATAAAACAATAACACTTTTACCCACGCAGGAAAAAAATCAAGTATTCTGCACCCGCTACTCCTACCGAGGCCACCATGCCAATCATAAAAATGATGTAACAAATGCGCAGTTGGCGGTACTTACGACCCAGGGATTTGCCCAAAAAAAACAGGTCGCGCATGATGGAGTCTTCCAGGTTTTCTTCTTTGGAAGTCACTTCCTGAATGCCCAACTTGTAATCGGCGTAAGTCATGCTGTAAAAATTGCCGAAAAAGAAAAGATTGGAGCGGCCAGCCTTGATGTTGTCCATGTCAGTGAGGCCGGTCATTTTCATCGGTACCGTAGCCAGGGTGGCAAAAACCATGGAGGACAAACAAGTGCCCAAAATCATGATAAAAGGAATGATGTATTCTGGATGTTGGCGCAATTGGCTGACCAAAACGGGCATGGCAATGGTAATAATCAAGGCGTTTACGGAAAGCATAATGTTCGCCTTGTTGTCGGCCAGGTTGCTCAGGTCCATGTGGTTGCGCAGGGCGGTTTTGAACATCATTTGAGAGCTCCGGCTTTCCACAATTGAAACCCTGCTCGCTTCCGTATTCGAACTCCCTCCTGATTTACGACCTTCTTTTACCCATTTTTTCAACTTTTTGCGGTTCAGTTCTT
This sequence comes from Saprospiraceae bacterium, assembly GCA_027486765.1. Lineage (GTDB taxonomy): Bacteria > Bacteroidota > Bacteroidia > Chitinophagales > Saprospiraceae > Haliscomenobacter. The sequence continues at coordinate 9,055 of JAIXOO010000314.1, forward strand.
TCATCGCCACAAACATCATTTTTGCAGCGGGAGTATAATATTCGTGTTTTTTGACAAAATCGAGATTCAGTTGGTACCAATCCTGGTCTTCATCCCAGCGCCCCAGTACATCGCGCCACTCCATGCGCAGATTGTCCAACTGTTCGCTGTAATCGTCGCTTCCGAGGTGGCCATAATCGGCATCGCGCACAATTTCCTGCAACAAACCCTGGGGACGTGCACCAGGATTGGTTACGGCAATACAAGCTTCGACGGCCTTGATCTTTTCCTCTGGATACGCCTGAGTCCGCAAAAAATCAGCACCAATACGTGCGCTGGCCGGCTCATGGTTTTGGTATACCTCCGTGATGCCTACATCGTGCAGCAAACAAGCTAGTTCAATCAGCTCTAGCTCTTCGGGAGTGGTTCCGCTCAAGGAGGCAATCTGCACCGCAGAATTGCGCACAGAGAGGGTATGCTGAAGGTTGTGGTAACAAATCTTCGGATCCAATTTGTCGGACAGCAATTCGGTGACAAATTGTTCTGTAGCTATTATGATTGCACTTTTGGCCATGGATGTTGCAGACTTTTCCCGCCAAGATAAAGATTTAATGATGAATGATGAATGGTGAACGATGAGATTGTTTATCGTGAGGTAAAAGGGGGACAAAATTGGGTCAGCGGAGCTTTTTTTTAGACAATCGGTCGTTTTTTGAAACCTTTTAAACCACTCTTCCGTATAAGCGCTTCAATACTGTCCCGTATTTTTTACACCTGGAGAATTGTACATACTATGGAAAACACCAGCCTCAAAAGCGATTACGCCTTGCCGACCCCGATGGTCAGCAATGGCACCCAAAATTGGTTTGCTTTTTTATTCCGCTTCAATCCGCAGGATACGGTGCGCAAACTATTCCCCATGATTTTGCTCATCAGTGCTTATTCAGCGCTGATTGCCTATCTGGAAATAGAGGTTTGGCAACTCAGCGAAAACAGCCATGTGCGCAACATTTCCGTCATGCACTCCCTGCTGGGGTTTGTGATCTCCTTTTTGTTGGTTTTTCGCACCAATACTGCTTATGAACGTTGGTGGGATGGCCGCCGTTTGTGGAGTCAGCAGGTGCAACACAGTCGAAACCTGGCCATCAAACTAACTGCAATGCTTCCGCTTGACGCGCCCGAACGCAAGTACTTCCGCATTTTGATCCCGGCCTATGCGGTGGTTTTGTTGCGGCACCTGAACAAAAAAGCGCCCGAACAAATGGATGATTTGGACAACCTCCCACACGACATTAAAACGCAATTGGACTTCAAAAAACACGTCCCAAACCAGTACATTGGCCTGATGCACCAGTATTTGCAGGTGATGTTTCGCGAAGGACGCCTTCAATGGGGGCAGGTCCTTTTTGTCAATACCGAGCTGCAAGCTTTTACCGAAATTTGTGCCAGCTGTGAGCGCATTCGGTATACGCCCATTCCACGTTCCTACAGCGGCTTCCTCAAAAAATTTATCTTTATTTACATCATGACCCTGCCTTTTGGGTATGTATTCAACCTGGGTTACCTCATTGTGCCCATCGTAGCTTTTGTGTTTTATGTACTGGCCAGTCTGGAACTGATCGCCGAAGAAATTGAAGACCCCTTTGGTGGCGACGACAATGATTTGCCGCTTTCCCGCATTGTGCAGGGGATCAAAAGCCAGGTGGAGGAAGTGATGTGAAAAATAAGATTCGGGTGAAAATGGGGTTTTTGCCGATCATTTGTTCGTTTTTGCCCACACCTGCCATAAAATCACTTTTGCAAAAGGCAAAAAGAAAAAGAATGTTACTTTAGTGCTGCAAAAGATAAGGGCTTGTTTAAGTCTCTTTTGATCGTCTATATCGACAAAACACTAAGGTCACATCATCATGAACCGCAGACAAATCGTCAAGGGTATGGCCGCCACCGTAGGGGGCATGCTGGTACTGCCTGCCTGGGCCAGTGCCTGGAATTCGGAATCCTTGCAGGGATTTCAAAGCAATTTTGTAGGTCTGGAAGAAACGCTATTGGCTGAAATTGTAGAAGCCATCATTCCAGAAACCGACACACCGGGCGCCAAAAAACTGGAGGTGCACCGCTTCATCGATAAAATGTTGGCGGATTGTTTTGACCAAAAAAGCCGCGACCTTTTTAGCAAAGGTTTAAAAAGCGTGGAAACCATGGCCAGTCAATCCTACGGTAAATCTTACCTAGCCTGCACACCCAAACAAAAATTGGAAGTCATCACCACCCTATCCAAAGCCTCCGATGCCGACGACCAGGGCTTCGTCCGTTTGGCCAAAAACCTGACCATTCGAGGTTACCTGAGTTCGGAGTACGTGATGACCAAACTGACGGGTTACGAAATGGCACCGGGGCGGTATTATGGCTGTGTGCCGGTGAAAGCATAGTTTTTTTGTTGAGGGAGGTTGAGAAGGTTTAGGCTACCGCGAGCGACTTTGACATGGCTATTGTCAAAATAGCTGCGGTAGCCTAAACCTTCTCAACCTCCCTCAACTCCTCAACTTTTTAAACCAATCAACAATGTCAAATCTCAATATATCCGCCATCAAAAGCCGCACTTACGATGCCATCGTCATCGGTTCGGGCATTAGCGGCGGCTGGGCGGCCAAAGAATTAACAGGTAAAGGGCTAAAAACGCTGGTGCTAGAGCGTGGCCGCGAGGTCAAACACGTAGTTGACTACCCCACCGCCCAATTGCATCCCTGGGAACTTCCTCATCGGGGCCAACTCAAAACCGGAGTAGCCGAAGCCAACCCTGTAGTGAGCAAATGTTACGCCTTTGGCGAAGCCACAGAGCAGTTTTTTGTCAAAGATGCCGAGCACCCTTACATCCAGGAAAAACCTTTCGACTGGATTCGGGGCTACCAAATGGGCGGAAAATCGCTGCTTTGGGCTAGGCAAACCCAACGCTGGTCGGAATTCGATTTTGAAGGCCCTGCCCGCGACGGTTTCGCCGTGGATTGGCCGATTCGCTACGCCGACATTGCGCCTTGGTACAGCTACGTAGAAAAATTTGCGGGCATCAGTGGCAACCGCGATGGGCTGCCCCAGTTGCCCGATGGCGAGTTTTTGCCGCCTCACGAAATGAACTGCGTGGAACAGCACTTCAGCCAATCGATGGCTAAGGAATACAGCGGTGCACGCCCCATGATCATTGGTCGTTGTGCCCACATCACCAAGCCCCAACCCATCCACTTGGAGCAAGGCCGCAGCAAGTGCGCCCATCGAACCTTGTGTGAGCGGGGTTGCCCATTGGGTGGCTATTTCAGCAGCAATGCTTCCACTTTGCCCTGGGCTGCCAAAACCGGCAAAATGACTTTCCGCCCGGATTCCGTGGTGCATTCCATTATTTACGACGAGAAAAAACAAAAGGCTACGGGTGTACGCATCATCGACAGCAACACCAAGCAGATGGAGGAATACTACGCCAAAATCATCTTCGTGAATGCGGCGGCCTTGAATACCAACCTGATCCTGCTGAATTCTACATCCAATCGTTTCCCCAATGGCCTGGGTAACGACAGTGGCTTGCTGGGCAAATACGTCGCTTTTCACAACTACCGCGCCGGCATCAACGCGACCTATGAAGGTTACCTGGACAAAACGACGGATGGCCGCCGCCCCAACTCGGGTTACATCCCCCGTTTCCGCAACCTGCAAAAACAGGAAACCGACTTTTTGCGGGGTTACGCCTCTGGTTTTGGTGCTGATCGGGGTCAAAAAGACGACCGCAATGGCTGGGGCGAAGAACTCAAAACGGGCATTTTGAAACCGAAAATGAACGACTTCTGGTCGGTCGGCTCCCACATGATGGGCGAAACCATCCCGAAGGAAAGCAACTACGTGGCGCTGGACAAGGACCAACGCGACCCCTGGGGGATTCCCCAATTGCGCATTTCGGTGGACTACGACGACAACGACGTCAAGATGACCAAAGACTTCTTTGAGCAACTTACGGAAATGTACACCAAAGCCGGGTTCAAAAACATCCGTACCTACGATTCAAACCGCACTCCTGGTCTAGACATCCACGAAATGGGTGGTGTACGGATGGGCAAAGACCCAAAAACTTCCTTGCTCAATGCCTGGAATCAACTGCACCAGTGCAAAAACGTATTCGTGACCGATGGCGCCAGTATGACCTCCACCTCCACCCAAAACCCTTCGCTGACCTACATGGCCCTGACGGCGAGAGCGGCGGATTACGCGGTGAAGGAGCTTAAAAAGAAGAATCTATAAATAGATAAGGTTCCAGCGTTCCTGGTTCCAAAGTTCCAGGGTTTGGTTGCCCATCCCTGGAACTTTGGAACCAGGAACACTGGAACCCTTTAAAAATAAACCATGCAAAGACGAGAAGCATTAGCCAAAGTAAGCCTCTTGCTTGGAGGCGCACTCTCCGGCCCCACGCTAATGGCCCTGGGGCGCTTGGGCACCCCTGCCGCTGCGGCCACGCTGCGCGACAAACTCAATTTGTCGGCCCAACAAAAACAAATCATCGCTGAAGTAGCCGAAATGATCATTCCCCGCACTGATACCGTTGGGGCCAAGGATGTAGGCGTACCCGCCTTCATCGAAATGATGATCAACGATTGTTATCACTCCCCCGAGCACCGCAGTTTTATGGCGGGTTTGACGGAGTTGGAAGGTCTGAAATTCCTGCAAATGAGCGCCGCTCAAAAAACGGATGCCCTCAAGCAGATCGAGCAAAAGACCAAGGAACAAATGAAGGCTTACAACGCCCAAACCATCAAGTTTGGCGACAACCAGGACTTGGAAGCCATGAACGCCGTCAAACTGGGCCTCCCCTTCTGGCGCTTGATCAAAGAGCTGACCCTTTTGGGCTATTACACCTCCGAAGGTGGTATGAAGGCCTCCTTCGAATACGTGCCTTCACCTGGCAAACTGGAGCTCACGAAACTCAAACCGGGCCAAAAAACCATTGTCTACTAGCAAGGCTACAACTCAAATCGCAATGAACCAAACCAACATAAACACCCAAAAAGCCAATAAATACGACGCCATCGTCATTGGCTCCGGGATGACCGGGGGGATCGCCGCCAAAGAGCTGACCCAAAAGGGCCTCAAAGTGCTCATGCTGGAGCGTGGCCGTGAAATCAAACACCCCGAAGATTACGACACCGCCAACAAAGCCCCCTGGGAATTTGAACACCGCGGTAAGGTGCCGATCAACTCTGCTGAAGAATACTGGTCGAACAACCGCTTCGGCACCCTTGCCAACGAAGAAGCAGGCGCTTTTTTCACCAATGACAAACAAAACCCATTCATCGAAAAACGGCCTTTCGACTGGATTCGGGCATACCATACTGGGGGCAAATCCATGCACTGGGGACGCCAAACCTACCGCTGGGGCAAACACGATTTTGAAGCCAACGCCAAGGAAGGGGTCGGCATCGATTGGCCGATTCGTTACGAAGACATCGCGCCCTGGTACAGTTACATCGAAAAATTTGTGGGCATCAGTGGCCAAAAGGAAGGTTGGGACATCATCCCCGACAGCGACTTCCTGCCGCCAATGGCCATGCTCCCACCGGAAATCCACTTCAAGGACGCGGTGATGAAAAAACTCAACCGCAAAGTAACCATTGGCCGGATTGCCAACCTCTCGCAGGCGCAACCCATCCATACCGCCCTGGGCCGCGCTTCCTGCCAGTACCGCAACAAATGCGTCCGGGGCTGCCCACACGG
>JAIXOO010000382.1 GCA_027486765.1 Saprospiraceae bacterium
AAGAGACGCCTATTAATTGGCAGCAATTTTTGCTGTAGTTTCCCGCCGCAAAGGCGCCCAATGCAACTGCGTACCACTCCGCCACAACCACTCTAATGGCCCGTATTGGTATTTTTTCAGCCACCATTTGCAAAATTGTACTTGTAGAATGTACACAAGAATGGCCAGGCCAAAATTGATGCTGGCACCCCATGCTCCAATTTGCCCTAGGCCCCAACCAAAAAAGATAAAAGTACCAATCAAGGACTGCATCACGTAGTTGGTCAATGCCATTTTGCCGTAAGGAGCCAATGCGCCAATCATGCCCGGTCCACGTTTGCCCAAACACAGCAACAAAATAATACTCACTTCAAATACGGCAATCAGGTAATTGCCAATATCGCCCATAGACCTCCCGATCATGGCTGGTAAACTGTTGTAATCTGTAATGTTTTTGAACATAAAGGTCAAGCCAACTGCCAAGATCACAATCGCAACTAAACTGCCCCAAATCAGGCGGATCAACAAACGCCGATGCTGCGCTAAATTTTCAAAAAAACCAGTCCGACCTACCCAGATGCCTAGCAAAAAAAGCCCAAAAGTCATATACCCCCGACTGTCGGTATCAAATTGAAAAAAGAGTTTCATGCTAAATCCTCTAGTGGCATTGGCTTTAAAAATTTCCCAAAGGGAGCCATTTTTTACCGTGTCAAAATACCAGGCATTCTGAGGATCGAGGGCGTCCCAATCCATAGGTGGCACGTCGTAAGCTGCCCGGACTGCCCACAGGATCAACCTGGGGATCCCACACATAAAAATGCCTGCAAAAATCAACAAGGTGCGATTCGAAGCGCGATAAAACAGCACCAGCCCCAAACCAACCATGGCGTAAATGCTCAAAATGTCACCGGCATAAAAAAGGCTGTGGATGAAACCAATGACAAACAGTAGAATCAAACGCCAGACAAAGCGACCGATAAAGGGTTCAGCTTTGCGGCGTGCAGTTTCCATTTGCAGGAAAAAACTCAATCCAAACAGGAAGGAAAAGATGGCGAAAAACTTGCCCTGCAACAGAATGCCAGAAATGGCCATAAAGACCTGGTCCACATCGTGGTGTGCGGCATAGTTTTGGTGTTCCTTGGGCGCTCCGGAGCCCAGGTATTGCTCGATCATGTGTACGATCATGATGCCCAACAGGGCGAAACCGCGCAAGGCATCAACGGTTAAAATCCGTTTGGTAAGTGTAGTGGTAGGTAGACTTTGGGTCATTAGGTATTGCTTTGTTTTGCATCAAAGATGTAAGAATCCCCTAATGACCCCCATTTTTAGAAAAAGGTTACATAGATCAATACCTTTTTTATTGTTTAGCTAATGTTTCATTCACCCACTCGTGAAGTTTTTTGCTGTGTTTTTTGCTGAAATTGCGGTCGCCAAACAGTTTTACCCAACGGATCCCCCGTACTGCATTGCTCAAAAAAACCTCCTCAGCTTGCCGTAAATCAGCAGGACGGATGGGGCGTTCCTGGATATTCCAGCCCGCTTTGGGCATTTCCCGGAGCAAAAACTTCCGGAAAACGCCGTCCACACAACCCTCCGAAAGGGGAGGAGTGACCACCATTCCTTCGCGAACCAGATACAAGTTGGAACTGGAGCTTTCCACCAAACGTTCGTGTTGGTTGAGCAAAAGGCTATCGCCCAACTGGTGCTTACGGGCAAAAATGGCCCCTAATACGTAAGGTAGCGCGTTGCAGGTTTTTAGGTTGGACAGAAGTGAACCTGCATGGATTTGAGCGATGTTGCAAATCGCTACACTCAGTCCATCCTTGTTCCACTGGTATTGTTCGTCCTCCAGTTTTTCAGCCTCAATCAAAAATCTGGCATCGTGGGAATTGGGGGTGTACAAGCCACCTTCAGTCCGAAAAACAGTGATGCGGATGCGGGCATGGTGCCACTTGTGACAAACCTTGGCGATTTGTTCCTTCCAAAACTCCAGGTTCCAGTCCACCGGAGGTTTGATCTCCAGTGCAGCCATACCAATGTGCAGGCGCTGCAAGTGTAGTTGAAGCAGAGGAATGTGCTGGTTGATCATACGAATGCTCTCAAATAAGCCATCTCCATAATGGAAGGCTCGGTTGTTTGCACTCAGACAGGCCTGATTGGATTCAATCAGCTTGCCATCTAAATTGATGTATTGCTTGCTCAATTGCTACGGATATTAGGGCACAAAATTAAGGAAGACTTTAGAAATACGTGCTTCATTCACGGTTTAATCTCAGAACTTTCTCCACTTGTCGATATTTTCAGCACGCGGCTGGAGAAAGCCTTAATTTTGAAACTAAATTTTTACCACAGTGAGAAAGCAATTGTTCGATTTTGCCAAAAACACGCTAAAAAATAGCTTTATGAGTGAACCAAATGTGGAGCGTTCAAAACACGCTGAAACCGTCATTCGTACACACACCTTAGCTGCTGCCGCTGCGGGTGGCTTTGTCCGCCTTCCAGTAGCTGACATTCTGGCTATCGGCGCCGTTCAACTGGATATGATTCGGCAACTGTGCCGAGTGTACAATATTGAATTTGCTGAAGCTCAAGGCAAGGCGGTGGTTTCATCCATCACCAGTGCCACTTTAGGCAAAGCCATTGCCGGAAGTGCCATCAAATTTATTCCGATCCTCAATTTAGTCAGTGCAATTCCCAACGCCATTTTCGCCGGTGCGTCTACTTATGCCGTTGGTGAGGTTTTCAAAATTCATTTTGAAAGAGGTGGCACGATTCTGGATTTTGAAATGGAGAGAGCTAAAAAACTGTATAAGGAAAAATTTGAGAAGGGCAAAAAAGTAACCGAAGAGTGGGCGAAGGAAGAAAAAATTCGCAAAAAAGGGCCTGGGGAAAGCACCGATGTGCCCCAGGAAGCCAAACAACCCAGTGAAGCTGCTGCACCTGTAGCTGAGAAAGCTCCACAACAACCCAATGGGCAGGAAATTTTGGCCAAATTGAAAGAATTGGCCGAAATGCGTGATAGTGGGGTGCTTTCGGAAGAGGAATTTGCCACAATGAAAAAGAAATTGATCGATATGTTCGGTTAATCGTAGGGGCACCCCTCGCGGGTGCCCCATTATGAAATAGGGCACCCGCGAGGGGTGCCCCTACGATGCCCCAACAAAAGGAAATTATCAAACTTGTCCCATTCAAATTTTTTCCTACCTTTACCGCCAGCCAAAAAAGTAACGATCGCTCATGGGTTGGTTCAAACGATTGAAGGACGGTATACAGACCGCCACCCGCAATAAGAAAGAAGCTCCAGAGGGGCTTTGGCATCAGTGCGTACGCTGCAAAGAAGCAAGTACGATGAAGGAATTGCGGGAGAATTTTTACAAGTGTCCAAAGTGTAATTATCATACCAGGATTGGGTCCTACGATTATTTCGATCTGCTCTACGATGAGCAGGAATACGGTTTGCTCTTTGAGGAATTGCGCTCAAAGGACATGCTGCAATTCACCGATTTAAAGCCGTATCCCGATCGCCTCGCCGATGCTTACAAGAAAAATCGCGTTACCGATGCCATTACTGTAGCAGTAGGGAAAGTCAATGACTTACCCTTGGTGGTTGCTGCAATGGATTTCAAATTTATCGGTGGGTCGATGGGTTCAGTGGTTGGCGAGCGCATTTCCAAGGCCATTGATTTTTGTATCGAAGAAAAATTCCCTTTCATGATCATCTCCAAAACCGGAGGTGCGCGCATGATGGAAGCGGCTTTTTCCTTGATGCAAATGGCGAAAACTTCGGCTAAACTCACTCGTTTGGCCAAAGCTCAATTGCCCTTCTTTTCCATGTTGACCGACCCTACCACGGGGGGCGTTACCGCCTCTTTTGCGATGTTGGGGGATGTCAACTTTGCGGAACCTGAAGCCTTGATTGGTTTTGCTGGCCCCCGGGTCATCAAAGAAACCATCAAACGCGAGTTACCCGAAGGCTTCCAAACCTCGGAGTTTTTGCTCGAACACGGGTTCCTCGACTTCATCGTTGACCGCAAAGATTTGAAGGATCGAATGGCTGAAATGCTTCAACTATTTGCGGTGGTTCACGCACAAAGCTAAACTTTATCTTTCCAATTGCTATTTATCATCGTAGCTAATGCACAATTGCTCTTAATTGTGCCTATATTTTATTGCATTCGATCAAAAAAATAGAGCATGCGCGAATACATCACCGAAATAGATCGCTGGATCACGGAAGGTAAAACCTTTAGTGCGGCTACCGTAACAAATACCTGGGGTAGTGCCCCACGCCCCATTGGCACCATGATGTTCATTGGCCCGGAGTTGGAAATGTTGGGCTCGGTTTCCGGGGGCTGTGTGGAAGGAGTAGTGCTCAAGGAAGCGGATGAAACCAGCCAAAGTTCAAAGATCAAAAACCTCAAATTCGGGGTATCCGACAACGACGCTTGGTCAGTTGGGTTGACCTGTGGAGGTACGATCGAAATTTTTCTGGAAAAATTCGTCGCTTTTGACGCCCCTGCGGTTTGGCAAACCCTCCGAAGCAATTTACTGGAGAATAAAAGTTGTGTGCTGCTCTCCAAATTGTCGGGCGACATGGCTCAACATTACCTCGTGCATCCAAATGGAACCAGCATCGGTGAACCACCTGCGGAATTGGTAGCCGTAGCCAACAAAGCCTATCAGGAACGCAAAAGCCAATTGGTGGAAGTAGACGGCGAAAAGTGGTTCTTCCGCGTTTTTCCCAAAAAACATCAACTCTTCATCATCGGCGCGGCGCATGCCGCAGCTGAATTGGTGCACTTGGCCAAGTATTTTGATTTCGAAACCATTGTCATCGATCCCCGGGGCACTTTTGCCCAAAATACTCATTTTCCAACTGCTCCGGATAAAATGTACGAGGATTACCCGGCGGAAGTATTGCCTGAATACGAAATCGACGAATATACCTTTGCCGTGGTGATGGCGCATGATCCCAAAATTGACGATCAGGCTTTGCACCTTTTGCTGCGCTCCAAAGTAGCTTACATCGGAGCATTGTCCAGCAAAGGTTCTAACGAAAAACGCAGGGAGAGACTTCTGGCAGCTGGATACAGCGAAGAGGAATTCAAACGGATACACGCGCCGGTGGGTATTTCCATCAAGTCAAAAACAGCGGCAGAGATTGCGTTGAGTATTTTGGCGCAGATGATTTTGGTGAAAAACCAGTATCTGTAAAAAGGTTCCAGGGTTCCAAGTTCCAAAGTTCCAGGGTTGGCTCCGAGCCCTGGAACTTTGGAACCCCGAACTTTGGAACCCTGGAACTTTGGAACCCTGGAACCTTATTTATTGAGGTGGCTCTCCGCCATATACACTTTTCCCCCATCTTCCGCCATCGTCACTGAATAGCTGAAGCCAGGTTGAATCGAATAAGCACCGTATTCGCCCGCTTTATTGATGGCGATAAAGCCAACCTGGAAGGTTTTGGCTTTTTCCGGGTTGATTTTTACAATTCTTTCAACGGCGATTTTACAAGCCTCTTTGGGTGATTTACCCATTCGCATCATCTCCACGATCAGGGCTGCACCCGCTACACGGATCACTTCCTCTCCCTGCCCGGAGCCAGTTACGGCACCCACTTCATTGTCTACAAACAAACCTGCGCCAATAATCGGAGAATCACCGACCCGGCCATGGAGCTTGAAGGCCATCCCACTGGTGGTACAAGCACCCGAAAGGTTCCCCGCAGCGTCCATAGCTATGGTGCCCATGGTATCGTGGTTGGGGCTGCCATCTTCAAACCTGTTGGGCGCAAATGGGCCATTTCCCTTGTTCTTCTTGGCGTTGATTTGTTGCTGTTCTATGTTGATGACCGGTTTGTATTCCGATTTTTTTAGCCATGCTTTGTAAGCCTTTTCGGCATCTTTCGACAATTTTCCTGACTCCTTGGGAAAGCCATTGGCCAAGGCAAAGTGCAGTGCCCCTTCACCCACCAGCATCACGTGGGGAGTGGTTTCCATCAATTTACGCGCTACGGAAATGGGGTGTTTGATGTAAGATAGTCCAGCTACTGACCCACAATTGGCTTTTTCGTCCATGATGCAAGCATCGAGGGTGACGATGCCATCGCGGTCGGGGTTGCCACCCAAGCCTACGCAACAATTGATGCTGTCTTCAATGGAGCGTGCCCCAGCTTCTACGGCATCAAGGGCTCTTCCATTTTGCTCGCGCAAAACTTTCCAGGCTACGGCATTGACGGGCAGTCCGCTGTCCCATGTAGAGACGACGATTGGTTTTACAGCGCTTGGCCCTTTGCTTTTGGCCAGGATTTGACTAAAAGAAACGAAAGGTAGGCCGAGTGCTGACCACCTCAAAAAATTCCTTCTGGTTTGCATTGGTTAATAGTGTTTTTTGGTTCGCAACAGGCTAAAAATTGGTGATTTTGAACACGTAGGCGTAGCTATTGGCTACAAGTTTAGCAGTTTTTTCAGGAACTACAATACTCGTTGTACCATTTTCGACACTCCAGCGCAAGGCTTCCTTACTTCCCAAGAGATTGACGGTGGCTTTTTTATTCAGTGTCAGGTTTTTAATGTCAATTTTTGTTGGTACAGCTTCTCCTTCATCTGCACGGTAAATGGCATAAACGGTTTTGTCTTTATGGGTAAAAACCAATTTGCCCTGTGGGCCAAGGTCTTTGTCGCCAGTCGTGCCATAGATTGCTTCGGAATTGACGCCCATCCAGTTGCCAATTTCTTTCAAACGATCATAAGCTTCGGGATGGAAATCACCCTGCGGGCTGGGCGCAATGTTGAGCAAAAGGTTGCCATTTTTGGAGACTACATCAACCAGGATGTGAACCAATTTGCGGGCGGGCTTGAAGTTTTCTTTGGGGATGTAACTCCAGGAATCGCCCATGGTCAGGCAAGTTTCCCAGGGAATGGGCATGTAATGGCTGGGAATTTGTTGCTCTGGAGTCACGTAATTTTCATACGGGCCGGTCACTGTACGGTCAACTACCAACAAACCTGGCTGATGCGTACGCGCCATGGACGCAATTTTGGGCATGTCGATGTCCTGATCAAAAGGGATGGTTTTTTGCCAGGATACAGTCGTATCAATGGTACTGAATGGACGTACCCATCCACCATCGAGCCAAAGGATGTCCATTTTGCCATAATCCCGCATCAGCTCTTCAATCTGATTGTAGGTGAAGGTTTTGAACTTTTCCCATTTTTCTGGATATTTCTTCGGTGGATAACTCGAGTTGCGATCCTTGGGAGGGAAATAGGGCCACCAATAATCCGGAGTATGCCAGTCGGGTTTGGAAAAATAAGCCCCAATCATAAAATCCTGATCTCGGAAGGACTTAAAGACCTCTTTGGCGATGTTGGCCTTAGGGCTTTTGCCAAAAGGGCTATTCATCACGCTGTAATCGGTTTGCTTGGTATCAAACATACAAAAACCATCATGGTGTTTGGTGGTGAATACCAGGTATTTCATGCCCGCTGCTTTGGCGGCAATGGCCCATTTGTCGGGGTTAAAATCGGTTGGATTAAAAGTGGATTGCAGGTTTTCGTAGGCTTTTTTGTAGCCATACCAATCGTTGGCGTAAGGCCCACGGCGTTCGCACCAGCCTTCATCTTCGGGACAGAGGCTCCAACTTTCCACAATTCCCCATTGGCTGTAGGTACCCCAGTGCATCAGGAGGCCGAATTTTACCGTTTGCCATTGTTGCAGTTTTTGTTGCACCTGCGGGTCGGTAGGCGGGACGTACTTAGAATGGTTTTGTTCGGAATGTTGCTGGGCCAATAAGAGTTGGCTAAATAACAAAACAAAACCAAGGATGAGTAGCTGTTTCATCAGGAATCAGTAAGTTTTTAATGGTATGAAATCAAGGTGGAAAATAGTACAAAAAACAGCTCCTTTTTCACAAGGTGCAAAAAAAAAATGCACTGCGGGTAAGCAAAAATGCTTTCGCAGTGCATGGACATGCAAGTGGAATGGGACCGTTATGCAAATGGAATGGGAAGTTTGGGCCTTACTTTGGGATCATGAAAAGGGTAAAAGCAGTTGGGATATTGCTGCCTTCATTGTAAGGTGTTTTGTGCAAATGGAAACGTTCCAGCAAAATGAAAGAAATTATAAAAATTGTTGGTAGGCTTCAATTTTATCGGCCAAACGCTGGGCCATGAGCGCATCCGCTGGGGCCAGATGATCGTAAATGACCTGGCCTTCGCTGCGATAAGCGGCGATTTTGGGTTTGTCCCAATAATAAGGTGGGTGGTAGAGGTTGGTGATGCGATCGGCCATTTTGACCATCCAGATTTCTTTGGGTTGGGCTTGGATGCGTTGAAGGCTGTCGAGCATTTGGTCTGCTTTGGGCAGGTCGTTGTTTTTGGTTAAAGCCAATACTCCTGCAGCTACTGACGGCCCAAAAGTGGTACTTAACTCCTCATAATCGGCAGCAGTGTCTTCGAGTGTATCGTGCAACAAAGCGCATTGCACCAAGAGGTCAGCATTGTAGTTTTCCGTAGAATGGGCCAATACCCACATGGCCTCCATGGCCACGCTGCTAAGGTGGTTGATGTATTCGATTTGTTGTTCGGGCTGGCGCCCGCCGTAGGTCTGGCCACTGTGTTTGAGGGTCACGAAATGCCAGACTTTGGCGTAAAGATCGCGGTCCCAGGAGTTGGATTGTTGCATAGTTTTAGGATTGTTTGGGCAAAATACGTTTTTAAATTATGGAATACTGGAGCCACGATTACTGAGCAAAAGGATCAGGAATCGTTTGGAATGGGCTTATACTATGCATCAGGATAAATAAGAAGGTCTATTGCGCCGCTTCCTCCCGCCGCTTCAATTCGGCACTAATCTTAGCCCGCATCATATTCACGGGTAACGATGTAGTAATGAGTGCCACCATGACTACGACCAGGACAGTACTTACTTTGCCTGTAGAGACGGAATAAAGCATTGCTGCGATGTACACAATGAAGGCTCCAAGGTATACACCTGTGATTATTTTGTACGACTTCGCCAATTTTTGCAATTCGGCGGTGGTCTGTTCTTCGATTTTTTTAGCGGCCATGGCAATAGGTTGATTTGTTGAGGAAACTTTAGGCCAAAATACTAGCAAAAAGGAAATAAAACATTTTTTGGAGAAAATTTAGCTGTGGTCAATATAAGGAGACAATCAGGACTTAGCGATCGATTTTAGTCCAACCCACTCGTGTTCAATGTTTTTCATCAATAAGGCATTGTCAAATTGTACGGAACCTTTGGGGAAAACTTTTTCGTTTTCAAAAAAACTGGATTGAACATCTACCACTGCTAATTGATGAACCTTCCAGTCATGGGTTTTGAGCTCAATCCCCTGGAAATTACTGCCGCCGGGCGAGTAACCCAAGGCGCCATTTTGAAAAAAGGCGGAAGCGCAAGAGAGGTTTTCGAAAATACTGTCTGTAGGCCAGGTTTGGGTTTCTTTGGCTTTGATCGATAGTGTAGTATCATCATCACTTTTGAAAGCTACTTCGTAAGCTCCAGCTGATTCATTGACTACGAATTGTGCCAAATGGTGGACTCCTGGAAACAAGGTTCCTCCGGCAAAAGCATTTAATCTGGATGAAGTATCTCTACGAGGGATGTAGACGCCTTCTTTCTGTACCCCATTTTCAATCCATTCCACGGCGATGCGATGGGCACCATTTTCTGAAGCGATTCCTAACTGTTTTGGAAAACCTTTGGGCCGGATTTCCTTTAGTCGGATCAAACAAATACCCGCCATTCCTTTTCCATTGACCAATTTAGCCTTGAAGGGTTTAGGCAAAAAATTATTCAGCACTTCCTGCTCAACCTGGAAATTGATGAGGATTCTGCGATCGATGGTACCTTGCAAGGTTGGTATGATCATAATTTTATTTAGAGGGTGAAGTAAAAATTCACCTGATAGGCAAAATTGCGTCGCTCATTTTCCAAACTATATGGCCCCCAGCGGTAAAAAGCACCTACACCCGCACTGAATTTTGCTGCTTTCAGGATGGGAATCAACAACAAATTACGCAAATAAACGCCTGTTTCATAAAAACCTTTGTCCAGGGTTTGAAAATCCAGTCCCTGATGCGCCTCGGGGTTCATCAAATTTCCCCAGGCGATGTTTTGCGCCAGAGCGATTTCGGGTTGGCTGTATTTGGAGTTGATTTTGAGCAGGAGTTTGCCAAAATTGTGTTCAAAAAAGAGGTATGCAAAACGATCCCCGGCGAATTCATACAAGCCCATCGTTTGAAATACGTGATAACTAAATACAGGTGATCCACCCTCGCGCCGCACACCAGGGGCATTGAACAAGTATGGGTAGGGCACATTGCCCAACATCATTCCACCCATCAGGCGGTATACAGTTCGGCCCAAAGACTTGGAGGTGTTTTCGCCTTCCATGCTCAGGATCAAGCGGGTATAATTGATCGGGTCGGGCACGCCAGTGATTCTGCCTTGGGCCACCTGAAAGTCGAAGACCGGGTAGGTAAAGTAGTAGATCGTTTCGGTGATGCCGTCTTTGTGCAGCCATTCTTTGGGGGCAAAGCGCAGGTTGAACCCCACTTCCTGCATTTGGAACGTGCTTTTGGAGACACTTTCGTCTTGTACAAAAGAATAGGGATAGGTCGTTTGCCGACTTTCGCGCCGCCAGTAGGGATTGAGTTGCAGGTGCGCGCTGGGGCGATAGAACAACTCGGCGCGGAAAGATTCGATGCTGTCCATGCGGTTGCGGATCCAGTTGCGGGGCACAATGCGACCCAGTAGGGGAGTTTGATCTGAAAGAATGTTAAAAGACCCTGGTTCGTTGACATCGCGGCGATAGGACAAACGCATGCGCAAGTCTTTGTTTTGGCTCAATAGGACCTCCGAGCGCAGCCCGTATTTCCAGGCTTCGTCTTTGAGGCCATAGGCCACGTAGCCACGCAGTTGCAACCAGGACCAACCTTTAAAGTTGCTGCGCAGCGCCAAACCCAGGCGGTAGCCCTCGTAACCATTTAGGCCAATCACATCTCGCAGCGGGATTTCAAATTGGCCAATGGGCAACATCCCCGTGTAATAGGCTTTGGCGGTGTTGCCCAATGCCCTGAAAAGATTGCGCGGCCCCTTCAATTCCGGGATGGAATCCCACATGGAATAGGAATTTTGCTCTCGTTCGCTGAGGGTATCCAGCCGTAGGGCTTTCCATTCTGCTTCACTTAGGCGTTTGGCGTCGACTTCCTGCTCGCGGGTGGCGTAGTTGAACACGGAGGCCGGAATTTCTTCGTTGACCCGGGGATTTTTTACTTGGGTGCGGTTGCGGATTTGCAATTCAAAAGTGCTGCCCTCATTGCCCACGGGCATGTTTAGTTCAGTTTGCAGGATTTCGGGAAACCAAAACTTGCCGTTGAATTTGTATTGCTGCTGTACCCTGAACTGGATGTTGAGGCTGGTATCGGCGGGGCTGGCAATCACGTTTTCCATGGCGTAACCATTGGAATTGATGTGCAGTACACCGCGCATGCCATCGAAGTTTTTGCCTTTGAAGGGTTGGTAAAAAATGACAAAAGTGCTGTCATTACCCTGATAGATCGTGTCTTGAATCTTAAAATCGTAACGATTAAAGGTGCCGTCGCTGATGGGGTTCACAAAATTCAGACTGGCCAGGGTGAGGGACATCACTTCTTTGTAAAAACCAAAGGGTTGGAAATCACTGGCCGCAAATCCCATGGAAAAATCGCCGGGTAAGGAGGATTTACTGGCAATGATGCGCTCTTTATCCTGGGTAGGTTCTTTGTGGAATACCTCTACAACGGACTCTTTGACCCAGAGGTACATTTTATTCAGGAGTGCATCGCTGATGATGGAGTCGCGGCGGATGGCTTCTGCTGAGCGTTGTTTGGGTTTTTCGCTTTTGTCTTTTTTATCTTTCTTGAGCGACTCTTTAAAACTGCTGAAACTACCTACGGTGAAGGATGATTTGTTGTAGGAAGTATATTGGTAGGTCTTGTATTCTTCGGGATTGTTTTGAGGACGATTCGCCAACACTTTGCGGATGATGCCCCAGGCGGGGTTTTCTTTGGGGCGAATGGTGACTTCGGGCAAACTGAGTACATCTTCACTCAAGGCGATCAACAAAAAAGAACCAGCGTCTTTAAGGGGAACTTCTTTGGTGCTGTACCCGACATAACTGATGACCAAGGTAGCTGTGCTCGGCGCGATGATGGAGAAATTTCCATCGAGGTCGGTGGTGGTGCCTTGGGTATTGCCTTTGATGCCTACACTGACAAAAGCGAGGGCTTCAAGGCTTTTGGCATCCTGGATTTTGCCGACATAGGTTTTGTTTTGCCCCTCCAAATTGTATAGGGAAGCCACAGAAAACACTAGGGTAATAAAGGCTTGGACATACGTTCTCCATGCCATTTTTTTTAACTCCAATCTCATTGCAATTCTTTTAGATCCAAAAGGGTATTCCAGGGGTAATTCTAGAACAAATACGAAATAAACCAGCATTAAGACGCACAAAGGTCAAAATTGGTTGTCTAAATTCAATTTAAATTGCTGTTCGAGTTGAAAAAGGAGATAGTTGATGTATTGATCTTCGACGATTTGTCGGTTGATCCGCCAAACATTGTCTTTGACTTGTGGAAACTCCAAGGTACGGCGAACTGGCAAACGGCTGAAATAATTTTTCAAATGAATCCCCCGTGGAGGCGTATTTTTTTGTTCACTCACTTTTATTTCGGCCTGGAATTGTTCCTTGCGCTGGATGTTGTGCCATTTTTGGACTCCTTCTTCGCCACTAAAAAACAATTGCACCGCCGGGCCATTGATTTTTAGGATTAAGCCAATCAGGCGGTCATTGTACTCAGGGGCAAACTGGAATAATTCTTCCTGTTCGACCAAAAGGTATTGTTCAGATGTTTTACCTTCTTCATTTGGGCTGAAATACAAGGATTCGCGGAACCAAATTTCCGTGTAAGTCACTTCAAAGTTTTTATCAGCGCAGATTACGGCATAAATTGGCCGCATCTTTTCGCAAGCATCGCCATAAATACTCAGATAAGCCGTGTTGGCCGAAGGATTGGCTTGCTGATAAATCTCTATTTTGAGGCGGAAAAATTTTTCTTCCCATTGGTCTACCTGTTCCAGTTCTTCTTCGCTGGTTCCTTCACCCAATACCGCCAAACACAAACGTTGCTCCAGACTCTCGACTTCGCCCACCAGGCTTTCGACCTTGTCCCGAATCTCGATCAATTGCATTTTGCGGATTTCGGCCTGGGCGGAATAAGCCGGGTCTTTGCCCTCTTGTTCTTTACTTTCTTCCTCCAAATCATCGTATTCCTGTAGCAACAAGGTGTACAAATGGCTTTCTTTAAAAGCGATGGCCGAAGACCGCAAGGCAGAGACCTGATCGGCGGCATCCTGCAGGTTGAACTCATCGAGGAGTTCTTCCAAGGGGGTAGGTTCTGGGTCTACTTCCACCTTTACTTTTCCTTTGCTGCTTTTGACCAGTACTTTGAGTTTGTCGGTGGGGTCGTGTAAGTTCAGCTGGTTGGCCAGCGGCAATGCAATCAGTTCCCGGATGGCGCGTTGCAGTTGACGCCCACCATATTTAGGGTGAAACCCTTCTTCGGCCAGTTTTTCAAGGGCATTATCTTGAATGCTCAATTCCAATTTGCGGTAGCGGACGCCATCGCGGTTTTTGAACTGCTCCAGTTCACGCGTAACAATGGCACGGATGAGTTCTTTGTCCAGGGATTGAAAAGCAATAATTTGATCGATGCGGTTGACCAGTTCTGGCCGGAAGTAGCGGCGAATGGCTTCCTGATATAGTTCCTGGGCTGAGCGATTGGAGTTGCCAAAGCCCAGTTTTGGCCGCGTGGAATCTGCACCCAGGTTGGTCGTCATGATGATGATGGCGCT
This sequence comes from Saprospiraceae bacterium, assembly GCA_027486765.1. GTDB lineage: Bacteria > Bacteroidota > Bacteroidia > Chitinophagales > Saprospiraceae > Haliscomenobacter. Next base: position 13,894 of record JAIXOO010000382.1, read on the forward strand.
GCAAAAATCAGCCACCCGTCCCCGATTGTCACTGAGTCGGCCTTCACCCAGTAATTGCAATAGGAGGTCAAAAAAGTTGGAATGCGCCTTTTCAATTTCGTCAAAAAGCAAGACTGAAAAAGGTTGTTTGCGGATCGCCGAAGTCAACAACCCTTCTACGTTGCCAGCGCCAGCCAAACGCAGCAGTGCACTCGGGTTGCCATACTCACTCATGTCGAAGCGTACCATGCGGTCTTTGTCGCCAAACATAAAAGTGGTGAGCACCTTGGCCAGTTCGGTTTTGCCTACCCCGGTCGGGCCGGCGAAGAGGAAGGTAGCAATGGGTTTATCGGTACGGGCCAGCGCGGTTTTGATGGCAACCATGGCATCCACCACAGCGTCCACCGCCATGTTTTGCCCAAAAACTTGTTGGTTGAAAAAACTGCGCACCTCTGTGGGCACAAGGGGGATGGCAGGGTCTACAACCATCGGCGGCATGCCACTTTCGGCGCAAAAATAACGGATGACCTCGTTGCGGTCGATGATTGTGAAATCGTTAGGGCTGCCTTGGGTTTTGGTCATGCGCAGGGTCATGCCTTCCAAAAAACGGATGGGTTTGCCCGGCATCCCGGCGTAGGGCATGAAGCGACGATGCAAACGAATGACCTCGCTCACGGCTTCTTCCGAAATGAGTACGTTGGCCTGCTCAGACAAGGCTTTTACTTTGTCCAGAATGATTTGTTCCATCTGCTCTCCCCGCGGTTCCTGCATCTGCAAGACCTGGAAATAAGCGGGGTAACCTGGGGCGTTGAGTTCAATCCGGGCAAATTGATCACCACTGCATTCGGCAATCATGCGAATTTGCCCCTGACTAAGGTAGGGAATTAAAAAGTCGGCAATGCTGGAGTCGTTGCCCTGGTATTGTCCCACCTCAAAAAGATCCATCAGGTTGCGGAGGTAGAGCACGTGCGGGGTATTGGCGATCTCCTTGAGCAATTCGGAAAAGTTGAACTCCCAGCCGCGATCCTGCGACAATTCTTTGATCAGGGTAGAGGCAGTCGTTTCCCAAATGTGTAATTCGCCAGGATTTTGTAATTCCAATTGGCGAGCAGCTTCCCAAATCAGAGCCGTTTTACCCACTCCTGATGGGCCTACCAGGAGTAAATTATTGGGATATCCGCCTTGCAAAATGCGCAGCACCTGATTCAGCTCTTTTTCACAACCATAACTCTCCTGACGGGTGATGCTGAGTTTGCTGGCTACTTTGTCGAGCCAGACAAATTGGCCTAATTCTTTGGTGGGGCGTTTTTCACCAGGGTCGAGTGCTTCCAGGTTGATTTCTTTTTGGATCAACTCTACGCCTTTGTACCAAATGGTGGAAATGATGTCTTGTACTGAAAACAAACGTTCCTGCCGCCGAAAGTCGATGCGCACCAGTTCACGCAGGTTTTCTTCTAAATCTTCGGATTGGGTAGTGGAGGTCTCCAGACCCAGCGCAGGTAAAATGGCCCGCCAGGCATGTTCTTGTTGTTGGAAAAAATAATCAAAACTCAAGTTAAAGGCAGGCGTACCTGCGCCAGTTGCCCCAGCGGGAAAATCCACTTCCAGTGTAGCAGCATAGTACGTGCTGTGCCGCAGCAAATCCATCAAAGGCAAAAGGGGAGTACGATTGTACAACTGCTCTTGGAGGGCATGTTGGTATTCCTCGGCCACCTCGCTCAAGGTTTTTCCCAAACGAATGGCTTGGGCATCGGTCATGGGGTTCAGCAAGCTGGTGTTGTTGCTGAAATTGAGGCGAAAGGCGAAGAAGGGGATGGAGATGGGTAAAGGCATTAGTTGGGATTTGGGATTTCGGGTTGCGGATTTCGGATTTCGGTGGTGCATTGCTTTTGGAATGCTCAAGCACTCCTAGATATGCACTTTCAGACCTGCAAACAAATGTATTGAATTTCTTCGAATGCTTAGGAACGGGAATGAAATAAAGAAAACAAGTTGACTGAGCTATTTTTTGATTTGGCAAGGCACGACGAAGGCGCATAGCCAGTCTACGCAACTGAGGAGTAACGTAGCAAAATCAAAAAAGAGCCGGTCAAGTGTTTACTTTATTTTATTTCCGTTCCTTGGAGTGATGCACCACCGAAATCCCAAATCCGCAACCCGAAATGATTAAATCACCACAGATTTGCCCGGCATTGCAATTGGATAAAATCCATCTTTGTCTGGCAATACTTTAGGTAAGGCATCCCAGGCCAATTTTTCAGGGAACAAACTGATATTGGAATTCAGTGCTTTGTCCCATTCAACAACTTGACCAGAATAAGTAGCCATCCGGCCCAGGATCGCGGTCATGGTTGCTTTGGCACCATTTTCGGCATCGGCAAATTTGTATTCACCTTTGGCAATGGCTGCAAACAAAACATCGTGCTCAACCTGGTATGGATCTGGATCATCTTTGCCGCTGATGCGCATGATGGTTTTGCCAGCATGATCCTGGATGATCCCAGGTTTTGGTGCCTTGCCTTTAGTGCCTACAAACGCCTCGGTTACCTTACTTGGGGTACCTGGTTGGTGGCGGCACTGGCTGTACATCATTGAGCCATCAGCATATTCATATTCTACGAAGTGGTGGTCAAAAATCTCACCATATTCTTTGCCCGTACGTACCTGGCGGCCACCCATCCCGGAGGCTCTTACCGGATACCCTTTTTTTACCCAGTTGCCCACGTCCAGGTTGTGGATGTGCTGCTCCACGATATGGTCACCACAAAGCCAGTTGAAGTAGTACCAGTTGCGCATTTGGTACTCCATTTCGCTTTGTTTTTCTTCGCGTTTTCTCACCCAAACACCTTCGTTGTTCCAATACACGCTGCTCATGGTGATGTCACCAATGGCGCCTTCGTGCAGTTTTTCAACCCACTGTTGGTAAACGTTTTCGTAGTGGCGTTGCAGACCAACCACCACGTTGAGTTTTTTCTGCTTGGCAATTTCGGCGGCTTCCAGCACTTTACGAACACCGACTGCATCTGTAGCGACCGGTTTTTCCATAAAGATCTGTTTGCCTGCTGCTACGGCTGCGACAAAGTGATCAGGGCGGAAACCCGGAGGGCTGGCTAAAATCACCACATCACAAAGTGGGATGACCTTTTTATAGGCATCAAAACCGACAAATTGGCGCTCTTTGGGTACATCCAGCCTGTCGGCTTTTTGCTTGGCTGCCATTGCTTTCTCGATCTGCTTGTGGCTGTTCTCCAGGCGATCGGCGAAAGCGTCGCCCATAGCGACTATTTTTACGTTTTGGGAAGTGGAGAGGGCTTGTACTGCCGCACCTGTTCCACGGCCACCACAGCCAATCACACCAATTTTAATGGCATCATCAACACTGTTGAAAGCTTTGGCGCGGAGTAAATCAGGTACCAACAGTAGTCCTCCTGTTACGGCTGCCGAAGTTCTTACGAAACTGCGGCGATCGAAACCCGTCTTTTTGTTTTTTGTGCTCATGCTGTGTAGCGATTGATGTTTATAATTATTGTAAAGATAGGAAAAGTTCCAAGTTCCAAGGTTCCAAAGTTCCAGGGTTCAAGAAGGGTTCCAAGGTTCCAGGTTCCAAAGTTCCAGGGTTCCAGGTTCCAACGTTCAAGGGTTCGGAACCCAACCTTGGAACTTTGGAACTTGGAACCCTGGAACATTTTAGTTCAGTCTACGATTGCTTCTTTGAAATAGGTTTCTATCTCTGCCGCCGTCGGTTGTTTGACTGGACGTAGTACGCGGAAACCCAACCAGGAGGAATCGGTATTCCACCAGCGGCTTCTGGGAATTTGTGGATCTCGTTTTTGCAAACTGGCCAATGATTTTACCCGTTTGGTACAGGAGCAATCTTCAGGGTTGTCATCGAAAGAGCCGCCTCTGATGGTATGTGGGTATTTGGCGCTTGGTTTGTACCAAGGATTTTTGGGATTTTTGCTGCTTTCGCCAAAATAATCGTCCACGTAGGAATCGGCAGTCCACTCTGCTACATTGCCGAGCATGTCAAAAAGGCCCCAAGCGTTGGCTTTTTTCTTGGCCGTGGGGTGGTATTTTTCGGTACTGTTGTCGTAGTGCCAGGCATAATCTCCCAGATTGTCTTCAGTAACGCCTTCTGGCTGAGGGCTTTTGGCACCGGCACGACAAGCGTATTCCCATTCAGCTTCGGTCGGCAAACGGAAAAATTGCCCGGTTTTTTGGTACAACCATTGGCAGTAACGCAGGGCACCTTGTTGGGTCATTGCGACTGCTGGTACGCCATCCAGGGTACCCATGCCCCAGGTATAATCCATGTATTGGGGCGTAGGTCGGGTAACGGCATCGGCACTGTATTTGCCATCTTTCCAGTTGCTGCTGTTGTTGTCGTTTCTGCGGTATTGGAATTGGATGAACTCGTCGTAGGTGACTTCGCGAGTGCCGATCCAGAAGGCGTCCAACTGGATATCCAGGCTTTTGCCATCAGCAGACTGGATGTTGAGTTGCCCGGCGGGAATGTAACTCAGGCTAAATTCAGCCTTGCCACCTGGAATGGCGACTTTGCTGATTTCACCCGCTTTTTGGGCTTGCACAATTTGAAACAGGCCAAAACTGGCTAGAAAAAGGAAACAATTTTTCATGGTTGCGTTGGATAGAATTTAGAGTGGATAGATATTAGACTTGAGTAATGCAAGGCCACTTTATCCAGCTGCTAAAAACGGATAAAAATTGGAAAAAAGTACCATTAGCTCCCAGCTATTTTTGGCATTTGGTTAAAAACTATGCCGCTTGATTGACAACTTTCCAGTTTTTTCACGTTAATGCGATAGGAATGCTGATTTCGCACTTCATAAATTTATTTTGCTAATATTGCAAGGAATTTGATCTCTTAGCCATCATGAAAAGAACCTTTACCTTTTTCTTTGTGTGGGTTGTGCTCAATACATTTACTCATCTGTATGCACAATCCAGTACCAACAAGGACTTTTTTGATCCACAGTCCATTCAGGAAATCAACCTCACTTTCAAAGCCAACAACTGGCGCTTCTTGCTGGATTCACTCCGTTTTAACGGGGATAAAATGCTGGCAGCAGAGTTGAAAGTGAATGGGGCTTCGCTGGGACGGGTGGGCGTACGCATCCGCGAAAGTGGCGGTTTTCAGCCTGGGAACCAGCGTAACAACCTGCACATTCAACTGGATTATGCTTCTGCCAATCAACAATTACAAGGTTATCGTACCATTCGATTGTCGAGTGCATTGCGGGATCCGAGTATGGTGCGCGAAGTATTGGCCACAGATATTGCCCGCAAGTTTATGCCCACGCCCAAGGCCAACTATGCCAATGTCAGTGTCAATGGGCAGTATTATGGCCTGATGGTCAACCTGGAGCCTTTTGAAGCGCCGTTTTTTGAGCGTTATTTTGAATCCAGCGCGGGTAGTTTTTATTACTGCCCGGCCATTCGCAAAGATACACTCACCAAATCGGGTTGTCTGAACGGTGGTTTTGGTACGTTGCAATTGGAAAAATCGGAATCCTGCTATGGCGACAACTTTGTGCTTGTGCAAGGAGGTGGTTTGCGGGATCTGGCCGAATTGTCGAGGGTACTCAATCAGACATCTGCTCAAATTGAATCAATTCTGGATGTGGATCGCACCTTGTGGATGTTGGCTTTCAACAACGTTGTCGTCAATTTGTACAGTTATAGTGGTGGCAAAAGTACCGGATATTATTTATACCGGGATGCGGATGGCCGATTCACACCATTGATTGGTGACTACAATTTTACTTTTGGTTCCTACAAACAGACGGGGCGGGGTTCGGATTTGAACCTATTGCAGTTGCAACAAATGGATCCGATGCTGAATGCTGATAATCCCCTGAAGCCGCTGGTCAACAAACTATTGAGCAATCCCTATTATACTAAAGTTTATCTAGCTCACTTGCGCTCTATCCTGTTTGCGGAATTGCTGACGGGGACTTATGAAACCAAAGCCAAGCAGTGGCAGGAATTGATCAAACCCTCTCTGCTGAACGATGCCAATAAGGCCTATTCGGGTACGGATTTTGAACGCAGCTTGATTGCCACCATTGGTCGGACCATCCAGGTGCCAGGCATTGTGGAGTTGATGAATGAAAGGGTACGGTTTCTCAAGCGGCATCCCGCATTGGCCGTGTTACCCCCAACGATTTCAGAAGTAAAAGCCAGACACCGCGATAAATATGTCGCCAATGCCATGGAAGACTTTCAAATCAATTCCAAAATCAGTGAGTTCGCCAACAAGGTTATGGTGTATTACCGCTTCAGCCCCCGTGAAGCGTTCAAGCCAGCAATGATGTTCGACGATGGCCAGCACCAGGATGAAAAGGCGGGAGACTCCATCTACGGAGTGAGTTTGAAAGCTGGAGGCAACCGCATCGAATACTACATTCAAGCCGAAAATGTTAAAGCCATTGCTTATTCACCCGAACGCTACATGTTCGAGCGGCACGCCGCTACTCTGGAAGAAATCAACAAATAACATGAGGTTGAATCTAACGCTCCTTGTTCTGCTTGCATTGCTGCCTTATTGTATGGATGCACAGGACATTTACGATCCCAAAAAACTGGTGGAGATCAAATTGTACTTCAAAAATCCAAAATGGAAACTCACCATGGATTCTTTGAAGGACGAAAAACAGGAAGAACGCCTGGTGGCCGATATGGTACTGAATGGTGTGAAATATCCTGGTGTGGGGGTGCGCTACAAAGGCAACAGCTCTTACGCCAATGCCCGCAAGAGTGGACAGGTCAAGCTGCCGCTCAACATCAAGGTAAACCATACCGATCGCCTTAAAAAATTACCAGGAGGGTATTCAACTTTGAAACTGTCGAACGGTTTTCGGGATCCGAGCATGATCCGGGAAGTACTGGCATACGAGATTGCCCGGAACTACATGCCCGCACCCAAGGCCAATTTTGCCAAGGTGTATGTCAACGATGAACTGCTGGGCATTTATACCAATGCCGAGTCGATTGACGGGCCATTTTTAGACCGCTTTTTTGGGGATCACGATGGATCAACCATCAAAGCGGATCCAAACTGGACTGTATCCAAACCACCTAAGTGCCCAGAGGGCGACAAGTGTTCACTCAATTACCTGGGCGAGGATACCCTGTGCTACCGCTACCTGTACGAGTACAGCTCGCCGCAGGCTGCACAAGACTTGATCAAGTTGACCCGCACTTTGCAGAACAAACCGACCGACCTTCCTCAAATGATGGATGTTGATCAGGCTTTGTGGCTGCTGGCTTTCAATAATGTGATGCTCAATTTGGACAGCTACATCGGCGCTTTTTCCCAAAATTATTACCTCTATCTCGACTCCTTGGGCGGTTTTCACCCGGTGATTTGGGATTTGAATCTGGCCTTTGGGGGGTTCCGCTTGATGAATGGGAACAAACGTTTGAGCAATGAGGACATGCGAAACCTGCACTTGTTTGTGCATTATAAGGAGTCGAATGAAAAAAGACCATTGGTAACCAAACTCCTGGCGAATAACCTCTACCGCAAAATGTACCTGGCGCATTGCCGCACCATTTACCGCGATTACCTGGAGAATGGGTTGTACCTGCAAAGGGCGAAGGAATGGCAGGCGTTCATAGCCCCGCACCTAAAGCAAGACAAGTACAAGTTGTATCCTGAAAAAGCCTTCACCAACTCACTAACCGAATCTTTCGATGCCAGCGGTGAGTCGGTGCCAGGCATCCAACCTTTGATGGATGGCCGTCGGGACGCGCTGAAAGCAGTGCCTTATTTGTTTGTGGAAGAGGCAGTGGTAAGCAAGGTTCAGCACCAAAAAACCGCGAATAAGGTCAAAATTAACATCCAAGCAACGGGTGCTCAGCAGGTCTGGGTGTTTTGGCGCAAAGGCAGTATTGGGCTATTCAAGGAACAGGCTGCCACAAAAACGGCGGAGGGTGTTTATGAACTCGAACTCGACGCAGGGATACAATATTACGTGGTGGCAGAGGGCGAGCGCTCGGCCACGGTATCACCGGCAAAGGGGGGGATGGAGCTGTATAAGGCGATGTAAAATATCGTAGGGGCAACCCTTGCGGTTGCCCTATCCGAGGCAGGGGCAACCGCAAGGGTTGCCCCTACAATGCCATCATTATTTTCACTTTCATCAGCGCCATCATCGACAATGCATCGGTGATTTCTCCGCGCAAAACCATGTCAATTGCTTCCTGCAAGGGCACTTTTTTAACCTGCAATTCTTCCGTTTCTTCTGGTTCCGCTTCGCCATAGCTCAATCCAGTGGCCAGGTAAGCGATGCCATATTCGTCGGTGACCGAGTTGGAGGTGTGGAAATCAATGATTTGTTCCCAGTGTTCGGCTTGCATGCCCGTTTCTTCTTTTAGCTCCCGCTTGGCCGTCTCCAAAGGGTCGGTACCTTCAGGGCAACCACCTTCCGGAATTTCCCAACTGTATTGATCAATGGTATAACGGTATTGGCCCACCAACCAGGTATAACCTTCCTCATCAATGGGTACGATGCCAATGGCGGCATTTTTAAAATGAACTACACCATATATGCCTGGCGTGCCTGCGGGTGTGAGGACTTCGCGGTGGGTGACATTGATCCAGCGGTTGTCGTAGACTTCTTGAATGGAGAGGGTTTTCCACGGGTTTTGCATTGTTTGATTTTTTATAAAAAAAAACGGGCAACAGTTTTCACTATTGCCCGTTTAGGTGCAAATCAAATATGTTTGCGAAGAATTATTGCGAAAGCAGTTGTTCGCCAGCACCACCGATGTTGCTTACCATCAAAGATGCTACGATACAAAGGATAAACAAGGCAGCAGCGAGGCCCCAGGTAATCTTTTCCACAATTTCAGTCGACCCAGAGGCGCCAAACAGTTGATTGGCCTGGCTTCCGCCAAAAGTTGAGTCAATGCCACCACCCTTAGGGTTTTGGATCAAAATGAAAAATATCAACGCGAAACTGACCAGTGCGATGACTATGGTAATGAAGGTCATGATAAACTATTTTTGATCGATTCAATTTGAGCTGCAAAGAAAGAACTTTTTTCTGGAATTAGCAACATCAAACGTTCATATACTTCAATCGCTTTGTGGTATTGTTTTTGGGCGACCAACAATTGGGCCCAGGTTTCGGAGGCCATACTGTCTCCATCCACGATGCTTTTCCAGGCTTTTTTGTTCACCTCATTTTTGCTATCGACACTGTCAAGGTGTTTGTTTTTCTTGGAATCGAGGTGCTCGTCTTGCAACAATTGCTGGATAGAGCTTTGTAAATAAGCGTTTTGGGCGGATTTACTCCAGCTGTTGAAAGACTTTTTGGGGGTGGGGGAAGATAGGGTGTGGGTGTGAGGGTGTGGAGGTGTGGGTGTGGGGAGCTCCGGGTCTGGAGAAGATAGGGTTTGGGTGTGAGGGTGTGATTGTGTGGGTGTGGGGAGCTCCGGGTCCGGCGTTGGAGCGGAGGATGGGAGATCGGAATTTTCATCTAAAGGGGTATCGATATCTACAGAAGTATCGGCTGGCGCACTTGGCGTTGGATTGGCGATGGGGTTTAGGGTAAAGTCGAGAGAGTCGATTTGCAGGCTCAGGTCTTCGTCCAAATCGTCACCGCTAGCCCCTTCCCAGGAACCATTCCAGGAGGAGTTGAGACTAGGTTCGGAAGCAACCGGGATCTCGCTGGAGGGCGGCTCCGGCTCGATGGCCATGGTTTGGCTGGCCGAGGGATCTTCGTAAGTGCCGAGGGCAATTTTTTCAAGATCGGCTTGGACGGCAGTGAGGTCCTTAAGTTCCAGGAAGTCTTCCCCGAGGTGGTAGGCTTCGGCTTTGGGTTCGGCCCGTTTTTCCCGCATCAATTTCAGCCGCTTGAACAATTGTTTGCGGTCGATAGCGTATGTAGCGGCCTTGGCCAGGGTTTTTTCGCGGTCGGGATGTTGGTCGAGCTCCGCTTTTTCCTGGAGCAACACTTGCAAGTTGTGACAATAGGGGTATTGCATCACCATGGTACGCAGTTCCTCCATGGGCAATTGGTACAAGTGTGCATATTCTTTCAGCACAGCCGCAAAGCTTTCTGCATTCATGTGTCGAAGTAGTGGTTTTCTATAAAAAACAACGTTGTAGGGATGATCAGAATTCACCCTACAACGTGTATTCACATGCAATGTAAACAAAAAATCAACAAAAACCACCAATTGGGTATTGCCGTTTCCTAATTTGACGCTGGCGTAAAGACCACACCGACCCGGTCGTAGTACAAACGGGTCAAGCCTTCAAAACCAGAGTCAGTTCCCAGCACAATCCAGCAGGCACCCTGAGCATCGGTTTTGACGCTGATGGGCTTATTGGTGTTCTTGCGATTGATGATGGTGAAGGGCGCTGAACCTGTACCTCCGGCGGGTTTGCCGTTGGCAATGTCGCCCAAAACCTTCATATCGCGGCCACCTGTGGCTTGCTGACCTTTGTCGATGTTCATGCGGTAGTGGTTGTCCACTGGGTCGAGTACGGCCAAAGGTTCTTTGTCGACCACTCCGGCTTTGAAGTACACACTCTCACCCGGTGCACCACCGATACCCACCGCACCCGTAGGCGCTTCGCTGGCCAAATCGATGTCGAAATCCACCTGATAAGTGGTGTTGGGCAGGAGTCCAGTCACTTTGCGCTTCACGAACATGAACAAATCGTCACTGCGGTTGTGGCCAATGATCTGGAGGGCACCCACGCGGTTGCCACCTACCTCGGCAGGCAAGGCCGCCCACTTGTAACTCAACTCGTAAATGGAGGAGTCTTGCCGGTTGTTCAGCTTGGGCAAATCGGCAAAGGCACCCACCCAGCCTTCAGTGGCGGTGGTAAACTCAAATTTGAAGGTGTTTTTGTCGGGGGTGCCGTTGTTGTCGTCTTCACAGGCGAAGGCGAACAGAACCAGGGCAAATACCCCCAGGAACATTTTGGATAGTCTCATGGTGTAAAACAGTTGGGTAAAACAAAAATGCTTTGTCGAGAGGGATAAGACTGGAGTGGGGGAGGGAGGGTTGGAAGTTTAACGGTTTTTAACAGATGAGGGTGGGTTAGTGGCTTAAAGTGATTAATTCTTAGTTCTCCTCCTCCTCTTACCAACAACTCGTAGCCCCAAAAATACCAGCCCAACAACAAGGACTCCAAGCACCGCCAACCTCAAAACGTTAAACAATCCCGATTTTTGTTCATTCGCAACCCGTTCCCACACCACGGTTTCAAACAACCCTGGCTCTTCAAAAAGCTTCAAAAACTGCTCATCCCCAGCACTACACAAATATTGACTAGAACCAATCTTTTCAATGCGGGCAATTTTATTGTAATAATCCAGCCTTTTGTTAATAATCGAATCTTTTATGGAGGTATTGGTAATGGACAATTCTGAATGCAGAAAATCAAACTTGACTACAAACCAATAATCCTTACCACTGTCGCCAACTTTTTTTTCCAGTACATTCAAATAATACACCTCCCCCATTTTTTTCAGCAGCAGTTTTTTCGCTTCACCATCGGGGAAATCATCCAGGAAACTTGCGGACGACAAGTCAATTTCACAAACAGTATCCTTGGGAGTGTAAAAAAGGTCACCATTTAGTTCAAACACCGTTTTTTCAACCGAATCGCTGATGGTGTAGATCAAGGTATTGCCCTTTAATTCAGCAGAGGAGGAGTCAGTATTCAACCCTTTGATCAATTGATCGATAGAGTCCTTGCTGAAAGCGTAATAGGTATAAATTTTACAATGCTGGTCGCTGAATCGTTTTATTTCCAGAAATTCCATTGCGCCAGCATCTGCTTTTTCTTGCTTTTTGAGAAACTTACCCTTTAAAAACTGCGGCAACTCCATGACCGTTTCACCTTGATTGGGCAAAGGTTTGGGGAAATACATTTTGGTACAACCACCAAGTGCAAGAATGTAGGCTACGATCAAAAGCAGTTTTCTCCAGTTCATGTTGCTAAAATTGAGTTGTGTAAGTAAAAGTGTCTGATTTTAAGGAGAATTTACTACTTATTTTTCAATGATTCAACTTTTACCGAGGAAGATATTGTGCCGAATCTGGATGCTGACATAGTACCTTTGGAAAGAGCAGCGTTAACCGCGAAGGTTATCCTACAAATGGTCCCCCAACACCCCCATCCCAAACAACGCAAAATCATACTTCACCGGATCCCCCGCATCAAAACCCTGTAATACCTCACTCAATTCCAGTACCGCTCCCCAATCCGTCTGCTTTCGTTCCAACAACCCAAAACGCCTGGCTACCCGATCCACGTGCACATCCAGCGGAATCAACAACTGCGCTGGCGAAATCCTGTCCCAAATCCCAAAATCGACGCCCTTGTTGTCTTTGCGCACCATCCAGCGCAGGAACATGTTCAGGCGTTTGCAGGTGGAGCCGCGCAGGGGCGTGGGAATGTGTTTGCGCGTACGATCGGGCGCATCCGGCAAGGCAAAAAACAATTGTTGAAAACCCGCCAGCGCCGCCTCGGTGTGTGGCGCAGTAGGGGAGAGGTGCCGCGCAAAAGCATCTTCCAGGGAATCGTGATGGCGGTAATAGTGCTGAAAAAATTCAAGAAAATACAAGGTGTCCGTAGCCTGGAAGGTGCGGTGTTTGAAGTCAAGAAAGGCTTTGCGGTCTTCTTCCTGGTGATTCAGGATAAAATCATAGGGCGCTCCATCCATCAGTTCCACCAGTTTATGGGCATTGTTGATGATGGTTTTGCGTTGGCCCCAAGCGAGCATAGCCGTCCAGAAGCCCATGATCTCGCGGTCTTGTTTGAGGCTGAACAGATGGGGAATGGAAATGGGGTCGGACTCAATAAAACCGGGGCGGTTGTATTGATCGACGGCGGCTTCGAGTAGCTGGTATAGGTCTTCGTGTAGATTCATGCTTTGTTTAGGTTGAGGAAGGTTTAGGGAGGTTGAGAAGGTTTAGGCTACCGCGAGCGACTTATACACAATCATTGCCTTAGTCGCTCGCGGTAGCCTAAACCTCCTAAACCTTCTCAACTTTCTTTTAGGACTCTCCAAATCAATTCCGACTCATACCCCTTGCGCATGGCGTACTGAGCCGTTTTTTGTTGGGCGGTAAAATTATCTTCTCCGTGCAGTTCTGCCAGTTTTTTAGTGATGATTTTTTCGAGGGTAGCCAGATAATCCGCCTCATCAATTTCCTCCATACCCTTGCGGATACAATAAGCCGATACCTTGCGCATTTTGAGTTCCTGCTGAATGCGGTTGCGGCCCCAGGATTTGGTGCGGAATTTGCCTCGGGCATAGGCGCGGGCGAACCGTTCTTCGTTCAGGTAGTTTTCAGAGATCAGCTCGGCAATGATCTCCTCCAGGGTATCGCCATATACGGAGATTTCCAATAGTTTTTGACGGACTTCGCTGTGGCAACGTTCCTGAAAAGCGCAATAGCGTTGCATTTTTTGCAGTGCCACTTCTTTGCCGGGAAAAGGTTTTTGCAAAATTAAAGGTTTTTTAATGTGTAAATTTTTTGCCTCGAATTATACGCCTTATTTTAGCCAAAGCTAAAACACACTCAAAAAATCAAAATTTAAAAATGGAACCAACACAAGTTACAGAAAAGGCGAGCAAATTTATGGAATTCGCCACGAATTTTGCCCCAAAATTAGCCGGCGCTCTTCTCGTTTTGCTGATCGGACTTTGGATCTGCAATTGGATTGTGGCGATCATGAGCCGCCGAATGGAAAAGACCAAAGTGGATCAAAGTTTACGCCCCTTTTTGCTCAGTTTGGTCAGTGTATTGCTCAAAGTGATGGTGGTGTTCAGTGCCGCCGGGATTGTCGGCATTCAAACCACTTCTTTTGTTGCCGTTTTGGGCGCAGCGGGTTTGGCGGTAGGTCTGGCACTACAGGGCAGTTTGAGTAATTTTGCCTCTGGAGTGTTGGTTTTGTTGTTTCGGCCTTACCGGGTAGGCGACTTGATTACTGCTCAAGGTTTCAATGGGGTAGTGAAAGAAATCCAAATTTTCACGACCATACTGACGACTCCGGACAACCGGACCATCATCATCCCCAATTCGGCGATTACCAGTGGGGCGATTGAAAACTTGAGTTTAGCCGGGACGCGGGTGTTGGAAACTTTGGTTCCGATCGATCCTACTGAAGACATGGTTAAAGTACGACGGATTTTTGAAGAGGTAGCAAAGCAGTCGCCTGGCTATTTAGCTGAACTGCCGATTACCGCACCAGTCGTAGATTTGTCACCAACGGCCACAACTCTGGCTTTTCGCTATAGTGTAGTGCCCGATATTTATCTGGATGCCCAGGCTTATGCCAAAGAAGCGGTGCGCAAGCGCTTCCAGGCAGAGGGTATTTCTGGTGAGCATGAGCCAGTGATGGAGGTGAAGTTGGTACAGCAATAACACCAGGAAAGAATTTTATATTTCTCAGGTGACTCCTTTAGTGACTTAGGTTTCTTAGGTGGTGAAAAGCCAGAACCTGCGTAGCAGGTCAATATTTCACCACCTAAGAAACCTAAGTCACCAAAGAGGCACCTTAGGACAGCAACTTCCGCTTCTGCGCCACAAACTCCTCCTCCGTGATTAAACCCTTCTCCCGCAAATCACCCAGGTGCAACACTTCATCCAGCACGTCTTTGGTATCATTGCTCGAACTGGGAGCATTCACTTGAGTATCCAAAAGATTCGGTTCAGCCGGGGGTAATTGTTTGACAATGCGGTACCCATTGGCTACAAAGGACTCAAACTCGGGTTGTTTGCGCAGAAAAGTCAAAGCTTGATGAGACTGTATCTTGGAGATGTCACTGAACCCATTTTCGATGGCTTTTTCCAAACTTAGTAGGGCTTGCCCGGTGTTTTCAATCATGGAATAACAACAAGCCAGGTTGAAATGCACACTGGGTGAGGTGAGGTTGTCTTCCAGCGCTTTCACGAAAGATTCAATCGCACCCTCAAAATCCATACTGCGGAATTGCTCGATTCCGATGCGTTTGAAAAAATCTTCCTTTTTGGTTTCTTTTTTCCCGGCTTTGGACCCTTGAGGAGCTTTACCGGTTCGCAGCGGTTTCTCCATCAGAGCGGCAGGATCGGCCTCACTTTCTGCTTCGTCGTAGTAGGTTTCACCTTGGGTTTGTTGCAGGCGCTTTTTGTTGTATTTTTCGTCGAAATCCTCGGTGGGCATCACGAAGAACAACAAGGCATCAACTAAGCCCAATACCATTGGGATGAGGAAGGCCGGCCCTTCACCATCAGCAGTAATCATGATGGTGATGAAAGCGAGGGCCATGTACATCACTCCTTGCCACCAGCGTTGCAAATAGAAGCGGTGCACACCAAACATGCCTGCAAACAGGGCCAAAAACGCAGCTACAATTTTATTTTTCATACCAAACGGGTGAAGGCTAAGACCAAATGGTCGGGTCTATATAATCAAAATCAATGTTTGTAAAGTTAAGTTTTTTTCCGTTGAAGGTAAAAAAAGATTAGTCCAAATAGCGATTTGGATAGAAGTTTAGATGGTTTAGGAAGGTTGAGAAGGTTTAGGCTCCGCGAGCGACTTGGATACGACATTGTCAACCCTGCGTGCGGTAGCCTAAACCTTCTCAACCTCCCTAAACCTTCTCAACTTTGCTTTACATTCTAGCCAGCATCGCCTGAATTTCCATATCCAAAGTGCCAAATTGATTGCTGATCACGGCCTGTTCTTGATTGAGGACGGCGAGTTGTTCCTTTTCTTTGTCGAGCATCAAGTCAAAAGGATCAAAATTGCTGTCGATGCGCTCTTTCAAGCGTTTGATGTATTGCTTGAGCTGAGCATTGACATCCGTTTCGATTTTTTCACGGCCCCGGACAATTTCATGTTGAAAACCCTCAATGATCTTGCGGCGTTTCCCGCTGGTGGCAAAGCCTGCAAAAAGGATCCCGATCGTGGTAAGCACTCCGCCGGTGATGTCAAAAACTGCCCCCTGGGTAATGGCAGCCAAGATCAAACCAATCACCGCGATGCCACTCCCGGTAGCAAAGGAACTGGGCAGGGGTGTTTTGTCTGGAAATAAACTTTGATCGGTAAAACTTTCACTTTTTTTGATGAAGTCTTCAAATTTTTCCTGCAATTCCCGAAAAATGTTGTGCCGACGTTCGGCGATCGCGCTGAATATTTCGTGGTCGTTGTGCAACAAATTTTTGCTGGTATGGATTTTGAGATCGATTAGTTTGGCCATTTGTTGCACATTGTCGGCCAGGTCGTTGATGCCATCATGGAGTTTCTCGCGGAGGGTGGTATTCAGGTTTTGTTCTAAATCTTTAGCCAGGGTTTCCAACCATTCTTTAGCCGAAGTTTTTTTGGTAAAAATGGAAGAAATGGAGCGCTGGATCAGCGAAAAGAAGGACAAACCATTGCGCAACTCACTTTCCTTGGCCTGGGTAGCGCGGTCGTAACCAGCGAGGATGTTTTCCACCAATTGATCAACCTGACGATAAGACTTTAATTCCTGGTTGTCGAGGGTATTTTTGATGTCTTTGCGAAACTCCACGTCGGCTTCCCATTGGCGTTGGCGCAAATCCAGGCCCTCGCGGATACTGTCATTGATGCGCAAACAGGTACTGACACTGTTGCCTAGCTTGAGTACGGGGGCTTTTCCCCCGGTGATGTTCTCCAGGATGTAATGGCGGACGGGGATGAACCCACTTTCGGTTTTGTTGCCATCCTTTTCCAACTTGGCAGAAGTGGCAAAAATGAGTGGATTGTTGATGCCTTGTTTTTCGGCATAATCGTGTACTCCTTTGATGTTGACCTCCAGATCTTCTGCCGACATCAAGTCCTTTTGTTGCAACACAAAAATGATCTTTTTGCGCCAGTCATCGTGGATGAATTTGAAGAAATCCCAGGCTGATTGGCGATAGGGGTTTTTGGCTTCAAAAACAAAGACGATCAGGTCTGAAGCGGGAATGAAGGATTCTGTAATCTCCTGATGGTGCTCTACGATGGTGTTGGTACCGGGTGTATCTACGATGGCTACTTCCTTGAGGATATCGACCGGGATCAGGATTTTTTTCAAATAGGGGTTGATGACGATGATTTCTTCCTTTTCACCATATACAATTTGCTGAATGGTATCGGTCATCGGCTGAGGTGCCACCTTGGTGATTTCCCGGTCGGTTTGCAAGAGGGCATTGATGAAGCTACTTTTGCCCGCCTTCACCTCTCCTACGATCACAAACATGAAGGGGTCGTTGATGCGGTTGCGCAAGTCGCTTACCGTCTTGGCCAGATCGTTGTGGTTGATGCGAATGGTCAGTTCGTGCAGGTCTTTTACGGCTTCGTCGATACGTGCCCGAAGAGCTATGGTACTTGGGTTAATCATGCGCTTTATGTGCTAATGTGCTGATTTGCTAATGTGCTGATGGGCTAGCCGCACAAATATAGTGGTTATTTGATAAAGAATGGATGACATTACCCCATCAGCACATTAGTCAATTACCAACGAATTAAAGCCGAACCCCAGGTGAAGCCACTACCGAAGGCAGCCAGGCACACCAGGTCACCTTCTTTAACCTTACCCGCTTCCCAGGCTTCACAGAGCGCAATGGGGATAGAAGCAGCGGTGGTGTTGCCGAAACGCTGGATGTTGTTCCACACCTGGTCATCACTCAGGCCAAGTTTGCCCTGTACAAATTGGCTGATGCGCAGGTTGGCCTGGTGGGGAATAAGCATATTGATGTCGCTGGGTTTGAGGCCCGTTTTGGCCAGGGCTTCCATGATCACTTCCGGGAACTTTTGCACCGCCATTTTGAACACAAATTGGCCTTCCATCACCGGATAAGTATAGGCATTGTCGATCATGGTTTGATTGACAAACACTTCCCCGAATTCCACATCCGGAAAACCGAAATCGCATTCAATCGCCATTTTATTGAAATGGTAGGCACCGTGAGAACCCGGGCTGATGAGCGCCAGTTTTTCTGCATAAGTACCATCGGAGTGCAAATGGGTGGTGAGTACTCCTTTGTTTTCTTCCGTAGTAGGTTGCATGACTACGGCCCCAGCGCCATCACCAAAAATCACGGTTACATTGCGGCCCCGGGTTGAAAAATCGAGTCCCATGGAGTGCATTTCAGCGCCCACCAAGAGTACATTTTTATACATACCCGTTTTAACAAACTGGTCAGCTACCGACAGACCGTACACAAAACCAGAGCATTGATTGCGGATGTCCAAAGCGCCAATTTCGGTTTTGGTGATGCCCAATTCACGCTGAAGCAACACGCCACAACCGGGAAAATAATAATCAGGACTCAGGGTAGCAAAAATGATAAAGTCGATATCTTCCTTCTGGATTCCAGCGCGTTCTATGGCGATTTTAGCAGCATGAACCGCCATAGTTGTAGGGGTTTCTTCAAATTTTTTGCCGTAACGCCGCTCTTGAATTCCGGTTCTTTCCTGAATCCATTCGTCGGTTGTGTCCATGACTCGGGTCAGGTCTTGGTTGGTGACCACGTGTTCCGGGACGTAATATCCAATCCCAGCAATTTTTGACTGTAACATACCCATGTGTATTTTCGAAAATAATGATTGTAAGGTTGAAATTTACCTGAAAAAAAAGCCCAGATTGGATTTAATTCCAAATTATCATTGGTAAAATGACAATGACGCCTGCAAAGTTATCTTTTCGAAGAAGTTTTAGGCAGGTTTACAATTTTTTTTTACTTTTCTTTGTTTAAAATTACATAATCACTTGTTTAATATTTTTGACCGAATGGCCCAAATTCACCTAAGCATCATAGAAGACGAGGCGTTGGTACGCGAGAGTTTATCCGAATTTCTGAGCGCCCAAGCCGAATTCAAAATCCATTCAAT
Source organism: Saprospiraceae bacterium (assembly GCA_027486765.1). GTDB lineage: Bacteria > Bacteroidota > Bacteroidia > Chitinophagales > Saprospiraceae > Haliscomenobacter. The sequence goes on from JAIXOO010000382.1 coordinate 32,747, forward strand.
AGCCGAGTCTGTCGAAACATTTTTGGCAATTCAGAAAGCAGATGCTCCGCAAATCCTGTTGTTGGACATCAATCTTCCCGGGATTTCTGGTTTGGAAGGCATCGATTTACTCCAAAAAAAATACCCAAAGATGGAGATCATTATGCTGACTTCTTACGAAGAGGAAGAGCATGTTTTTGAAGCCTTGCGCAGAGGGGCAGTTGGTTATCTGTCCAAAAGATCTTCTTTGTTGATGGTTCAGGAAGCAATTCAGACAGTGGCTGAAGGAGGCTCATTTATGTCGCCCTCGATCGCGCGACATGTGGTTAATTTTTTCCGCTTTCGGCAAAGGGTAAACAATCCTGATGTAGAGTTGACGAAGCGACAAAAAGAAATTCTAAGGGAGCTGGTAGATGGCAAAAGTTACAAAATGATTGCCGACGTGTGTGGAATCACCTTAGAAACAGTTCGGGATCACATCAAAAAGATTTACAAAAAGTTACATATCAATAGTCGAGGCGAATTGGTTTCGATGTTGTTGGACAAACGAATTTAAACTTGAACTCTTGACATGTAAATTTGTTGAAATCATTTCTTCGCTGGAATTAAAATTCGTTCTATTTTGGAGCTTGAATTATTAGGGGAACTACATGTTTAAAATTGATTACCAACTACCTGTACAGAAATTCAGCCTGCTGCTGCTCCTATCTTTGCGTGTACTTTCGCTGAATGCACAGCAAGGAGAGATCCCCTTTCGGTATTTGTCGCTGCGGGAGGGCCTGTCGGATTGGACCGTTACTTCTCTCCAAAAAGATCCTTCTGGTTTGCTCTGGATCGGTACAGCGCACGGCCTGCAACGCTTTGATGGATATAAGTTATTGACTTTCAATACTAAACCGGGTAACACCTATTCCATTTCGGACCATTATGTACAAGCTACTCGCTTACTGCAAGACAGTTTGTTGTTGGTTGTATATTTGCGCAACAACGAACTTTTCGATTTGATTGATTATAAAAGTTTTAAGAAAAAAACCATCCGCCTCAAAAGCAGTGGAATCCGATCCAACGAACAAGTGCAAGGCATTCGGGCCGATGAAGACGGTAACGTATTGGTATTTACCCGCTTTCAAAGCTCCAAAAACAGAATCATCGCCTTGTATGAATTTGACCTGGCAACAACTCGCTTTAATCGCATTGCACAATTTAGCTCAAACTTTACGGGTGAACACAATGATCAACTCTTTGAAGCCATCAAAGTAGGTAAGCATGAGTGGATTTTTGGGAACAACAAAGATGGCATTTTGAGTTTGGTGACCCGGCAAGGGGTGGTCAAGCAGTTTAGCAACCGCGATTTTGAAGGAACAAGTTTACCTGCAAAGGCGTTTAGCGAGCGAATTTCCATCCTGAAACGTGATCACAGTGGCCAGGTTTGGTTGGCTTTTGCCCGAATCAATTACCTGTTTAAGTACAATGCGCAGAAAAAGACCTTTAAAGCTGTTGCCGGTCTTCCTGCAGATGGTGAATTTTCACTCTGGTGGCAAGATAAAAAAGGAAACGTCCTGGTTTCCAAGACGGATGGCAATTTGCGTTTTCCGATCAGTAAAAACCTCTATTGCATTCAAAAAAATGGGCGAGTCGAAGATTTTAGCAAGTTCATCAGTGTGAGCAAACAAATCATCGATGTGTACAGTGATGACTTTTATGGTACCATCTTTTTTGGAGTGGATACGGGATTAAAAGTTTTTAAGAACAACCAGGGGATTGTTCAGAGATACCTTCAAAAAAACATTGCTGAAGATGATTTCGGTCGAATCATGCGGGGGATGGCCAGTGATGGCCGGGGTAATATTTTTTTTGCAAATGAAAATAGCTATTGGTACCGCCTGAATAAAAATGAATTACAAAAAGGCATGGATACCATTCGCATCATTGAGGAAAAAACGGACACGGTGCTGCGTTTCAATTGTTGCTTTGATTTGCAATACCAGGAACCCAACTACCTTTGGGGTATTGCTTGTCAGGGAAGAGATAAAGGCCTTTTGATCCGCTACAATCTCAGCACAAAGCGCGCAACGATTTACCGCTACCCAGCCCGGTTTCGGGCTTTTACCGTTGGTGCAGATGGCCAGTTCTGGCTCTTGACGGAATATCCAAATGGTCACTATAAGTTGTTGATTTTTAATCGAGAAACATCAGAATTTCGCCCGTTTTTCACGGCGGAAGACCCCTCACCGCTGAGCAACCTTTTTCCCTATTACATCACCAGCAGCAAGGACAATACTTTTTGGGTCACAACCAATAAAGGTTTGTATAAAATTGTGGCGGGAAAAACCCTGAAAGACAACCATTTTGAAACCTACCTTGATCGTACCGAACTGGGTTCTCAACTGATTTACTGCGCGTACGAAGACCAGCAGGGGATTTTATGGTTGGGCTCTTCCCAAGGTTTAATTCGTTTTAATCCGAAAAATTTAAAAGCCAAATATTACAACCAGTCTGATGGCCTCGCCAGCAACACCATCTCCGGCATTTTGGAAGACCATTTGGGCCATTTATGGATTAGTACCCACAGCGGCATTTCTTGTTTCGATCGAAAAGAAGAAAAGTTTACCAATTTTTATGACCTGGATGGGTTTTCACATAGTTCTTTCACCCGCTATTCATTCTTTAGGGACGAAGACAACATGATGTACTTTGGTACGATCAATGGCGTAAATGCCTTTCGTCCGGAACGACTGTTGAGAAGAGATACGGTGCCTCAGGTATGCCTGACCAGGGTTAGCAAATACAATTGGGTGGAAGATACTTTGCTTGATTTGACTCGCAATTTGCAACAAGTACACAAAGTAGAGCTTCGCGCTTACGAGCAAAACCTGGAATTGGAGTTCACCCTTCCGGTGTATTGGAATGTAGATAAAATCAAATACCGGTACAAACTCGAAGGCTTGGATCACGATTGGATCGAACTGGGGGGGCTCAATCAGATCAAATACCACCAGCTTCCAGCAGGTCGATACCGCTTGCGCATCCAGGGTGCGGACCCCCGCGGAAATTGGTCTAAAAGTTTAATTCTGGAAGTACATGTCTTTACTTACGTGTACGAATACTGGTGGTTCTGGGCCTTACTTGCATTGGCACTTGGCATAGGGGTCTACTATGCACTGCGCTCCCGACTGGTACACAAGTTGAAAATCGAACGCCTTCGCACCAAAATAGCGGCAGACATCCACGATGAAGTAAGTGGACTGCTGGCGGGGATTGCGATGCAGGCTGAGGTATTGCAGCACCTCGGCACGAACAGTATGGATGCCAGTAAATTGAACAAAATTGCTGAAATCGCCCGCAAGGCCATGTCTCGCTTGCACGATGTGATCTGGTCCATTGATTCACGCAAAGACCACATCGAAGACTTGTTGTTTCGCATGCAGGAACACGCCAACGATGTACTGAGCCCACTCAATGTGCAATACCAGGTAACTTTAAAGAACTTGGACATCAAAATGGGTATTCCCATCCACATCCGCCAGGATTTGTACTACATTTTTAAAGAAGCCATCAACAATGTGGCAAAACACGCCCAGGCGAAGCAAGTCAACATTCGCTTGACCCAACAGGGGCGTTGGTTTGAAATGGAAATAGCCAACGACGGCCATGTGCCAACAAGCCCTACCAAATTCAATTCGGGTAATGGGCTCCAAAACATGAAAATGCGAGCAGATCGGATTGGGGCTGAAATACACTTTATTCAAGATGTGCAGTATCAGGTTATCCTGCGAATGAAGCGACTTTAACTCCTCTTGCTCAAGGTTGGTCTGATTGCGTATTTTGTAACCCTTCCTACAAAAAACCCCTTAGACTTTGATCTTTTACATTATAACCGTAATTTTCGGGTTGTTACCTTCAACTCTTTTCGTCCATCAGATCAATGCACATTTTTGTTTACATTTCATCACCTAAATAAATATTCGCATATGCGGAGTTTTACGCACTCTTGTTCAGTAGTCTATTCCCTTTTGGCGGGATTGTTCCTACTGATCTTTACCTCCCAACTTACTGCTCAAAGCCACGTGCTGACGGTAACTGAACCAGCTGCTATTGCTGGGGATTACGCCGCAGAAATGGCTACATTTGGCCGCAATTTTTGTACGCTTTCTGGAGAATTGATCCAGGCTAAAGATGCGGCCAATGGAACACTGGGCTGTACTGCTGCGCCAATTGTAACCGATTTAACTGGGAAAATTGCGGTTATCGATCGGGGAACTTGTAATTTTTCAGAAAAGGTACTCAATGCCCAAAAAAAGGGCGCCATTGCCGTAATCGTAATCAATAATACTGCCACAGCTCCGGTCATTTTTTCAATGGCTACTGGAGTAGGTGCAGACCAGGTAACGATTCCCAGCTTTATGGTGTCTTTGGCGACTGGAAACAAAATTAAACCATTGCTGGCCAGCGCAGTGAAAATAACCATCAAGTCGAATACTCCTGACTTTGTAAATCCCAATGATGTGGTATGGGGCAACAACTCCAAGCAAGGGGATTTTGACGGTGGCCTGAACGGCTGGAAAAGCAATACCATTTCTTGCTCTGGCAAACCCAACACGGCTACCGCCTGGTCTTGGATTTCTGCCAATGCCTTTCCTTCTCCTTGTTTGGTAAACCCACCAGGGCAGTTGGTGTTCTTCTCGCCTACCCGTTGCAACGGAGCGATGATCATGAACGCCGCAACCTTGGATTTGGCAAGCGCGGCTTCTTGTACCAATTTTACACAAGGTCCTTGCCCAGCTCCCCACAGTGCTGAATTGATCTCTCCAACCATCAAGGTGACCAAAGGTACAGCCTTGAATGTGTCGTTTTATCAGTCACTTACGCACTTTTTCGATAGTGAATATTTCGTTGACTGGTCAAGAGATGGAGGCAAAACCTGGGTTTCTACTCAAATCAATGAAGAAGTTCGGCCGTTTGAAGAGAACGACGATCCCTATAAATCCGTACGCTTGCTGGGTAGTGAAACCGCAGATAGCATCAAGATCAAATTCCGCTATGATGGTAATTACTACCACTGGGCCATTGATGATGTAAAACTGGTAAAGCGTGAAGCCAACAACCTGGCGTTGACTCAATTTTATGCGTTGTCGCCCAATATGCAACAACCCGCCGCTCAGGCTGAAACCATACCATTTGGCGCAGCAGTTGAAAACATCGGTGCCAAAGCACAAACTGGCCTGAAGTTGTACATTTCTGCCATTGACTCTACCAACAACGCGCGTATTTTCCGGGATTCGGTAACCTCGACTTCCATCGCGCCCAACCAGATTGATACAGCTATTTTTGCCTCAAAGTTCCTTCCCAATAGAAAAGGAACCTACGCCATGATTTATCAGGCAGCAGCCGATTCAGCTGATTATGACCGCTTCGACAACCTGGAAGGCTTCTTCTTCCGCGTTACCGATACTACGTTTGCCAAGGAATTGGGTGCTTCCACCTGGACACTACCCGGGGACAACTGGGATGTGAACGAAGCTCACTCTGCTGCTTATGGCAACAGTTATTTCATCGTCAAGGGCAAAGGCAATTATCTGCGAAGTGTTTCTTTTGGCGTAAACAACGGTGATGAACTGTTCGGGAATTCCTTATTGGTCACTTTGTACAAGTGGGATGACCGCAATCAAAATGCTTTGGTAGAAGCTACCGAACGTGAATTGGTTGCCGATAATTTCTACGACATCAAAGGAAACGAAACAGGTGCCCGACTGATTACGGTGCCTTTCCCTGAACTTGGAGAACCTGCAGTGCAACTGGCCGACACCACTACCTATCTGGTGATGATCGAATATTATGCTGGTGATGACACTGACATGGAATTGCTGTTGAATGATACTTACGACCGTCGTCCAATGTTGTTGACTGGTTTTGCTGCGGACAAACCCCGCTATGCCAGTTTCACTGCACTGGATTCAGACTTAAGTAAGGTTACTTACAGCCCAACTGGGTACGGGCTGGAAAATGTATACGTGGTTCGAATGAACGTAGGCCCATTGGTCATCAGCAGCGATCGCGATGTGCCTTCCATCACCAATGAATTTGCAATCAGCCCCAACCCGGCTCGTGAAAACATTTATCTGCAGATGGCACTGAACAAAGTGTCCAAACAAGCCAATGTCCGGATCATGGATATGGCAGGTCGCCAAATCATGGAGAAAGTATACACCAACGTGAAGCGTGATCAATTCCAGATTTCGGTGGATGGACTTCCAGCGGGTACCTACCTGATGCAGGTCACTACAGAGAATGGAACGGGAACGAAGAAGTTCGTTAAAAATTAAAAACGAAAAATGAAAAGTGAAAAATGGGCTTCCGCAGCGGCTTGCTCAGCGTTGTTTGTCAACGTCAATGCGGTAGCCCATTTTTCACTTTTCACTTTTCATTTTTCACTTATTACATGTTCGCAATGATCTCATCGCCAAACTCAGAGCACTTCAACAGCGTAGCTCCTTCCATGAGGCGGTGGAAATCATAGGTTACACGTTTGTTGCTGATGGCGCCTTCAACACCTTTGATAATCAGGTCAGCAGCTTCTTTCCAGCCCATGTAGCGGAACATCATCTCACCAGACAAGATCACCGAACTTGGATTCACCTTATCCTGGCCTGCATATTTTGGAGCAGTACCGTGAGTCGCTTCAAAAATGGCTTTGCCACTGATGTAATTGATGTTGGCACCCGGAGCAATCCCGATTCCACCCACTTCCGCTGCCAAGGCATCAGAGATGTAGTCACCGTTCAGGTTCAAGGTTGCAATCACTGAATATTCAGCAGGGCGCAGCAGGATCTGTTGCAAGAAGGCATCGGCGATGGCGTCCTTGATCAAGATTTTACCAGCAGCCAGTGCATCAGCCTGGGCTTTGTCGGCCACGGCTTTGCCATCTACCGCAGCAATACGGTCGTATTGAGCCCAGGTGAACACCTTGTCACCAAACTCACGCTCCAATAAAGCATAACCCCAGTCCTTAAATTTACCTTCGGTATACTTCATGATATTGCCCTTGTGAACCAGGGTCAACGAAGGCAAGTTGTTCTCAATGGTGTACTCGATGGCAGAGCGAACCAAACGCTCGGTACCTTCCTGTGAAACGGGCTTGATGCCCAGAGAAACCGTATCGGGGAAACGAATCCCTTTCACACCCATTTCTTCGATCAGGAACTTTTTGAGTTTTTCCAACTCCGGAGTACCCGCCAGGTATTCGATACCGGCGTAAATATCTTCGGTGTTTTCACGGAAAATCACCATTTCTACCAGTTCTGGCTCTTTCACCGGGCTAGGTACACCCTTGAAATAATGCACTGGACGAACGCAGGCATACAAGTCGAGCATCTGGCGCAAGGCAACGTTCAAAGAGCGGATACCACCACCAACTGGGGTAGTCAAAGGTCCTTTGATGGCAATGCGGTACTCGTCAATAATTTGTAGGGTTTCATCAGGAAGCCAGCTGCCGGTAAGGTTAAAAGCTTTTTCACCAGCCAACACTTCCTTCCAATGAATTTTGCGGGTACCATTGTACGCTTTTTCCACTGCGGCGTCCAAAACGCGAACTGAGGCCGCCCAAATATCGGCTCCCGTACCATCACCTTCGATAAAAGGGATGATCGGATCGTTCGGCACCGTTAATTTTCCATTTTCAATGGTTACTTTTGATCCACTCATTGTTGTATTATTGTATTTTCAATGCTGAAAAAATGTAGAGACGCTAATTTCGCGTCTTTAGCAGCAGTAATTTAGGCCAAAAAAACAGGAAATTGAGCTGGCCTCAAATTTTGCTGCGCAAATTTAAAAACAATATTTAAATGGCAAATCCTATATTGGACGCTTCTGGCAAGCAGATTGGTACGGAGGAACAGCAAATAGAGCGCGCTTTGCGTCCTAAGGCCTTGGAAGACTTCAGTGGACAGCCCCGAATTGTGGATAACCTCAAAATTTTTATCCAGGCGGCCAAACAAAGAGGAGAAGCCCTGGATCACGTTTTGCTACACGGCCCACCGGGTTTGGGCAAAACTACATTGTCGCACATCATTTCCAACGAACTGGAATCGGGCTTAAAAATGAGCTCAGGCCCGGTACTGGAGAAACCGGGTGATCTGGCGGGTTTATTGACCAACCTCAATGAAGGGGACGTTTTATTCATTGACGAAATTCACCGCCTCAATACCGTTGTTGAAGAATATTTGTACTCCGCCATGGAGGATTACCGCATCGACATCATGATCGACAGCGGCCCCAATGCCCGGAGTATTCAAATTACGCTCAATCCTTTTACCCTCGTGGGCGCCACCACCCGGATGGGCTTGTTGACGGCACCAATGCGGGCGCGTTTTGGGATCAACTGCCACCTGGATTATTACGATGTGGAAACCCTGAAGCGCATCATCCACCGCTCGGCCAGCATCCTCAACCTGGAGATTTTGGATGAGGGTGCCTCCGAAATTGCTCGACGGAGCCGTGGCACTCCACGTATCGCCAATGCGCTGCTGCGCAGGGTACGTGATTTTGCCCAGGTCAAGGGCGATGGGCGGATTACGTTGGAAATTGCCAAAATTGCCCTGGAAGCCCTGAATGTGGACGAATATGGCCTAGATGAAATGGACAACAAAATTTTGTCAACCATCATCCAAAAATTCAAAGGTGGTCCGGTGGGTATTTCTACCATTGCGACGGCCATCGGCGAAGAAGCAGGCACAATTGAAGAGGTACACGAACCGTTTTTAATTATGGAAGGTTTTTTACATAGAACTCCACGAGGTCGGGAAGCCACCGAAAAAGCTTACCAACACCTGGGGATTGTACCTCCCGCTCAGCAAAGAACATTGTTTGAATAGTTGAGAAGTTGAGAAGGTTTAGAAGGTTGAGGAAGGTTGAGGCCTACCGCAGCGACATTGATCAAGCCGCTGCGGTAGCCTCAACCTTACTCAACCTTCTAAACCTTCTAAACCTCTTCAAAACCCTCAACCATGCAAAGACGTACCTTCATCCATCAATTTGGCCTCGGGGCCATTGCCTTGGGTACGGGAATTCCCCAGTTGGATTTTTCCGGTAATTTTTCTTTGAGTATCCTGCATACCAACGACCTGCACGGTCGTTTTGAAGGAAACAATGCAACTTATCACGCTTTTGCCCAACAAGCCAGGCAATTTGTGGAAAAGGTCCGGCAGGAGCAAGCCAATGTCTTGCTGCTCGACGCTGGAGATGTGCTGAACCCTTCTCACCCGCAAGGGGAGGAGCTGGCCTGGATGAAGGGGATGGGCTATGATGCTTTTGCCCTGGGCAATCACGACTTCGATCGGGGGATGCAAGATTTGTCCAATCAACTCAGCCGAAACCCAATTCCTGCCCTTGCTGCGAACTACCAGTTGGCTGACACGCCGCTGTCCAAGCAGGTCAAACCCTATCACATCGTTGAAAAAGCGGGGCAACGCATTGGCATCATGGGCTTAGGTGTAAACCCACAAGGCTCGATTCCACAACTGTTGAGAGAAGGCTTGGTCTACACTGATCCCTTGGTTACAGCAAACCAGATAGCGGCTGAATTGAAAGAAAAACACGCCTGCAATCTGGTGATTTGTTTGTCTCATCTGGGCTACCATTACAATGACAAACAGGTTTCTGACTTACAATTGGCACCCCAAACGCGGCACATCGACATCATTATTGGTGGCCACACCCATACTTTTTTACCCGAACCCATCGTAGTCAACAACCTGGACGGCAAACCTCTATTGATCAACCACGCAGGATGGGGCGGCTTGTTGATGGGCAGAATTGATTTGCAGTACAGCAATGGGGCAATTCGAGTGGCCAAGGGGGAGAATATAGCTATTGGTGCCCAGACTTGGGTAGCGTAAGGATTATGGATTTCCTGAAGCTTTCATTGCTTAGGTGATTCCTTGAGTGTCTTAGGTTTCTTAGGTGGTGAAAGAATACCCTGCTTCGCAGGTTTTTTCTTTTTTACCACCTAAGAAACTTTAGAAACCATAGACTCACCTCAGATTATGTATCTAAGATACTCGGCACTACACATGTAGTTAAGCCGACACCCGCAGATTTGTACCCGACAGTTCAGTTTTGTATTGCTTCAAGGCAGTAGAAGCAGGACCATTCAACACACCTCCGGACTCTGAAAAAGTAGATCCGTGGTTGGGGCAAAAGAAGCGGGAGTTGTTGCCCTCATACTGGATGATGGTGCCTTGGTGGGTACAGGCAGCGGCTACTGCGATGTAGACGCCTCCGGTAGTTCTGGCTACTATCACTCCACTCTTTACCAGGAAGCCGCCGTTGTTCTTCAAAACAGCATTTTCTGGGGCATTGAGGTCGAGGGTGAAATCTAGACTTCCACCTCCTCCGGTGTTTCCATCTGGGGTAACTCCACTTTCTTTTGCACAGCCGCCCAAACAAGAAATGGCTACGCCACCACCTACGGTTAGCCCCAGTAGGCTCAAAAATTCTTTCCGATCCATATTTTTAGTTGATTGGTTATGTATTTATGCTTACGAAGTAAATAAGCGTTTGGGGTTTTGGTTTCTATTTTCCAGTACTGCATTTATTTGATAAGAGTTGCCTGTACAATGAATTTTTTTATCGCCCCTTGGTATCAGATTCAAGAAAAAGTACCTTTGGAATGAGTTTAAATGTAAAAATTTCAAATGGGCCCATCCTTTAATTACCACATCCACTCGGATATCACCCTTGCCGAAACCCTTCCAGCCGAGTTTTACCGCAACCCTCATGTATTCGAAGCCATGCAGGAAAAACTATTCCCCCAAAGCTGGCAATGGATCGAAACGGGGGAAAATTTGGCTCAAACAGGATCGGTTTATCCTTTCCAATTCCTGCCTGGGTTCGTCAATGAACCCCTGTTTCTGAGCAAAACAGAAACCGGCGAACTGAAGTGTTTTAGCAACGTCTGCACCCATCGGGGCAATCTCTTGGTACACAACCCCGGGCAATACAAAAAACTGACCTGCAATTATCACGGTCGCCGCTTTGACCTCCAGGGGCAGATGGAGTTCATGCCCGAGTTCAAGGAAGCTCAAGGTTTTCCGCGTGCTTGTGACCATTTGACGGAAGTTCCTTGCCAAACTTGGGCTCAGTTTCCATTTGTTTCCCTCGATCCAGGTTTTGATTTTCAGCCTGTTTTGGATGTGATGCAGGAGCGGATTGGCTTTATGCCGCTGACCCAGTTCCGCTATGCTCCAGAATTGAGCCGGGATTATTTGGTCAATTCCCATTGGGCTTTGTACTGCGACAATTATTTGGAAGGTTTCCACATTCCCTTTGTTCACCCTGGTCTCAATCAGGTTTTGGACTACGACGCTTATTACACTGAATTATTTGACCATTGTAACCTGCAAGTGGGCGTTGCAGATTCGGCAACGGAGTGTTTTGATTTGCCGCCCGGGCACATTGATTTTGGAAAGCGAATTGCTGGTTATTATTTTTGGGTTTTCCCCAACATGATGTTTAACTTTTACCCCTGGGGTTTGAGTGTCAACATTGTCAAACCACTGTCCATCAAACAATGCAAAGTGCGCTTCATCATGTATGTGTACGACGAGAGCAAGCTCGACCAGGGTGCCGGAGCGGATCTGGATAAAGTGGAACGGGAAGATGAGTTTGTAGTCGAAAATGTACAAAGAGGGCTACAGTCCCGCTTTTACCAAACGGGACGTTTTTCCCCCAAACGCGAAGCTTGCGTTCATCACTTTCACCGTTTATTAGCCACGCACTTATAGCATTCAACGGTTGATGATGGCAAACAAATGTTGAGGCAGCAAACCCTTTTCGACTTCCTCAAGTTGCAGTGTTAAGTTGTTGGCGTAATGCCCATCAAAACAAGTATGTCCCAGAAAATAACGGTCGTTTTTGCAGGCCAACATGACCACGCAGGCCGGAGCACGGCGTGGGATATTGAAGGCACAAAACTTTTGATCGTAAGGGAAAAGTTTGACCACTGACTGATGGTTGCGAAACACCAGAAAAGCTTGTTTGTGCTCAAAACCGAGGTCATGGTAGCGGATGCTCAACATCGATTTGAGTCCCTCTTTGGCCAGGGGCAAGTGGGCACTGAACCAACCCAATTGATTGAGTTCAAATTTTAACCAACGTTGTCCCTGCAACTTGAGAACAGGAGTAGGTTTATTGAAAAAAGGAATCCAGTCTTGTTCCTTCGTTGCGCTGAAGGAACGCGTACAGGCCATCGATAAAGTGACAATTTGTAAAGAAGTAGGTTTGGTATGCAAGTTGTTAATTGGCCACACAATTTGGACGGGTTTGATCAAGTGTAAGGTTTGATCGTCTTTTTTGGCTTGCAGGCTAAACATCCCGGCAGATTCAAAAACCCCATCCCTGGACGTACTGGGCATGGCTGCCAACAGCATTCCTGCTTTGTGCACAATTTCTACTAGCTCCAGGACAATTCGCTCGGTAATGATTCGCCCTTGTGCATCAGAAAAAGAACCCGGTAAAAGATTGATCCTCAATCCATTTTCTCCGCTTAACTGGTTGAAACGGGTTGGGTCAATCCACAATTGCTGTTTGGGTAACCAACGCAACACAGCATCATCTGTCAAAGCAGCGCTTTGCCCCATCACTTTTAGTTGACTGATGTTAGCAGCCATAGTTTTCTCCATAGTTTGTGCAACACACCGATGGGGGGCAGATTGAGTACAGTTGTAATTTTTGTGTATAACAAAAAAAAATATACTCAGCGGTGATTGCCGTTCGTCAAAATGAAACCAAAAAAGGGTAGATATTTTAGATAGGTAGACGCTCTCGCGAACAAGGAATTACCTGTGGTAAAACCATAAAACTGAATTGCAGGTGCTAAAGTACAACAAAAGTTGTTATAATTCCTGTTTTTTTTTTTTTTTTTCCCAGTGTTTTGAGATTTTGACACTAAACATACAATCAAAAAGATGCAGCCATTAGCGGAAAGAATGCGCCCAGCACGCCTCGCAGAATACCTGGGGCAGGAACATTTGGTAGGGGAGGGCTCGGTACTGCGCCAAGCTCTGGCTGCGGGTTTTTTACCTTCTATTATCTTGTGGGGACCTCCAGGAGTGGGCAAAACTACCTTGGCGAATATTCTGGCCAAAGAAACTGGCCGCCCCTTTCACAGCCTGAGTGCCATTGCAGCCGGGGTCAAAGATGTGCGGGATACCATCCAAAAAGCAGAGCAACAGCGCTTTTTTGGCAAACCCAATCCACTCTTGTTCATCGACGAAATCCACCGTTTTAGCAAATCTCAACAAGATGCCTTGTTGGGTGCGGTTGAAAAAGGGGTCGTTACCTTGATTGGTGCCACGACGGAAAACCCTTCCTTTGAAGTGATCCCCGCCCTTCTGTCGCGTTGCCAAGTGTATGTGTTGAAACTGCTGGAGACCAATCAATTGATGCAACTGATTCACGACGCCTTGCAAAAGGACGAATACCTGAAACTCAAAAAAGTGCGCTTTGACAGCTACGACGCACTTTTGCATTATTCCGGTGGGGATGCCCGCAAGTTGTACAATATCCTGGAGTTGGTGACCAGCCAGGCGCAGAATGTGGATGGCGAAATTGTGGTCGACGATGCCATTGTCACCAATATTTTGCAACAACACATCACGAGTTACGACAAGGGCGGCGAGCAACACTACGACGTGGCTTCGGCTTTTATCAAATCCATTCGGGGGAGCGATCCCAACGCGGCGGTGTATTGGCTGGCCCGGATGATTGAGGGAGGTGAGGAAGTCAAATTCATCGCCCGCCGCATGGTCATTGCAGCGGCTGAAGACATTGGATTGGCCAATCCCAATGCACTCCTGATGGCCACTACGGCATTCCAGGCAGTGCAAGCGGTAGGTCTTCCAGAGGCGCGAATTATCTTGTCACAGGCAGCCATTTACCTGGCCACTTCGCCCAAAAGCAACTCGGCGTATCTGGCCATCGACAAAGCTCAACAATTGGTTCACCAGCAGGGCAACCAACCCGTTCCGTTGCACTTGCGCAATGCACCAACCCAATTGATGAAAAAACTGGATTACGGCAAGGCATATCAATATTCTCATGATTTTCCGGGCAACTTTGTAGATCAGGAGTACCTGCCCGAAAAATTGAGCGGCACGAAATTGTTTGAACCTGCGGCAAACCCAGCAGAGGAGAAGACGAGAGGCTGGTTAAAGGGCTTATGGAAGAAAAAATATGGATATTGAATTCTACAAATGTGTGACCTCTCCGAGGTCATCAGATCGACTTCGTAGAAGTCGTACATTTGTAGAAAATGTTGCAATGAGTTTTTTACGACTTCGTAGAAGTCGCACATTATTCATTGTCAATGTAATTAATCAAAATTCATGTTAATCCGCCAACACCGCCTCCTTATTGTACTTGTTGCGGTATTCAATTGGCGTTAGCCCGGTGATTTTTTTGAATACGGTACGAAAAGCCTTGGTATCGGTGTAGCCCACATCGTACATCACTTCATTGATGTTTTTGCGGCTAGACTCAAAACTGCGCTTGGCTGCTTCGATTTTCACCCTTTGCAGGTATTCAACCACGGTGTTGCCCGTGGCCTGTTTAAAACGGCGCTCAAAACTGCGGCGGCTCACTAACACTGAGTCGGCCAATTGATCCACGCTGATTTTTTCAGCGTAATTGATTTCGATGAATTCCTGGGCTTTGAGGATTTCTTGGTCTTTATGGTCTTTTTGCCCCGTAAACATGGCAAAAGCGGACTGATTGCTGCGGTCAATGTCGATGGCGAAATATTTGGCGGCTAAAATGGCAGTATCCCGATCGGTGTATTTTTCTAATAAGTACAGGAGCAAGTTCCAATACGAGTTGGCCCCACCACTGGAGTACAGGCCTTGCTCGTCCGTGATGATGCTGCCATCGGCCACTTCCACATCGGGGAAGGTTTCCCGAAATTCGTTGTAAAAGGCCCAGTGGGTGGAGCATTTTTTGCCTTTCAACAAGCCAGTGGAGGCAAACAAAAAAGCCCCTACACAAAG
This sequence comes from Saprospiraceae bacterium, assembly GCA_027486765.1. Classification (GTDB taxonomy): domain Bacteria; phylum Bacteroidota; class Bacteroidia; order Chitinophagales; family Saprospiraceae; genus Haliscomenobacter. Next base: position 47,764 of record JAIXOO010000382.1, read on the forward strand.
CGAGGCCACCTCGGCCCCACGGTGGTGGTGTTTGATGATCCAGGGTATCGATTTCTGGTTTTTGGCTACGGCTCGTTGCATGTCACCAAAGAGGGCGGGGATGACAATCAGGTCGGTTTGTTGGACTTCATCCAGGATTTTGTCGGTATTGACCGCAAAAACTCCATCGTGTAAAAGCACTACTCGTTGTTGACCTACTAACTCTACCTCAAAAAGCGGAGGTCTTCCTGCAGATTGCAAAAATTGATTGGCGGCAGTGAACAGGTAGCGCGGGTCGGCTACGGCCTCCATGACGGCTGATTCAGGAACGAGTATAGATACCTTTTTCATCCTACAAATGTAAACAATCCCATTGGCGGAATCAACCCCACAAATAGGCGTTTTTACACCCTTTTTCAGCCGAAAAGACCCTGCATCTTTGAGGTTAAATAATCCATGTTATGAACCAACTCATCACCTACCTCACTTTTAATGGCAATTGCCGCGAAGCCATGAGTTTTTACAAAAGCTGTTTGGGCGGTGAACTGGATTTTCAAACCATCGGAGAATCCCCACTGGCGGAGCGAATGCCGGAAAACATTAAGGACTATGTGCTACACTCTACCTTGCGCAGTGGTCCCATGTTGCTGATGGGCACTGATATGGTGGGCGAGCAAGGCTTGGTCAAAGGCAATGCGGTTTCGATCCTGATTGAATGCCAGAATGAAGGCGAAATCCAGGAGATTTACCAGCAATTGTCGATTGGCGGGCAGGCAACGCACCCGATTGAACCTACGTTTTGGGGGGCGTTGTTTGGGGGGCTGACGGATCGGTTTGGGAACAATTGGTTGTTGCATTGTTCGCGGGGGTAGGGCGACCACAGAGGGTCGCCCGTACGATGGGGTATAATTTTTTTAAAAATAAATCCACCTGTATCCATTCCCTTACCGTATTTTTACCCCCCACAAGAGACATTTTACCTCATGCAGACAAGCAATACCAGCGCACCAATTGCGAAGCGCGATCCCAAAATACTGGTTACCCACGGCGATCAACGCATTGACGATTATTTTTGGCTCAAGGAGCGCGAAGATCCCGAGGTGCTGGCGTACCTCAACGCCGAAAATGCCTACACCGAGGAGGTTATGGCCAATACAAAGGATTTTCGGGAAACCTTATACACCGAAATGGTGGCTCGGTTTAAACAGGACGACCAATCGGTGCCCTATTTTGAAAATGGCTATTGGTACCAAAATCGTTTTGAAGAAGGCGCCGAATATCCTTTTCATACCCGCAAAAAAGGCAATCAGGACGCCATCGAGGAAATCATCCTCAACGTACCCGAGATGGCCAAGCCACACAGCTATTTTGCCATTGGCAGCAAAAGTGTCAGTTTTGACAACCGGTACCTGGCCTTTGGGGAGGACACGGTGAGTCGGCGCATTTACACCATTAAGTTGCGGGATTTGGAAACGGGCGAATTTTTGGCCGACGAAATTCCGAACACCACGGGTGCGGCGATTTGGGCCAAAGACAATCAGCATTTTTTTTATACCGCCAAAGACCCTCAAACGCTACGGGGCTACAAAATCTTCCGCCACAAACTCGGTACTTCGACCGAAGCAGACGTAGAAGTATTCCATGAAGCCGACGAAACCTTTGATGTAGGGGTAGGGATTAGCAAGTCCAAAAAATTCATTGTCATTGCCTCTCAACAAACCATTACTGGCGAGTACCTGTATCTGGATGCGGCTACTCCAGAAGAGGCTTTCAAAATCTTTGCGCCCCGCGTACGTGGTTTGGAATACGACATCGATCATTTTGGCGATCGCTTTTACATCCGCACCAATCTGGATGCCAAGAACTTCCGCCTGATGTACTGTGGGGAAGAACAAACGACCCAGGAGCACTGGCAGGAGTTAATCCCGCATCGGGCCGATGTATTGTTCGAAAACATGGAGTTCTTCAAGGATTACTACGTGATTTCAGAGCGCAAGGCGGGCATCACCCAACTCTGGATTCGCACCTGGTCGGGCCAAAATGAGCACTACATTCCCTTTGAGGAAGAAGCCTATCTGGCTTATGTGGGCATCAACCCGGAGTCGGATACGGAATTGTTGCGCATTGGCTACCAATCGCTAACGACTCCTAATTCCACCTTCGATTACAACATGCAGACCAAGGCGTTCACGCTGTTGAAAGAAGAACCAGTACTGGGTGGATTCACCAAAGAAAACTACCGCTCCGAGCGGGTTTTTGTCACTGCTCGCGACGGTGCCCAGGTGCCAGTATCGATTGTTTACCACCGCGATTTTGTCAAGGATGGCAAACAACCGCTGCTGCTTTATGCCTATGGATCTTATGGTTACAGCATGGAGCCATACTTCAGTTCCGCGCGCCTGAGCCTGCTGAATCGGGGTTTCGCTTACGCCATTGCGCACATTCGGGGCGGCGAAGAAATGGGGCGGCACTGGTACGACACAGGCAAGTTGTTGCAGAAAAAGAACACCTTCCACGATTTTATCGACTGCGCAGAATGGCTGATTGCCAACCATTATACTTATAGCGGAAATTTGTACGCCATGGGTGGTAGCGCTGGAGGGTTGTTGATGGGTGCCGTAGTCAATTTTCGGCCCGATTTGTGGAAAGGGGTAGTGGCGTCAGTTCCTTTTGTGGATGTGATCACCACCATGCTCGACGACACCATTCCACTCACCACTTTTGAATACGACGAATGGGGCAATCCCAACGAGGAGGAGTATTACCATTACATGAAATCCTATTCTCCTTACGACAACGTGGAGGCCAAAGATTATCCCGCAATGCTGGTGACCACCGGTTTACACGATTCCCAGGTGCAATACTGGGAGCCCGCCAAGTGGGTCGCCAAACTCCGCTTGCTCAAAACGGATCAGAATCCTTTGCTGTTACATACCAACATGGAAGCCGGACACGGCGGTGCCTCGGGGCGTTTTGCCCGTTTGAAAGAAACGGCGAGGGAGTGGGCGTTTGTGTTGGATTTGGCAGGAAAAATAATGAGTGATGAGTGATAAATGATGAGTGATGAATACACCCAGCACTTCGACGACGCTCAGTGACCGGGTTTATACATCACTCATCATTTATCACTCATCATTTTAAAATCTCAACATCTTCTTCGTTTCTCTACCACCTACCGTCTGCAGCGTGTAGTAGAACATACCTTTCACATTTCCCAGCGCTTGTGCATCCAATGAAATTTGATGGCTGCCTTCCGCCAAAGTAGCGGAATGTTTATGGATCAATTTGCCTTGTAGGTCCCAAACGGTAAGGGTAATCGCGCCAGCCACGGGCAGCGAAAAGTTGATGAGGGTTTCCTCCCGGAAGGGGTTGGGCTGGTTTTGTTCCAGCGTCAAACCACTTTTCAGCTTTTGATCACCACTAAGATTTAAACTACTGATGTTCGCCAGTTGGCCATCTTCCTGGAATTGTCCTGCGGTAGGAAGATAACTTCCATCGAGGTCGCCCAATTTGATGGCCACAAAGTCGGCAATTACGCCACTGTCCAGCTTGTCGATGGATACTGAATCGGGGTATTTACCTGGTTTCAGGGAGCGAGGTACGGCGTAACGTGCATCCACAAAGCGCCAGCAATTGCCAAGTGGGAAAGAGTCCCGTTGGAAAATGATTTGCCGCAATTTGGCAAAATCTTCCGCATTGATTTCCCCATTTTGGTC
>JAIXOO010000395.1 GCA_027486765.1 Saprospiraceae bacterium
ATTTTTCCCGGCCTGGTCGGTGATGTTCTCGTTGATGAACAGGAAGTGCTGCCAATCGAATGCGCCCGGCGGCGTGGACGACACCTGGTGGTTGGAAGCCAGCGTGACCAACTTCCCAAAGATGATGGGTTCAATCAGCGAAAACCCGATGTTGATGGCTGCCAGGAACAGTACCAATAGGACGAGCCAACGATAGGGGGCGAAGTAGCGGAAAAGTAGTTTCATATTTGGTGGTGGTGCGCCCGAATGGAGGCGTGGCTGCCGGCACTCAGGGAGGTGTTCAAGTTGGTGAAAAGAAGATAAACACTTTATGCGTTGCTCTGGTTTCAAGTGGGGTGCTGGAGGGTTTAATTGAGTGAGTTAGAAAATTGGGGTAATGCAAAAAATGCTGGATGATGCCGGATTGTAGAGACGCACGGCCGTGCGTCTCTACGGTGCGTTGCTCCGATATTGTCGTGCACTCAATTAAATTTACAAATTATTGCTTTGGCGGCTTCAGCTTTTTAAGATCATCCTCCAACTCTTGCAGATTTTGCTCTTTCTCTACAATTTTTTGGGCAAGCTTGTACTTTTCATACTCCTCACCCGATTTCTGCAAGGCCATATCATGACTGATTTTGCCTGCATGAGTGAGCAATTCCCGGCCATTGAGTTGAAGAATGGCGTCCAAACGGGCAATCCAATCCTTCATGTACATCGGAGTACGCTGCTGCGCCATGGTTTCGGCGAAGGCGAGGTACTGTTCTACCAAAAGCCCCAGTAGTTTGATTTCATCTTCACTCAGGTAGTTTTTGGCGGTACTTACTTCCGACTTTTTAATGCTGCTGTTGTCCTGCTTGTCATAAGACTGCATACCCAACCAAGGCAAGGTAGCGTCTACTCTACGGTACACCAACTCGGCTGCCGTTTGCTGGCTGATGGCCCAAAGCAATTTATTTTGGATCACTTTGAAAAATTCGAGGGTCTTCTCATCTTTAGAGTCGTAGTCGATACTGGTGGTGTAGATGTCTTTGATTTTCTGGTAAAAAAAACGCTCCGAGAGGCGAATTTCGCGAATGCGTTCCTGCAATTCGCTGAAGTAATTCATCGAAGTACCCGACTTGAAGCGTTCGTCATTCAGGGCAAAACCTTTGATGATGTATTCCTTGAGTCGCTGGGTAGCCCAAATGCGGAACTGGGTACCTTGAGGGGATTTTACGCGGTAGCCGACGGAGATGATGACGTCGAGGTTGTAGTGCTCCAATTCCCGCTCTACATGGCGATTGCCTTCTTGCTGAACTATTCGGAATTTCCGAACAGTTGCCTCCGATTCTAATTCGCCCTCCTCAAACACGTTTTTGATGTGCTCGCTGATGGTAGCTTTGGATTTTTGAAACAATTCACAAAGCTGGCTCTGCGTAAGCCACACTGTTTCATCCTCTAGCCGCACATCGATTTTGATGTGGCCGTTTTGGTTTTGATAGATGAGGATTTCGCTGGTGTTCATTTGGTATGCTTGCTTTAAAACTTTTCGATTTAGGTGTATTTTAATCAAAGATAAGATGTTTTAAGGGATAGGTATAGAAAATTTTTTGTGTTTATTTTTTAAGATAATTGGCCGTCACTGATTGTTGATCTCGCTTTACCAATACCTTATCAATTCCTCTGAGAGTTGAATCTCGCATTCACCACTTATCTTTGCCTGCCGTTCATCTTCTTTAGGTATGACATAAAATTTGACGTAAAATATATTGCCTTCTCTTTTTTCGATTTCCAACTCAGCTACTTCCAATTGGTTATGCCAACCATTATAATATCGAGTGTTATAATTTATGTCCCACTCTTTTTCTATTTCTTCCCATGGGGGCACTTTGATTATAAATCTATCCGCATTTTCGGGCGTTTTTGTTAGAATTTCTAGTGTAGGCCCCCAAACTATCGTATTTTCACCGTCTGGCAATTCAACCTGATATTCGGCTCTCACCCAAAAGTTTATAAGAAAAAAATGCTCTTTAGGCGTAATTGAAAGCCGTCCTGCTCCAATAGAATATTCTTCAAGAATAGTGTCGTTTTCGCTGAGTAAAAGGATTTTCCCAGAAAGGGGCTTATGCTGTAATGAATCTTTCATGAATTTACTTTTCTTGGTTCTCACTAGCTAATCACAATGTTTGAAGTCATTCCTACAAAAATAAGCAAACCAGCCACGCCCCGCAATTTTTTCTCCCAACAAAAAAATGCCAGCCGAACTCCCGCTCAGCTGGCACCCTCAATTCATATCTAAACTTCAATAAAACCTATCTTTCCTCCGCCAATCCCCATTTCTCAGGCGATCTCCACAGCGCCGAGAGCAACAATTCCCGCATAAACAGGAATTCCTTCGGCAATTTATCATAGGCGGTAGCGAACAATTCTTCGTGGTTGATCACCTCTTTTTTCCAAGCTTCGCGGTCGATGGACATGATCTTATCAAAGTCCTCCTGGGTAAAGTCGGTGAGTCCTTCCCAGTCCAGGTCCTGGTAGCGGGGCATCCAGCCGATGGGGCTTTCCACTGCTGAAGCGCGGCCTTTGACGCGGTCAATGATCCATTTCAGCACCCGCATGTTTTCCCCAAAGCCAGGCCAAATGAAGTCGCCATTTTCGTCTTTGCGGAACCAGTTGACCCCAAAAATCCGGGGTGCGTTGGGCAAATCGCGGCCATAATCCAGCCAATGGTTGAAATAATCGCCCAGGTGGTAACCCAGGAAGGGCAACATGGCGTATGGGTCGCGGCGCACCTTACCAATTTCGCCAAAGGCTGCCGCGGTCATTTCCGAGCCCATGGTGGCAGCGAGGTATACGCCAAAGTTCCAGTTGAACGATTGCACCACCAATGGGACGGTGGTACTGCGGCGTCCCCCAAAGATGAATGCACCAATGGGTACACCTTCGGGGTTGTCCCACTCACTATCGATGGCCGGATTTTGGCCAGAGGGGGCGGTGAAGCGTGAATTGGGGTGGGCACATGGTTTCCCACTGCTTGGATCCCAGGGTTGTTTGCGCCAGTCGATCAGGTTGGCGGGTGGCGTTTTGCTCATGCCTTCCCACCAGATGTCACCATCGGGCGTAACACCCACATTGGTGAAAATGGTATTTTTGGAAAGCGCCGCCATGGCGTTGGGGTTCGTTTTGAAGTTGGTTCCTGGCGCGACACCGAAATAACCCGCTTCAGGGTTGATGGCGTAGAGTCGGCCCCCTTCACCCCGGTGAATCCAGGCAATGTCGTCACCTACCGTTGTGATTTTCCAACCTTCCATGGCATCCGGCGGAATCATCATGGCAAAGTTGGTTTTGCCACAAGCACTGGGAAAAGCTGCGGCCACGTAGGTTTTTTCGCCTTCAGGTGATTCAGCGCCCAGGATGAGCATGTGCTCGGCCAACCAGTGCTCCGTACGCCCAATCGACGAAGCGATGCGCAGGGCGAAACATTTTTTGCCCAGTAGTGCGTTGCCCCCATACCCACTACCATAAGATACAATCGAACGTTCTTCGGGGTAGTGTACAATGTATTTCACCGTAGGGTTGCAGGGCCAGGAAGTATCCTCTTGACCAGGTGCCAACGGCGCCCCTGCGGTATGCAAACATTTGACGTAATCTTCTTTTGCTTCGATGAGCTTTAGCGCAGGAGTACCCATGCGGGTCATGATGCGCATGTTGGCCACTACGTATTCGGAGTCGGTAATCTGGACGCCGTAACGGGACAATTCGGAACCCAGTGGCCCCATGCAGAAGGGAATGATGTACATCGTCCGGCCCTGCATGCACCCTTTGAGCAGGGGGTCCAGGGTCTTTTTCATTTGTTTGGGCTCCACCCAGTTGTTGGTAGGGCCTGCATCCGAGCGGTTGATGCTACAGATGTAGGTGCGGTCTTCTACCCGGGCCACGTCGCTGGGATCGCTAAAACAAGCGAAACTGTTGGGCCATTTTTCGGGGTTGAGGCGGATGAAAGTCCCTTTTTCGACCAGTTTTTCGGTTGTTGCGTTGTACTCCGCTTCCGATCCATCGCAGAGGTGTACCTCGTCGGGCTGGCAAAGCTCAATCGTCTTTTCGAGCCAGCGTTTGAGTTCCTTGAAGGAGCCAGTGTATGGGTTTTTCGTGGTTGATGCTTCTTCCTGTAACATGTCAATGCCTATTTTGGGTTAGAAAATATTGGGTAATGACGGTACAGGCAAAAAAAACTAGGTTCCAAGGTTCCTGGTTCCAAAGTTCCAGGGTTCGGCGGTAGCCCTGGAACTTTGAAACCAGGAACCCTAGAACTTTCGTTATTGTTGTTTGGCATTCAATTTCTCCAACACCTCTTTCGTGATGTCGAGGCTATCATTGACCATCAACACGCCGGTGCCTGGACCGTAATTCAAGATGAAATCATACCCTTTTTCTTTGCGGATGGCGGTGAGCAGGTCTTTTACCCGCTTTTCCAGATTTTCCTGCAATTTTTGGCGCTCGTCCAACAGTTGTTTGGACATGCTTTCTTGCTGTGCAACCAAACTTTGTTGCTTTTGCATGAGGCGCTGTTGTTCCTTCTGGATTTGCGCAGGGGCCATTTGGCCCGATTGTGCTTTTTGTTCGGCGCTGATCATCTCTTGCTGCAAGGAACGACCTCGGCTGGCCAGGGTGCTTTCCATGGTTTTGCTGCGGGCTTCCAGTGCTTTCAAATCAGCCTGAAAAGTCGCGAACTTATTCAGCAGGCTATCGCCGTTGACGTACACAACTTTGGGCGTTTCCTCTTTGGCGCTAGCTTCAGTGGTTTTTTTCGCGGAACCTGATGCAGAGTTGCTGAAATGTGCAAAAAACAGGTAACCGACGGCTACCAACAATATCCATGTCAGTACTGATGTGATGTTTTTCATTAAAGGCTGTTTTGAATTTGAATTAACAAAGGCAAAACTGCCATTATTTTTGGAAAAAAACCAAGAAAGTAAAGGTTTTGCGTGAAATCAAGGGCAAGATCGGCCAAGCCTGGGTCGGGAAAGATGACGATTGTCAATTTAAAAAATAAATCTTGTCAATGGAATTTATGTTCAAGCGTACTAAAAATTGCTCACCAGGGAAACAATCAAGGTATGGTTGTTTTCCACCACCGATTTTCCATTGGGCTGCAGGGCGCGTTGTTGTACCATCTGGTTCATATAGCCTAATTCCAGGCTGAGTTTTTTATCGAGCTTCCAGCCCAACCCGGCGGCAATACGGTTTTGATCAAAGATGTTGACGCCCACGTTTTTGCCGAAATTGATGAAAATCTCATCGTATACAAAGCCGTACAATTTATAATCCTCACCTTTTTGCATGGGTATGTTCATCCGGCCAAAGTAGCGCATCCGGTTTTCAAAACGAGGATTGGCGAGGCTCCCAGTTGCACTATTGCCAAGATAGCGTTGTTCCAGTCGATAACGATTGATAAAAGTAGCCCTTCCGATGGGTGCTCTGATGATCAATTGCTCCCAGATCCGGTTTTCAGGAAACTCATG
>JAIXOO010000285.1 GCA_027486765.1 Saprospiraceae bacterium
AAGGGTAAAATTACAAAGGGAAACAGTTTTTTTGCCATAAAAGGTTATCTGAGAAGCGAGTTTTGTTTATTTTTTATCACATGCTTCAAATTTAATGTCAAAATTCCTAGTTTACTTTCAATAAGGAAAAAGCGTATTCAGATGAAAACAACCCGAATTTTTGGTTTAGCCATAAGCCTCTTGGCGATAGCCTGTTCCACCCCTAAAGATTCGTCGGCAGCTTCCTCGGCCAATAGCGGGGTGCCTGCTACTCCCGATTATGCTCTGGCAAATAGCTGGGCGGCCTTGCCCGATCGGTTAGATGCCGCCGACATCTTCCCCAAAGGCATGGAAGACCGCCAGAAAGACGGAGAAGTAGACGTGTTTTTTGTTCATCCCACCATTTACACCCAGGACCGCGAACAGACCGATCCGTGGAATGCCGATGTACAGGATGCCAAAATGAACAAAAAGGTAGACGAAAGTGCCATTCGTTTTCAGTCCAGCATTTTCAATGGGGTAGGGCGGGTGTACGCGCCTCGGTATCGGCAGGCGCATATCGGGGCGTATTGGTTGAAGGAGCGCGACCTACAAAAACGCATCTTTGACCTGGCCTATTCCGACGTGCGCAACGCCTTTCAATATTACCTCGATCATTACAACCAGGGGCGCCCGATCATCATCGCTTCGCATAGTCAGGGCACGACCCATACTCAGCGTTTGTTGAAAGATTTTTTTGACACCACCAACCTGCGCAATCGATTGGTAGTGGCGTACTTGGTGGGTATGCCAGTCAAAAGGGACTTGTTGGAAAACATTCCACCTTGTGACCGTCCCGAGCAAACGGGCTGTTTTTGTTCCTGGCGTACCTACCTCAAGGGGCATTACCCTGAGTTACACCAGCCCGGAAACAATATTGTGAATACAAATCCGTTAAACTGGTCAAGTGACACCCTCTATGCCGCCCGCGATTTGAACAAGGGTGCAGTGCTGCGCAGTTTCAATAAAGTAATCCCAAAAGTATGTGATGCCCAGGTGCACGATGGTGTATTGTGGGTCAACAAACCGAAGTTCCCAGGTAGCTTCCTGTACAACAATCCGAACTACCACATTGGAGATTTTAACCTATTTTACAGCAACGTTCGCGAAAATGCAGTAGCACGAGTAGGGTATTTTTGGAAACGATAAATCAAAGGTTCGAAGGTTCCAAAGTTCCGGGTTCCAGGGTTCTACCCTAACCCCGGAACTTTGGAACTCCGAACCCTGGAACCTTTTACTGGTTTATGGACATTTATAGCCGAAAATCGCGGTGGAAAATTTACATGGCAGGAACCGGGGTGGTCATCCTGCTGATCTCGGTATTCTATACCTCTTATTTGTCAAAAGAGTTGGCAGAAGGGGAGAGGTATCGAGTAGAAAACTTTGTATTGGCTCTAGAGCAAGCTAGCAATACAGAAAAGGAATTTGAGGATTTATCGCTTCAGTTACAAATCATCGAAAAAAATACCAAAATCCCTGTGATTATTGCCGATGAACAAGACGTCATTGTTGATGCGGCTAACTTCCGTGATGATTTAAACAGCGATATACCCTATTTACAGTCGGTCATTCAAAAACTCAAAAAGAATGGTTTTTCACCCATCGTGAGTATGGGGTCAGGAAACAAAATTTACTATAAGGAATCCATTTTGCTAAACCAACTCCGCTATTTTCCACTGATTCAATTGGTGCTCATTGCTGCATTTGTAGGTTTAGGTTACATTGGTTTCAGCTCCGCCCGCCGCAGCGAACAAAACCGCGTGTGGGTCGGCATGGCCAAAGAAACTGCGCATCAGTTGGGCACACCTATATCCGGCATCGTGGCCTGGTTGGAAAACCTGCGCGCCATTCGGGAAGAAGACGAGGAAGTCATCGAAATTGTGGATGAACTCCGCACCGATGTCAGTCGCTTGGAACTCATTGCCGAACGTTTTTCCAAAATTGGTTCCATTCCCTCTTTGGAGCCAGTCAATATATATTCGGAACTGGAAAAATGCCGGGCCTACATGCAACGCCGGGCTTCGCGCAAAGTGCAATTCAATTTCCCTGCCCCCGATAGTGCCCCACTCAACGTACGGCTCAATCCACCCTTGTTTGATTGGGTAATCGAAAACCTGCTGCGCAATGCCCTTGATGCCATGGATGGGCAAGGGAGCATCCAAGTGGATGTGACCGAGGAAGATCATGTCGTGAACATCGATGTGACCGATTCGGGGAAGGGAATTCCAAGTTCCAGATTCAAAACGGTATTTCAACCCGGCTTCACCACCAAAAAACGCGGTTGGGGCCTGGGCTTATCCTTGTCCAAACGCATCGTGGAGGAATACCATTCGGGTAAAATTTTTGTAAAACGTTCCGAAGAGGGCAAAGGCACTACTTTTTCCATTCGATTGATTAAGGCTAAGCAGGAAAAACCGGTGACAGAACCGGTGACAGAACTTCAAGCTTAGCCAAAAGAACCTATCTTTAGGGCGATAAAAAATAAATGTTCATTTTGCCATAGGATTAGATGAGTAAACGGGTCAATTTAAGTGCCTTATCTAATCCTATGGCTCAGGAAAAATGAACATTTATTTTTGCCCCACTGCTGTGCATCCCTGCCAAATACTACCGCAATAGGTAAAAACTCATGTCTACTGAAAGTTATCACCGCATCGTGGTGAAAATAGGGTCCAATGTATTGACCGACGACCAAAGTCGGCCCGACGAGCAGCGCATCGCTCATTTGGTAGAACAAGTGGCCTGGCTGCGCAGCCAGGGCGCTGAAGTCATTTTGGTTTCTTCCGGTGCCGTGGCAATGGGGCGTTCTACTTTGCCGCAATTGAGTCACGTCAATCCGGTGTTGAGGCGACAGGTTTGGGCCTCGGTAGGGCAACCCCGCTTGATGCAAATTTATCAGCAACTGTTTGCAGAAAAGGGCACCCACATCGCCCAACTACTCGTCACCAAAGAAGATTTTCGCGACCGCGAGCATTACCTCAACATGAAAGCCTGCTTACAAGGCTTGCTCCGCGACGAAATTGTCCCCATCATCAATGAAAACGATGCCGTAGCTGTCACTGAATTGATGTTTACCGACAACGACGAACTGGCTGGCCTGGTGGCCGCAGCCGTGAATGCCGATGCTTTGGTGATTCTGAGCAACGTAGCGGGTATTTACGACGGGCATCCCAATGACCCGAATAGCCGCCTGATTCGGGAAATTGATCCCAATGATGCACAATTCCAACGTTTCATCCTGCCTTCTACCTCCTCTTTTGGTCGTGGAGGCATGAATACCAAGTACCGGATTGCCCGCAAAGCTGCTGTTTTGGGGGTGCATACCATCATTGCCAATGGCAAAAAAGATCAGATTCTGCACGACATCTGGGAGCAAACGGGCGAATACACCCTTTTTCCCAGCCAGAAAAAGACTTCTAACCTTAAAAAACGCTTAGCTTATCAGGGTGCTGAGCCCAAGGGCAAAATCATCATCAATGAAGGTGCAGCGCTGGCACTACGCGCTGAGGAACGAGTATCGAGCTTGCTTCCCGTAGGCGTCACCGCCATCGAGGGGGAATTTGAGCGGGGTGATATTGTGGCTATTTTTTGTGGAAG
>JAIXOO010000074.1 GCA_027486765.1 Saprospiraceae bacterium
AACCAGATGGTTTCCTTGCGCACATCGCCTGTGCGGATGCGCATATTGGGATCGCCGGGGAGGACGCAAGGATTTTTGAGGAAAGGATAGAACAAGAGTACCCCTTGCAAAGTGACCATGTCAAAAAGCAGGTGGGAGATCATGGCAATGACAGCGATGGCCGTCAGGCGCTGGGATTGCCAAAGGGTTTGTTCCAGGAGTCCAGCTGCCAGCCAAAAGATACCCAGTCCCAGCAAGGAGTGGGTGAGGGTACGGTGGCCATGCCGACTGTTGAGGTAGCGGCTGAGGGGCAGAAAGAGTCTGCCGATCGGGCTGCGGGGGTGGTCGATGTCGGGCAGGGTAGAGCCGAGGAGCACTGCGCCAATGGTGGCGGGAGACTCCAGGATGTTGATGTTGGCGAGGGCGGCGAAGAAGCCAGTGAAGACGAGGCCGCCGGCGAGATGGTTGGGTAATGTCATAAAGTGAAAAGTGAAAAGTGAAAAGTGAAAAGTGAAAAGTGAAAAGTGAAAAGTGAAAAGTGAAAAGTGAAAAAATTAGGAAGGCATTTCCATTCCTCCAAATTTATAAGCAAGAATTAATGGTAAACAGTTGAAAAACAAATAGGTGCCTTGCTTTTCACTTTTCACTCAAATGAATTTTCTCCTGACCATTTTGTAGATGTTCCGGGCGAAGAGAGCGAAGACCAGGAAAACCCCACCGATGAGGCGGTAGGCACCAGCGTCGTCGCCGAGCTCGCCGCCAGCATAGCGGAGGATCATCAGGGCGGAGAGGGCGATGACCAGGGGGAGCATCATGTCCAGTTCCCGTTGGGCCGTGGTGTGGTGGATCTCGCGGGTTTGTTCGGAGGAGATGTAGACTTCCTTTTGGTACCGTTCGATCATTTCGAGGATGTAGAGCGGAGTGCCTCCGGTTTGATCCCAAATGTGGTTCTTGAAGCCCTCGTAGTCTTCGATGCGGTTCAGGTAAGGCAAGGTGACCTTGGCGATGAGTTCGAGCGTCTCAGGGCGCGTAAGGGGCTTTATTTCGAGTTTTTCGAAGTTGGTGATGAAGCTGGAGTGCTCCACTTTGACTTGTCGGGCCGCAGCGAGGATGTGGAAATGATTCTTCAGCTTCTCCAAATAAATCACCTGACCCCGGGTGAGATTGCTCAGGTCGTCGAAGACCAGGGTGTACTCTTGCGGGCGGGTGACCTGGATGAGGAGTTCCACGAGGCGTTTAGCCGACTCCTTGGTGATCACCTGTTGAATGTCCTTTAGCTCGAACATGGCCTTGGCGATGGCCTCCTTGTCATCTTGAAACAAGTGTAGAAGCATACCTGCCAGCATTTTTTTGGGATAAGTCACATCATCCACGCGGAGGATTTTGCCCTGCTGGTAGTTGTCCAACAAATGCGTTTTGCCGATGCCCTGGGGGCCGAGGACAATGACATTGACTTTCTTTTCAGCCAAGTCCATGAGTTTAGTAATCTCTACTTTTCTCCCCACGTGAAATTTGGTAGTTCCCTTTTCCAGCGGCATGATGTGGACCCGTTTGGGCGGGAAGATGCGGCGCTGGAGCTTTTGGAGCCAAGAACTCGTATCGATGGACTGGATGGCCTGGCGCAGTTCCTGGTCTTCGACGTGGAGGTAGATTTCGGTGGTCTGCTGGCTGTTGTGGCCGAGGAGTTTTTGGGCTACCCGGATGTCGTTGCCTTCGCGGACCACTCGCGTAGCAAAGGTGTGGCGCAACATGTGCGGGTGTACAGCTCCTCCGGAATACTTCTTGATCCTTTTCCAAACTACGACCCGACTCAGGTAAAGAGCCTTGGAGGTTTTAGCAGCGGGAAAAATGTAGGTATCCGGCTCAGGGTCTTTGATGCGTGGCCAGTAATCGGCCAGAGCTTCGAGCAAACGGGTAGACAGTGGGATGGTACGGGTACGGAGGCGCTTGCTGCGCTTCTTGAGGCTGGCGACCGTGACGGTGTGTTGCATGAAATTGAAGTTCTTGCGCTGCAGCTTCACCACTTCGGTGACCCGCAAGCCACAATCCAACATCAGGAGGATGATGACGCGGTACTTGAGGTTTTTGGTGCCCGCCAGCGCTTCTTGCAACTGACGGGACACGAGTTTGATGTCAGGGTGGGCCTGGATCATGTTTTCATAGCTTAAAAGTTGAGGAGGTTGAGAAAGTTGAGGAGGTTTAGGCTGCCGCGAGCGACACACACGAATGTTCTCCTGTGAACTTTTCAACATACAAGAAGGGAAGCTGGAATACTGTGGCTGAAATTCGGTGGGAAAGAAAAATGAGCGGGACTCGCCCGCTCCGAAATATATCCGAGAAGTATAAATTCTTAGGTACATAAAAAAAGCCGAAAGGTCGCAACAGGATTGCAACTTCTCGGCTTGTGGTGCAAAGGTGGAGATAATGTTTGAATAAATCAATAGTCCAACAGATTTTTTATGGATTTTCAGTGGAAATTCGGGTGGAGGCGGGGGGCCGGGGGGGAAACACAATTGGTATTTTGTTACCAGGGGTGGAGGGGAAAAGGGTAACGGGTTTGGAGACGGTGGAAATGAGACAGGGGGCTGGACTTCCTCAAAAAAGTAGACACGAAGATAAGCCAAAAAAAGGCTTATTTTTAAACCTACTAAAACGCATTGTTTATGGCAATGATAAGAAGGAAGTTCAGCAAGGAACAAAAACT
>JAIXOO010000417.1 GCA_027486765.1 Saprospiraceae bacterium
GAGGTTTTTTTGACCGGATCGTAAGCATAAACCCCACCACAGTAAAAAGAGGAGGCGTAATATTTCTGGTCCTTGGGTTCAAAAAACACATCAAATACGGAATTGTCATAGTCGAACACCGGGTGTGCCTCCAAAAATGCATGCTTAAAACCTTGTAAGCGGGGATCGAGCTTGACCAGCCCGGCCGTAGTCCCGATCCATAGAATACCGTCCCGATCAGTGTAAGCGCAAAGCGCAGTCCCAGTAGGAAAAGAATATGGGTCGTCGGGAATGTGTTTGGCCATAAAGAAGGAACCCGTTTTTAGGTTGTACAAACCGGGCGCATTCAAAAATAAGTAGTCGGTGCCAAAACGAGCCATGGTTTGCCCGGCTGAAATGTAGTCCTGGATATGAATTTTATCAGAGGGCAACGCTCCCCATTTCCCAGTTTTTACATCAATGTAAAAGAACCCGCTACCAAAAGCTGTCATCCACACCCGTTCTTTGCTCTTTTCATAAAATATTGCTCCTGGCCCAAAATTCCATTTACAACCTTTGAGCGGATAGTAGGTGAAATGACCGTCTTTGAGTCGGAGACTAAACAAACCCAGGTCAGTGCTCAGCCATACTTCGCCTTTTGATTTGGGCGTGCTGATGTATATTTTGTTGTCTTTTTGAGCGCGAAACATGATGGGGCGATCTTCCACTGGCACATCAGGAGGAGCGATGACGCGTTGTTTGCCATCTGGTTCTACGATCAAAACTTTAGTATGCCCTGAACTAATCACCGCCCGACCCTCATGATCAAAAGTAATGTAGCAACCCATCCGAAAACTGTGGTCAACGGCCGTTTCATCGTCGAGAGGAAAAGGGGAAAAATCGTCAGAGAGTGGATTGTAAATGTCGATGCCCTTGTTGTTGGTGACCCAAATCCGCCCTTGAGGGTCTTCGCCCAGGCCCGTGATGGATGCACCCTGGAGGGCATTTTTAACTTTGATATTGGGTAGATAGGCTTTGAACTCGCGCCCATCAAAACGGTTCAGTCCATTGGCGGTACCTACCCACAAAAAGCCGCGTTTGTCGCGCAAAATGGCCCGCACTTCATTGTGCGAAAGCCCATTGCGGGTATTGAAATTTTCAAAATGAAAGTCCTTTTGCGCCACGACAGCGGAGCACATCAGGAAAAAAATCCACAAACAGGTATTTCTTACAAAAGCTTTCATAGGCGTTGAACCTGATTCAAACCTACAAAATCGGAAGACTTTTGTAAAAATCAAATTGATGAATGGCGGGTTTGGGTTTATACTTGGACGGGAAAACGGGGATGATCCTTCTCAACATCGGGTGACCACCCCCTCAAAATGCTTACTAAACCCCTATTTGTGAGGGTTAGACAAGGAGAGGGTGGGGGAGGTTGCAAGGTGTTTTTTTTACACATCACTTCAAACCTCAAAACTCATGTACTCTGAACTCTTCACTCAAAAAATAATTTATCTGAGTTAAGAGTTCAGAGTACATGAGTTTTGAGTTTTGAAGTGAAGGGCGAGTTATGAGTAGATGAGGGTTGAAGTGGGCTACTGCTTGTTTGATGATTAACTTAATTCAAGTCTTTTCTCAAACCTCCACCATTTTCTCCTTCACTCTCTGCGCAATCAGCTCCGCATGATCCCGCGTATTTTCAATAAACAGCTTATTGATCCTTGCCCCGGCACATACCACCCCAGCCAGGTAAACATTGGGCAAATTGGTCTCCAGTGTATCCGGATTGTGTACCGGCAAACAATCACCCTCGGGCTCAATCGCTATGCCCAATTTTTGGAGAAAAGGATAATTGGGCCGGTAGCCCGTCATGGCCAGTACAAAGTCGTTTTCGATGGTAAACTCGCCCTCAGGGCCTTTTAGTACCACTTCATGAGGCCGTATTTCCACAACTTCCGTGTTGAAGTACGCTTTGATGGAGCCTTCCTTGATGCGGTTTTCGATGTTCGGCAAAATCCAGTACTTCACTTTGTCGTGGATCGCTTCGCCCCGAATGGCCATGCTCACCTGGGCACCTTTGTAGTAGGTTTCGAGCGCGACATCACAAGCCGAGTTGCGGGCACCGATGACCAGTATTTTTTGGCCAACATAGGGGTGTGGATCATCAAAATAGTGTTTGACTTTGGGTAAATCTTCCCCGGGCACATTCAATAATTTTGGAGTATCGTAGAAACCTGTAGCTACCACTACGCTGTTGGCATAATAATCGCCCTTGCTGGTTTGGACATGATAGAGGAGTTCCTCATTGCGCTCCATGGACAACACTTCCTCATAATATCGCATGTTGAGTTGGTATTTTTCCACCAGGCGGCGGTAGTATTCCAGAGCTTCGCGGCGGGTGGGCTTGTCGCTGTGAGAGATAAAAGGGGTATTGCCAATTTCAAGGAGTTTGGAGGTAGAAAAAAAAGTCATATTGGCCGGAAAATGGTACAAGGAGTTGACCAGCACCCCTTTTTCCAAAATCAAATGGCTGAGCCCAGCTTCCGCAGCGGCAATACCACAGTTTATTCCAGTTGGACCACCTCCGATGATGATGAGATCGTATGTATTTTGCATCTTTGCAGACTTCATTTTGCAATTCAAGAACAAAGATAAGGTCATTCCTGTTTTGCTATCCGCTTAAATTTGTGTTATGATTGAGTCCTATTTTAAAGCCTTTGAGGCTTATCGCGCGCAACACCCTTTTGATGGGGAACCAACAGCGCTGTACACACCTGTCAACTACATCATGGAATTGGGTGGTAAACGCCTGCGGCCCATTTTGGCCCTGATGGGTTATGAATTGTTTAACCCCAACTACGCAGCAGCCTTGCCGCTGGCCTACGCCATCGAGATTTTTCACAACTTTTCCCTTGTACACGACGACATCATGGACGCGGCCCCCTTGCGGCGTGGACAAGCAACGGTACATACCAAATGGAATCCAAATACGGCCATACTTTCCGGGGATGTGATGCTCATTTATGCCTACGATTATTTGTTGAGGCTGGACGCTCCAACCCGCATTGCTGAGGTTGTGAGGGTATTTAACCGCGTTGCCCGCGAAGTGTGCGAAGGCCAACAAATGGACATGGATTTTGAAACCCGTCAGGATGTGAGCATCCCTGAATACCTCAGGATGATCGAGTTAAAAACTTCAGTTTTGATTGCCGGGGCTTTGGAAATGGCGGGCTTGGCAGCGGGTGCAAGTCAAGAAGACGTCAAACACCTGTACGAGTTTGGGCGCAATGTGGGCATCGCCTTCCAACTACAGGATGATATTTTGGACACCTTCGGGGACGCCGATGCGGTAGGAAAACAGATCGGAGGAGACATTGTGCAAAATAAAAAAACCTTCCTGATCCTCAAAGCCCTGGAAATTGGGTCTGCCGCGGATCGCCAAAAACTTGAAGCCTGGATGAACTCGCCCACTGTAGATGGCCCAGTAAAAATAGCGCAGGTCAAAAGTTTGCTCCAGCAATTGAATATCCAAGACTTGGCCCAACAACGCAAGCAGGAATTCCAGGATTTGGCTTTTTCGCACTTACAAGCTTTGAGTGTACCTGCTCAAAACCGAGCAGCTCTGGAGGCGATGGCGCATGGCCTTTTGGATCGGACATTCTAAGCAGGTGGGCAAAAAAAAATTAAAAAAATGATGAACAATGTTCGGTTGATCGATATTTAATAGTAAAACAGGCTAAAATAATAGCTTTACTATTAAAATCCTTTAACATGACAAAGTACATCAATCAAATGCTGATCTTTCTGGTAGTGCTGAGTTTCACTACCAGCTGTACTGTGGTTCGACAAGGTGAAGTAGGTGTGCGGCGGACTTTAGGAAAATACAACGACCGCCCCATCAAAGATGGCGTACGCTTCTTCAACCCCTTCGTAACAACGGTCATCAAAGTACCCACCCAAACTGTAAACTTGGAAGTGTCCTTGAACATCCCTTCAAAAGAAGGGCTTACGATTCAGTCAGAAGTATCGATTTTATACAACGTACAAGGAGGTAAAGCTGCGGAAGTACTGCGTCAGATTGGCTCAGACTATGAGCGCAACTTGATTTTACCCGTATTTCGTTCAGCAGTAGCCGATGTCAGTTCCCGTTTTTTTGCCAAAGACATGCATACGGGTGAGCGTGCCCAAATCGAAGAGCAGATCCGCATCCTGATGGACAAAACCCTGGATGAAAAAGGGATTGAAGTGGAAGCGGTACTCCTTAAAAGCATCCAACTGCCGAAGAGTCTAGCTCGCGCCATTGAAGAAAAACTCGAGGCAGAACAGGGGGCTCAAAGAATGGAATTTGTACTCCAACAAGAACAACGTGAAGCGGAACGCAAACGGATTCAAGCGCAGGGTGTGCGCGATGCCCAAAACATCATCAGCCAAGGGCTTACTCAAGAGGTACTGCAGTTCAAAGCAATCGAAGCTTTCCTAGAATTGTCAAAATCACCCAATGCCAAGATTGTCATTACCGATGGCAAGCAGATGCCTCTGATGATGGATACGAGTATGCCTAGTGTTCCTGGTGTGAACACCCTCAATCGGAGTGGACTCAGTACGACCACAACGACGGTACCTCGTGCAGCTGCAAACTCTACCATTGGTGAGGGCGGTAATAACTAGTTAGTCTTTTCTTTCTTTCATACTATCACTGTTGCAAGCATTAGTTGGGCTATAAGGTGGAATTCACCTTTTAGCCCACTTTTTTCAACAGTTATTTCTTTTCTTTGCTATTCATTCAAGAGCTGCCTGACGTAGGTACTCTAACCGCAGAATTCAGTCTACATGTCTAATACAGAAATCCAATTTTTAGAAGGCCCTCGTTCACGCTGGCAAGAACTTAAGTTTACGTTCAAAGTTTTTTGGGAATTCATTCGTGGGTTTCGAGCCCTACATTTTGTTGGCCCTTGTATTACCGTATTTGGCTCGGCGCGCTTTGGTGAAGAAACCAAAGACTATCAATCAACCCGCGCACTGTCGGGAGAACTCGCCAAATTGGGTTTTACCATCATGACTGGCGGCGGCCCAGGGATTATGGAAGCAGCCAATCGGGGGGCCAAGGATGTGGGGGGCCGTAGTGTTGGTTGCAACATCCGTTTGCCGATGGAACAAAGCCACAATCCCTACCTGGACAAATGGGTGACCATTCGTTACTTTTTTGTGCGCAAAACCCTGCTCATCAAATATTCTTATGCCTTCGTGATCATGCCAGGCGGCTTTGGTACGCTGGATGAGTTTTTTGAAACCATTACTTTGATCCAAACCCAAAAAATCTACAATTTCCCCATCGTCATTTTTGACAAAACCTACCACAAAGCCGTACTGGAGCACATCCAGGTCATGAAGGATTGTGGCGCAATTAGTCCCGAAGATCTCAATCTGTTTTTGGCAACAGATGACATCGCCGAAGCGACAGCGTATATCCGGGACAACACCATTGACAAGTTCAATTTAAAACCAGAGCGCAAAGCTAAAAAGTGGTTGGGTGAGCGGGCTTGAGTCGGGACCAGTGTTTGAATTGATCAAAACTAAGAGGCTTTCCGAGGTACTGGAACTGTGTCCGAGCGAAAACCAAGCGCTGATCAATGCCTTGTACTTGCCTTTGCTACATCAGTCATCGGCAAAGCTGATCAATAATGTACACGTTGATATTGAACTGCTTAAAATACAGGAACGGATCATAGGACTGGTACTCCCTCAAATCCATTCAGCGCACCCCGAAGAATCCTATGTCGCCTCTCCCTATGGGCAATATGTGGACTATGGCCGCTATGAAACTGCATTGGAACTAGGCAAACTACGCTGGCTTAATGTGCTGGCCAATTGGATATTTGATGTACTGGGGAAAATTTGTCGATGGGCAAAATTTGACCAGGTGGTCTTGGTCGACAATCTCTTGTTTTCCACCAACTTGTACCCCCAAAAACCGGATTATGATTTGGGAGAGCTGCGCCATTTTTTACAAAAACACTTTCCCGACCGGGCCGTTGTTTACCGCTCTATTTGCCCACAAGTATATCCGGACTGGTTCGCCGAGTTGAAAAGCAGTGGCTTCAAAGTGGTGTTTAGCCGCCAGGTTTACCTGCTGGATGCGCCTGGGGGGGCGCACCGCCGCAAACGGGCGCTGGATATTGATTCCCGCCTTGCAGCCAAACAAAAACACCTCCACTGGACTTTTATTGAAAATCCTGATGATGAGCAACTTACCCGGATTTTAGACCTGTACAATCAACTGTATTTGGAAAAATACGCCCGTTTGAATCCCCAATACACGCTGGAATATTTGAAAAACCTGACCGAGGGTGGGCTTATTCAACTCAAAGCCTTGTGGCATGAATCCAATATTGTAGCTTTCACTGGCTATTTTATCCTGGATGGCGTAATGATCAACCCCTTGATTGGATATGATCGCAGCTATCCGCAAAAAGAAGGCTTGTACCGCTTGTTGACCATGGAAACCATGTTGGAGGCAGAAAAACGGGGCATGTTGCTCAACATGAGTTCGGGTGCGGCGCATTTTAAACGTTTGCGCGGTGCTGAGGCTCAGCTGGAATTCAATATGGTGTACGACCGTCATTTGCCTTGGTGGCGGCGCTTGCCCTGGACTTTGACGCGGATTATTTCAGTGCCGACGATTTGGTTGGTGCGGCGGTATGGACTTTGAGTTGCAAATACCGAACAAAATCCAATTTGTCAAGCCCAAAAAACAAAAGGGGACTTTTCTTCAAAGCCCCCTCTCGTTTATCTTCCAAAGCAGTTCAATTACTTCACTGCTTCCTCACCATGCATGATGCGGATTTGGTGGTTGATGGATTCGTCGTGGATGGCTTTCAGCACCACGGTCACGAATTCTTCGCTCAAACCTTTTTTTCCACCCTGCTTCACTGCCTTGCCCAGGATTTCATTCCAGCGGCTGGTTTGTAGTACGGCGATGTTGTTTTCTTTCTTGTATTCACCGATTTTTTCGGCAATCTTCATCCGGCGGCCTAACAAGTTGATCATGTTTTCGTCGATCTCGTCGATTTCGTGGCGCAGGTCGTTCATGTGCTGCACGAAGATCGGGTCGTTGGAGTTAGGCTGTGGGAAAGTCATGGACTCGATCATAACCTTGTACTGTGCAGGCGTGATTTGCTGCGCAGCATCACTCCAGGCCTGGTCGGGCGTAGGGTGTACTTCGGTCATGATGCCATCGAAATTCAGGTCCATAGCCTTTTGAGCCACCTCTTGCAACGTATCGCGGCGACCACAGATGTGGCTGTTGTCACAAATGATTTGGATGTCCGGGAAATTGCGGCGCAATTCAATGGCGATCTGCCAATGGGGAACGTTGCGGTACGTGGTTTCGCCGTGGAAAGAGAAACCGCGGTGGATCGCCGCCAAGCGGGTGATTCCAGCATTGTAAAAACGCTCGATGCCACCCATCCACAATTTGAGGTCAGGGTTTACCGGGTTTTTAACAATTACCGGGATGTCGGTTCCCTTCAGGGCATCGGCGATTTCCTGAACGGTAAATGGGTTCACCGTTGTACGGGCACCAATCCAGAGTACGTCGATGCCAGCCTTGAGTGCTTCAAAAACGTGCTCGCGGTTACCTACCTCAGTCGTCACTTTCAGGCCGGTTTCTTCTTTGACTTTTTTCAGCCAGGCCAAACCAGGTGCACCTACCCCTTCAAACTCTCCTGGGCGGGTACGTGGTTTCCAAATCCCTGCGCGAAACAGGTCAATCATGCCATCACTGGCCAGCTCACGAGCAGTTTGCAGGACTTGCTCTTCGGTTTCTGCGCTACAAGGCCCCGCAATCAGAATGGGTCTTTTATCAGCGCGCTCCAAAACGGGACGAAATGTCATTGCCATGGTACAAGAACTTAAGAGATGATTTTACGAATTTGATTTGCTTCAGTAATGAGTTGGTGAAAAGTATCGAAATCCTTTTTGATCAAAAGGCTGCGAAACTGCGAAAGCCGACTGATGTGCTCGTCGAGTACGTCGAGTACATTGTCGCGGTTTTGGCGGAAAATGGGAATCCAAGTATCCGGTGAACTTTTGGCCAAACGCACCGTGGAACTAAATCCCGTGCTGGCCAATTCAAAAATGCGCTCAGCGTCCTTTTCTTTGGCTAAAACGGTCAAGGCCAAGGCGAAAGAGCTGATGTGTGAAATGTGTGAAATGTAAGCAGTATGGACATCGTGCTCTACACTGTCAAAATGGGTGATGCTCATGGGGATGGAATGGTAAAGGGCTTCGACAATCTGCACGGCATCCGGGTCGCTGTCGGCGGTATCACACAGTACCGTGTATTTTTGATTAAAAAGGTTGGGGACTGCGGCCTCTGGGCCGGAGTATTCGGTACCCGCCATCGGGTGGGTAGCCACAAAACGCCGCCGCATCGGGTGGCCTTGCACCGCTTCCAGAATGGGGACTTTGGTCGAGCCTACGTCGATCACCACCTGCTTGTCGTTGATTTTATCCAACACCAGGGGGATAACCCGGGTCATTGAATCCACTGGTGTGGCTACAATGATGATGTCGGATTGGGCAATGGCTTCATCGAGGGACATGTCCTCGTCGATGAGCCTGCGACGGTAGGCTTTGTCGATGTTGTCCGGATTGATGTCGACACCGATGATGCGCTGCGCAAAGCCATTCTCCTTGAGGGAGATGGCGAGTGAGCCGCCGATGAGTCCGATGCCGATTATTGAGATGGTCATTGTTTGCTTCTTTAGCTCCCACGGATAAATCCGTGGGTTGGTTCTTTATGGCTACCTCCCACGGATAAATCCGTAGGTTGGCTTCCCACGACTAAAGCCATGGGTTGGCTTCCCACGACTAAAGCCATGGGAAGGTTCTTTTTTGGTGCCTCCCACGGCTAAAGCCATGGGTTGGCGAGGCTAGCTGCCAACCTGGAAAGGTTGTATTGCTTTGTACTTGGCGATGCGTGCGTTGGCTTCCTGGAATACCTTGGCATCTGCGCACAAGGAAACCCGGACGTAACCATTGCCTTGACTTCCAAAGATTCCGCCAGGGGTGATGAACACATGGGTGGCCTCCAGGATCGCATCGGAAAGGGCGTAGCCGTCGGGATAGTAGTTCGGGATTTTGGCCCAAACAAACATCCCGACTTGCTGAGTGTCGTAGCTGCATTCCAGCAAGTCGAGTAGTGCAAATACCTCCTTGCGCCGGGCACGGTACACGTCATTGAGTTCGGTATACCAGGAAGGTGGGTTTTGCAGGGCTTTTACTGCGGCTTCCTGGATCGGCTTGAACATGCCTGAGTCCATGTTGCTTTTGAAACGTACCACTGGTTCGAGGTATTCAGCTGCTCCCGCGAGCATGCCGACCCGCCAGCCCGCCATGTTGTGGGCCTTGCTGAGGGAGTTGAGTTCCAGTGCAACCTCCATGGCACCGGGGACACTCAACAAGCTCATTGGGTTTTCATTCAGGATAAAGGTGTAAGGATTGTCGTTGACCAGCAGGATTTTATGGGCTTTGGCAAAAGCAACCAAGTCTTTGAAATATGCTGGATCAACCTGAGCCCCGGTAGGCATATTGGGGTAATTGACCCACATGATTTTGACCTTGCTCAAATCCTGTTTGGCCAGGGCATCCAAATCGGCCTGCCAGTTTTTTTCTTCAACCAAATCGTAATCCTTTACAGTAGCACCGGTCAATAAACTCACCGAACGGTAAGTGGGGTAACCTGGATTGGGCACCAAAACCTCATCACCTGCTTCCAGATAACTCATCGAAATGTGCATGATGCCCTCCTTGGAGCCAATCAAGGGCAATATCTCTTTATCGGGATTGAGCCGAACGCCAAAATACTCCCAATACCAATCAGCAAATGCGCGGCGCAACTCAGGAATACCTTGATAACTTTGGTAAGCATGGGTATCTGTCCGTTTGGCTGAAGCAATTAAAGCGTCAACTGTCGCTTCACTGGGAGGCAAATCGGGGCTACCAATGCCCAGGTTGAGCACGTTTTTGCCCTCAGCCCGCATTTGTGCGATCTGTTTGAGCTTGATGGAGAAGTAGTATTCTTCTACGTTGCCCAATCTGCTTGCTGTTGAAATTATTGGTGTCATACAATTAAAAGATTCGGAGGTTCCTGTCGGGGCAACCCTACGTTGTTGCCCTCAAAATCACTTGACTTAAAAATCATACAATGTCCCTTGTTTGTATGCGCCCAACAACTTCAGGTTGTGCGTCACCGGCCTTAGCGCCTCGTAAGCCTGATCCACACTTACATGCCCTTCGGCCACGTAGTCGATGAACAAGCGGTATTCCCAAGGCTGCCCAATGATGGGGGCTGACTGGATTTTGGACATGTTGAAGTTGTAGGCCGAAAGGATAGCCAATACCTTATGCAAACTGCCTACGGTATGGCTAACCCCAAAACTGATGGAAACTTTGTCCGCATCAGGATCGGTGATGGCTTGATCGGCGCGTTGCAAAACCAGGAAACGGGTATAGTTTTTCTTATTGGTTTCGATGCTTTCCGCCAGGATTTCCATCTCATACAAATCAGCAGCCAAGGTACTGGCGATTGCTCCAACAGTCTTCAATCCTTTTTCACGGATATTGCGTGCAGAAAGGGCTGTATCTTCGGTGCGAATCAACTGAATGTGTGGGTATTGGCGGAAGAAGTCCAAACATTGTTCGATGGCGACAGGGTGGGAGTGGACCTCGGTCAGGTCTTCAATTTTGACTCCGGGCAGTACCATCAGGTTTTGTTTGACCCGCAAGTAAACTTCCCCAACGGCCATCAGATTGGCTTGATCCAGGAGTTTGTAATTGGCCATTAAGCTACCTGCCAGGGAGTTTTCGATGGCCATCAGGGCGGCATCCATTTCTTCGCCTGCTTCCAGTTTTTCGACCAGTTCTTCAAAGGTCAAACAGGGAACGACATCGATGGGGCGGCCTTCGAAGCACAAACGTGCGGCAATTTCGTGGAAGGCACCGGGGAAACCCTGGATGCCTACTCTTAGATTTGCCGTCTCTTGGTCGGCCTCTTTTTCTGATTCTGCAAGTAGCGTTTGCATGTGCCTTTTTTTTCCCACGGATAAATCCATGGGTTAGTTATGTATATGGCCTCCCACGGATGAATCCGTGGGGTGGCATCCCACGGCAAGCCATAGGATAGGATAATTTGGTTGGAGGTGGTGTATGGGCAAAAAAAAAGTCCCGCTCTGCGGGACCCTTTATTTTATCATCTGTTGATTAACAGCAAAAATTCAGCAGTCCCTTATGGTTGACCATAAAAGTAAAAGCTGAAAAAATAAAAGCTGTTGTTCAAACGCATGATGATGTTGTTTTTTTAAATGCTTCACAAACCTAGAGAATTCTATTCGGAAACGCAACCCTTGAAGGTCGATTTTTTTAATTTTTTTACGATTTCAGAAGAAAAGAAATGGAAACCAAACAACCCGAGCTGAGTTTTAAACGATTCCTGGTCGATAATTGCCGTCTATTGCGAAAAAATCGGATTTTAATTTGTTAATTTCGCGACTAACCGTATAAAATTAGGATCGTATGCGCGCAATTGACGCTTTGCTGAGCGAATATGGCGAAAGCCATCAGAACAAAATCAATAAAGCTTTCCACTGGATTTGTATTCCAGCCATTGTTTTTAGCTTGATGGGGTTGTTGACAGCTATCCCTTCTGCTTACCTGAGTACTTGGTTACCAGTACAATGGGCCCCTTATTTCAATTGGGCGACGATTTTTCTCTTCGTCAACCTGATTTACTATTTCCGCCACTCAATGACCATCGCCATTGGCATGCTCTTGTTTGCTTCGTTTTGCATCATCGGCAATGTTTGGTTGCAACAAAACGTGAACATGCCGCTCTGGCAAACTGCCTTGATCATTTTTGTGGTGGCCTGGATTGGCCAGTTTATCGGACACAAGATCGAAGGCAAAAAGCCCTCCTTTTTCAAGGACATCCAGTTTTTGATGGTGGGCCCGGCTTGGTTGTTGCACTTTTTGTACAAGAAAGCGGGCATAAAATATTAGTAATGAGCGATAAATGATGAGTGATGAATTGCTGCCGCAGCGACATTGTCAAAGCTGCTGCGGTAGCAATTCATCACTCATCATTTATCAATCATCACTTATTTCCCGAGTTTCCCCATCAACCAATTCGCCACCAATTCATTTTCCTCCGGGAAAGTCCAGTGTCCAGTTTCCTGGAACAACTTTAGTTCTTTGGGAGCAGTGATGGAATTGTAGACCGCCCACATGGAAGTAGGAGGACAGGTTTCGTCGTTGAAGCCCATTGAATAAAAGGTGGGTACTTTGAGCTGTTTGGCAAAATTGACCACATCGTAGTACGCGGCCGTTTTGATTTTGGCCTCAGTGTTGTTTTGTGGATTGTTTTTGTCAAAAATATGTGGCCAGCCACCAGCGCGATTTTTCAAATAGCCTACCATATCCGCTAGGGCTGGATAAATTGGTGCGGACCATTTTACCCGTGGATCGAGTGCTGCGGTAACAATGGACAAAGCTCCACCCTGACTACCACCCGTAACTGCCAGATTGCTGCCGTCATACTGTGGCAAACTCACCAAAAAATCATTGGCACGCACACAACCCAGGTAAACCCGCTTGTAGTAATAACGGTCGCGGTCATCGAGGTTGTAGGCCCAGTAGCCGCTGAGGTTGCTGCCCGACATGTCGTTGTACACACTTACATCCATGGTGACAGGTACGCCATGAATGCCTATTTCGAGGGTGATTACTCCTCTTTCGGCAGTACGTATGTCGCCGCCATAAGGGCGAGCGCCAGCACCGGGTACCCGCAGCAGTGCGGGATATTTTCCTTCGGCTTTTGGTACACAAAGGATTCCGTAAACCCGTGCACCAAATCTAAAGTTTTGAATGTTGACGTGATACACGTTGACCTTTTCGGTGCAACGTTCGGGAAGCAGCGACATTTTGGCATCGAGGGGCATTTTGGCGAGCTCAGCTTTGGCTCCATCCCAGAAGCTGATGAAGTCGCTCGGTAGTTCAACTGCAGGCTGGATTTTGTCAGGATCAATACCTGCCGTGGCCAAGCCCCGGTATTCTTTGCCATCCACCAAGGCAGTGACAATACAGCGCAAAAAGCCTGGGGTACTCATGTTGCCACCAGCCAGGGTTGTCATGCCAGTTTTGAGGGTGATGGTTTCTTGTTTGGTAGCGGGCATTTTTTCCGGCCCAATTTCGTAGCGGATTTTTGCATCCTTGACCAGGTTGCCATTGCGGAAGATGGACACACTGAAATTGACGTTTTCGCCAGTGCGGTAAGTCCAGTTGTCGTGGTCAGTACCGACGATCACCTTGATGAGCCTTTCGACGGGCTGGGCTTGCAAGCCGATGCTGCTCAGCAGCACACTCAAGAAGAGAAAGGAGAAAAAGAACTGCTTCATGATTGTTGATGTTTTTTGTTTGTTAATGTAGGTGGAGCACTTGTTGCAAAAGAACTCAATTTCTTTTACATTTATGTTTAAAACCTAAACGCTATGTTTGGTCAAAAAACGGCATTTGATTACCTCATCGGACTCTTGGCTTTACTCTTGGTTCTGTTGCAGGTATATCTGGTTTTTCAGTATTGGCAGCTCTTACCAGAGCGTATTCCCACCCACTACAATTTTGCTGGAGTACCTGATGCCCATGGGTCTAAGACGACTTTGTTGTTTTTACCCCTGATTGGGGCTGGGCTATTTGTCATGCTCACTGTAGTGGGCTTGAATCCACAAAGTATGAACCTGCCAGTTAAAGTGACGGAAGAAAATCGGGAATTGGTCTATGCCCAGGCCGTTCGTTTTATTCATTTTTTGCGCCTGTTGATTGGCGTATTATTTGGGTACCTGATATGGGGAACCATCCAGGTGGGTTTGGCTAAACAGAATCAGTTGGATAGCCGGATTTTGTTTGGTTTATTGGGGGTATTGGGATTGGTCATGATTTGGTTTTTTGCCCGCATTCCAAAAAGAAATAAAGAATAATTTCCAGCGTTAAAAACAAAACCCTTCCAGCCATGGTCAAAAACTTTATCCTCTTGGTGGCCCTGTTTACAACTGGCTTATTGTGTGCACAACGCACCGTAATCGCAGGCAAATTCCCTTATCAGCGCGATGTTCCTTTTTCAGTAGCCTTTATTTCCAATCAAGTAGTGTTGGTTGACGAATGGGGCAAAGTGGCCGACACCAGCAATGCCCAAGGCCTTTTTTATCTGGAACTAAAGGTGGACAAACCGAGCATCATCCGTTTTACGCAGCGTGAAAACGTCGATCTGTACATTCGTCCCGGAGATAGCTTGTGGGTAGAAATGATCAATGGTCGCAATGTTACTTTTGGCGGTACAGTGGGCCGTGAGAACAA
>JAIXOO010000160.1 GCA_027486765.1 Saprospiraceae bacterium
ACTCTCCGCAAGTGCCTCGACAACATCAACAATCACAAACCACCATTCCTCATTGTGCCAAACCCTACGAATTTGCTTTTCCTGGAAAAGGATGATTTTATTTTGCGGTTCCATAGTCCGTGTTTTAATGCTACAAAATAGCTGTTTTATCGTTATTTTTAAACAAAAAATTAACAAAACCTGCAAAAAGTCTTAGAAATTAAACAACCTCCTCCCTCAGCCACCCCTTCTTCGCCCACACAAAACGATTCAACTCCCGGTGCAAGTCCACATCCTTGAACACCAGGTGCAGCGTTCCTTTTTTAAAAAACCGCATTTTGAAAAAAGTGCTCTCCGTCTCCCGGCACGAGCGATCCTTGAAAGCCTCGCGCAACGCATCGACGATGCTCAGAATCTCCTCCAATCGCTGACCAGTGAGCAGGCAAAGCGCCTTGTCTACATCATTGAGCCAGACATCCCGGCGATTGTAATACAAACTAAAAGACTGGTTGTACTTGGAACATTCCACAAAACCCGGTAAAATCACCTTGCGGCCTACCTCGTACTTGTCATTCGTTTTCCAGCCTTCGCGGTACACCCGATTGTCGGCGCTATAGCGGCACATGGTATCAAACACGTCAACCACACATTGCTCCAGGATAGACTTTTGGTTGTCGATCAACAGTTCCAGCAAAGCGCGGATGTTATCCTCTGAAAATACCTTTTGCCCCTGCAATTGCCGATGTTTCACAAAGTTCTCCTGCATCCGGGCTGTCAGTACCTTTTGAAACTGGGTTTGTTGGAAAAGGCTTTGCCAAGCCAGGTCGGTTAGGGCCACATTGAACTCCGTGACCCGGAGCGCCGGAATGGGCTCCTTGAGCGCCGATTCAATCATACTTGTGAGCTTGTACACGCAGCCCTGGAGCAATGGCTGAACGTAGAAATTCAGGCGCTCGTAGCATTTCACCAGTTCCTGGAAAGTGGCCACAGCGGCCTGTTGCCAGCCCACCATGTGGCGGATGAAGTCGGGGCACTCCAGCGCCGTTCCCTGACTTTGGGTGGCGAACCAGGTCTGGAAGTCTTCGGCAGCGGGAGGCGTTGGCGTTTGTAAGCCCTCCAGAAAATCAAAAGCTACGTTGGCCTGCACCTTGTGCAAGTGTACCAGGACAACGTCAACCTCGGTGGATCGCTCCGCGTCCGAGAATGCCCGAGGAAAGAACTGGATTTCACCATGATCTGCAATGAGTTTGGCCAAAAGTTGGCGTTCATCCGTGTAAGGATTGCGGATCGTCTCCGCGTTCAGGAGGCAAAGGACCTGGCCTTCCTGGAGGATGTCCCAGGCGTGGAGCAAGTGGCGGGCGCCCTGAGAAAAAGGCGGGTTCATCACAATCAGGTCGAAGTAGTAGCCTTGCCCCGTGAAACCAAGAAAATCATCGTTGAGGATCGGGACACCTTTGCCATTGAGGATCAGTTGCAACTCCGGGTCGAGCTCGCAGCAAGCAACCCGGGGGTGACGTGTTCGGGAACGGATCGCCTCGACCAGGTCGCCTTTCCCCGCGCTGGGTTCAAGAATTGAGTGGAACTTGTAGAGGTTGATCCGGGAAAGCATTTCCTGAGCCAACCAGTCGGGGGTTGGGAAAAATTCGGGGTGGAACATAGTGAAGGGAGGTTTGAGGGTGGGGTATCCCCTACCCTATTTTGAGTGAGCGATTAGCAGGTGACTCCATTGATTGCATTGAGCGACACTTTTTAATCACAGCGTTTCTCGGAGTACACACAGCGTTTCTCGGAGTTTAGGCCACCTGCGGTGGAAAAGAGGACACAGAGGCCGATTTGGGTTGTGGGCAGCTTCGCTGCGGTTTTTTGAACCACCTAAGAAACCTAAGGGACTAAAGGGCGAAAGCGGCATTTTATTAGCACAAAGAAAAAAATAAGAGGACACAAAGGGCACAAAGTTAGACTTGGGCAGCTTCGCTGCGGGGTTTTTGAACCACCTTAGAAACCTTAGGGCACCTAAGAGGGCGGCAAAAGCGGCGTTTTCTAGCACAAAGGACGCAAAGGCAGCACAAAGGACGCAAAGGTGAGATGTTGACGGGGCCTTGAGTCGAAAAGGCTAGGAAGACAGTGGCAGCAAGCTAGGGCAAAACTTTAGCTATCGGGTGCTCGGTTCCCGATAGCTTTCAGTAAAGCCTACGCTGCCTGCGGCAACTCAGCGGGCGGTTCAACCTCCGTCAATTGGGGACAGGCCTCTACTGGCGGGTTATAGTTGTAGCTCAGGATGGGCTCTGCGTCGCCAGTGAGGGTATCTTCTCTCCATAGCGGCATCCCTTTAAAAACCGACTCCTGCGTTGCGATCGCCTCGGCGCTCAGGCGTTTGAAGCTGAACTCCGCGATAAAAAAGCGGCTGTTTTTGGCCTCGGGGGCCTTGCTGGTGCGTTCGGCAGGAGTGATGGTCAATTCGATTTGGCAGAGGTTGACCTGGTCATAAAAAATCTCCTCGTTGAGGCCCATCAGGTTGTCGACGCTGTAGCCGTGCAGCAGTAGGTTGCAGACCTGGTTGCCTTGATTGAGGAAAAACAGTTCCGCCCAACGCTTGGTACTTTGGCCCAGGATGCTGTCGCGGAAAATCCGGAAAGCGACGGGGATCAGGGTCAAAGATTCCTTGGGTTTGGTGATCGGGGTCTCCCCTTTCAGGTTGAACATGCCTCGGCTGGCATCGAAGCGGTACTGGCGGGGGCGGCCGGGCAGGTAAGCGATGGGCGCGACCTCCGCAGTTTCGGCGTTGATCAATTGGGCAATACCAGTTGCATTTAACGGCAATAAGGTTGCTGTTTTCATTGTTTTACGGTTTTATAAATGAGAAAATATAGACTGAGTAAAAGGAAATTAAATACAAATTTCTTGAGGCTGCAAAAGCAAATCCGCAGCCTTTTGCGCCTGCGCGGCAGCATTGAGGATCAGTTTGGGGTCGCTTTTCAGCTTGTTGATCCACGCCTGGAGGTAGGCGGCGGCGTTGGCATCCAGTTGCGGCGTATCAATCTGGCAATGTGCGCAAACAAAAGCCGAACACAGTTCCGCCACCAGTTCCTCCCGGCTGTAGTCCGGGCTACCAAAAGTGGGGATTGGCTCCCCTTCCGGGAAACGGTTGAGGCGAGACGGGTGGCCAGTCCAATGGGCCAGCTCGTGAAAGAGCGTTGAATAGTAGCCCTCCGGGGTGATGAACTGTGGTAGCTCCGGCATGCGGATAAAATCCTGGAAGGGATAATAAGCCGCCGAATTTCCGGCGTGAACAATGTTAGCACCAGTACTTTTGACCAGTTCCTCGCAGCGCTCAATCCGATCATGAGCTGTAAACAATTGGTTGGAAGGATACTCAAAATCGATGCCTTCAATATCGCTTGCATTGAACACATGGTAACAACGCGGCTGAGGAATGCGCACTTTGGCGAGGGCTTCGTCTTGGACCTTTTCGCCCTGGGCATCGAGGTAGAGCCAGTGCCAGAAAAAGACCAGGTCAGCTTTGGCCCCCTTGCGGATACGGCCGCCACGATCTTGAACCTGTTTGAAGGTCATGAAATAAGGGTTCTC
>JAIXOO010000110.1 GCA_027486765.1 Saprospiraceae bacterium
AAAAGCTAATTTTCCTTTGATTACGCACGTCTGGAGACGTGCAGATAATGGTACAGGTCTGGAGACCTGTACCAGCGACAACTCGATGTTTTTGCTCGATTTTGAAAGACTTGTACTAGTGGGGTAACAAATATTTGTGTTGTAGTCACATTCATTGAAAATTAATTTTTATGGCTAATCGATATTTCACGCTTGTTCCCAAAGATCATGGTGATTACGAAGGTAGAATACTTTTACCAGAAGAAGTGAAAGATAGATGGTATGAGATTTCCTTTGAGATAGAAACGTATGATCATTTTATTGAATGGTATAAGTCGAATTTTCCGAACGCTCCCTTTGTAGTGATCCTTTTTGCTATATGGGGAGCAGTTGATGTGAATGCTATCTCAAGATTGATTGAAATCAGTCGAAATTTCTCCGATGTTCGTTTTTTTTTTCGCTTTTCCAATTACTATGAACATTGCAAGCTATTTTTCCCGGATAAGAAACTTCTACATAGCCCTGTAGTGTTTTTTGGGGATAATCAGAAGCTAGAAGGGATGTTAACGGGAATTGTTCCTTTTGAAGATGTATTGAGTTTCTTATCGAGATTCAAAGGTAATGATTGAGTAATACTAGCTAGTTGAAGTTTTCCCCCTCAACCAAAGCACAATTTTTATGTTTGTTCTCCAAAGCAAAGCCTTAAACCAAACCAAATGTCCTTTCAACCTACCCTCGATTATGCCCGCCAAATGGATGCCCAAGACCCCTTGCGCTCCTTCCGTGAACAATACCTTTTTCCCCAGCACCAAGGCCACAATTGCCTCTATTTCTGTGGCAATTCCTTAGGCTTACAACCCAAACAGGCCCGTGCCTGCATCGAAACCGAACTGCAACGCTGGCAAGAACTGGGCGTAGAAGGCCATTTTGAAGGCGAACTGCCCTGGACGCAATACCACAAGGCCCTCGCGCCTGCCTCTGCCCACATCGTAGGTGCGCAGGAGGATGAAGTCATTGTGATGAATACCCTCTCGGTCAACTTGCACTTGTTGATGGTGAGTTTTTATCGGCCCGATGCCCAGCGTTTCAAAATCATCATGGAAGCTGGGGCTTTCCCTTCCGACCAGTACGCCATCGAAACCCAGGTGCGCTGGCACGGCTACGATCCCGCCGAGGCGATTGTGGAAGTAGCGCCTCGCCCGGGAGAAATGTTGCTGCATACTGAAGACATCCTGGCCGCCATCGAACAATACGGCCCTCAAACAGCATTGGTACTTTTTGCTGGCCTCAATTATTACACCGGGCAAGTGTACGACATGTCCGCCATCACCCAAGCGGGCCATGCGGCAGGTGCTTATGTGGGTTTTGACCTGGCGCACGCCGCGGGCAATGTCCCCTTACACTTGCACGATTGGGGCGTCGATTTTGCGGTATGGTGTACCTACAAATACATCAATTCGGGGCCGGGGGCACTCGGTGGTGTTTTCATCCATGCCAATCATGCCTACAACAAAGACCTACCTCGCTTCGCTGGTTGGTGGGGACACAACGAAGAGCGGCGTTTTTTGATGGAAAAAGGCTTCGACCCCATTCCCGGTGCAGCGGGTTGGCAACTGAGCAATGCACCAATCCTGGCCTTTGCGCCGATGAAAGCCAGCCATGATTTGTTCATGCTGGCAACCATGCCAGCCTTGCGGGCCAAAAGTGAACACTTGACGGCGTACCTGGAATACTTGATCGATTTGCTCAATGCTGATCACCCCAGGTTTAGCATCATCACTCCACGCGACCCTGCGCAGCGAGGCGCACAATTGTCCATATTAACTGGCCCGGAAGGCAAGGCACTGTTTGATTATTTGGCAAAAAATGGGGTGATTTGCGATTGGCGGGAGCACAATTTGCCGGGAGAAAAGGGGGGAAAAGCGGGAGTCATCCGGGTGGCACCTACGCCGATGTACAATTCCTATGAGGATGTATGGCACTTGGTGGATTTATTGAAAAAGGCTGAGGTTTAAAAAGGGGTAGACATTTGGGTTTAAATACTTAACTTCGTTAACGAACCTAAATGCCTATTGCCGTGAAAATACACCTAACACTATTGGCTTGTATAGCCTTTTCCTTATTTGGTCATGCCCAAACGGATAGTACGGCCAAAGTCTCTAAATGGCAACTCAGCGGAGACCTTGGCCTCGACGTTTCCTTGCAAAGTGGCAACCTGCAATCCAGCAGCATCGTTGGCCAATTTAGCCCCACTCTGGAAAGTTCGAATGTAACCATCAGTTCTTTCGTACAATACATGTATTCGCGCTACGACCAAACGGTGTACCAAAACGATGTGCTCTCGGAACTTTCGGCAGATATTTGGTACAAAAGACGTTTTTTCCCCAATGTCAGTGGGCGTTTTGAAGCAACCACCTTGCGGGCCATCAAGGATCGGATTGGAATTGGCCCGGGCATAGCCTGGCGGGCCTTTAAAACCCCAAAATCAGATTTGGTGGTGCTCAATTCGGTTTATTACTACCGGACTACCTTTAACTTGGCCCGCGAATTGAGTTTCGAAAAATTCCTCTATGTGCTGACGCTGAAAGGAACCTACGCAACCTTGGGCGACAAGCTGAACATCTCTCACGATTTGCAATACATTCCCTGGGTGCGGCGAGAAAAAACCAACCACATCCTGCGCGCAATTCTGAGTTTCGGCCTGCCCATTTCAGATCAATTTGCGGTCAATATTGACGTGGATTACATCTATGAGAGTCTGGTGGTAAGGAATCGGAAGAACTCCAATTTGACGACTGCGTTTGGGATTGCGTATGCGTTTTAAAACAAACAAACAACTAAATATGAAAGCATTACTTGCCTGCTTATTTTTGATTTTGGGGTGTAGCCTTACCGCCCAAGAAGACGCCGATTTCGCCCAAATCCGCGCCGCCCTCAAGCAGCAGGAAGCCGACTGGAACAAAGGCGACATTCCTGCCTTTATGGAGGTGTACTGGAAATCGGATCAACTCCAATTCATCGGCGCTACGGGTGTTACCAAAGGCTGGCAACAAACCCTGGATGGCTACAAGCGCCGTTACCCTGACCGAGATGCCATGGGCCAACTTACTTTCGGGATCGTCAGTATGGAAAAGCTGAGTAAAAAGTCGGTTTTTCTGGTGGGTACCTGGGATTTGAAGCGCAAAAAAGACGCACCTGGGGGCTATTTCATCTTAATTTGGAAAAAAATGAAGGGTAAGTGGGTGATTACGGCGGATCATACGAGTGCGCGGACGTAGTCTTTGATTTTTAGTTTAAAATGCATGTTGCTGGGTTTTCAAAATAAAATAAAAGCATTTGCCTGTAAAAAAAGTACAAAATTCGCCGCTTAGCATAAATAGAAGTTAGATAGTTTGGACTTTACTACATTTGTTATCGACTACATTGTTTTGTTATTTGGTTTCATCCAATGGCGTTGTTGTGAGTAAATCTAAAAGCTTGCAACAACGCCGCCAATCTTTCAGATCGTATGATAAAGCGCAATCAACTGGTGCTATTGGCACTGGTTTTATCCTCCTGTCTAACTATTCACGCCCAACAAATTACGCCCACTAAAGATCAAATCATCGCCCTCACCCCTGAATGGAAAGGGGAACGGATGGCGGATGGACGCCCCAAAACCAGCGATAAATTCATGGAGCGGCTGAAAAAAGTCTCGCTGGAAGAAGCCTGGGGGTACCTGCGCAACAAAGGTTACCACAATCAATTTGAAGGCGATTGGATGCTGCTGCGGCCAGATCAAGTCTTGGTTGGTCGGGCAGTTACTGCACAATACATGCCTTTGCGCCCGGAATGGGACAAAATCATCAAAGCGGCTGGGGAAAAAGAAGGCCGCATTGGTGGTACCAACTCCTGGCCCATCGATGTGCTCAAACCCGGGGACGTATACATTGCCGACAGTTATGGCAAAATTGTGGATGGCACCCTGATTGGCGACAACCTAGGCAATTCCATCTACGCCAAATCTAAAAATGGGGTGATTTTTTATGGCTCCGTCCGCGACATCGAGGGACTGGAAGCGATTGATGGGTTCACGGCCTGGATGAAAGGTTACGATCCATCCTACATCCAACAAATGATGCTGGCGTCCATCAACAACCCGATTCGCATTGGACGGGCTACCGTTTTGCCAGGCGACGCAGTTTTGGCAAAAAAAGGAGGCATCGTATTTATTCCGCCCCACTTGCTGGAAGATCTGGTGCTCAATGCCGAATTTGTAGCGCTTCGCGATGCCTTTGGCCACCAGCGCTTGCGCGAAGGCAAATTCACCCCTGGGCAAATTGACCGCCAATGGACCGACGACATCAAGAAGGACTTCATCAGTTGGCTGGATGCCCAAAAAGACAAGCTCCCGATGACCCGCGCCGAATTGGACGCGTATATGAAAGATCGTACCTGGTGATTATTGTAGTTGAGAAAGTTGAGGAGGTTGAGGAAGGTTGAGGCTACCGCGAGCGACGTTGACAATGTCGCTCGCGGTAGCCTCAACCTTCCTCAACCTCCTCAACCTCCCTCAACTTTTTTCCATACCCACATCCACAATAAGCAAACAAAAAACATGACAACACCTGCTCAACGTTACCTGCAAAAGTTCGGGCTGACCGATCCCATGCCCAATGCTGCTGATCAAGAAGAAGCGGCTGGCGGGCCCAATCGCCGTGATTTTATCCGCAATGTTGGCTTTGGAGGTTTGGCTCTGGGCGCATTTATGAACGCTCCCATTACCCAAACCATCGAATACTCCACCCAAAAAGTGAGCCGGGCCTCAGCACCCAGCGACTTAAAAATCACCGATATGCGGTATGCTGTGGTGATGAACGGAGGGGGGCGTTGCCCGGTTATTCGCATCGACACCAACCAGGGGATTTATGGTTTGGGAGAAGTACGCGATGGGGCCAACTGGCGCTATGCACTTTTCCTCAAAAGCCGCATCATGGGCATGAACCCCTGCAATGTGGAAATGATTTTTAAAAAGATCAAGCAGTTTGGTTTCCACGGACGGCAGGCAGGTGGGGTATGCGCGGTAGAAATGGCGCTGTGGGACTTGGCGGGCAAGGCTTACAATGTTCCTGCTTACCAGCTTTTGGGCGGCAAGTACCGCAGCAAAGTTCGGCTTTATGCCGATACGCCGCGGATGAACGATCCTGTTCAATTTGCGGCCAAAATGAAAGAACGGGTTGAAGGCAAGGGCTACACTTTTTTAAAAATGGATTTTGGGATTGAGTCCTTGGCGAAGGTGCCCGGTACAGTTGTGAATAGCAATTTTTGGGACATCAGCAAGCAATGGGAAAACACCCAAATGACTTACGGGGGCACTGAGCACCCTTTTACTCAAGTACAAATCACCGATAAAGGGCTTGAGCTTTTGGCTGAATACGTTGGTAAGGTTCGTGACGCAGTAGGTTATGAGGTTCCACTGGCGTCGGATCACTATGGGCATTTTGACAAAAACAATGCCATTCGTTTGGGTAGAGCGGTGGAAAAATACCGGCTGGCCTGGCTGGAAGACCTCATCCCCTGGAAGTACACCGAAGATTGGAAAGAGATCTCACAGGCCATTGAAACGCCAACCTTGACGGGTGAAGACATCTACCTCAAAGAAGAATTCATCAAGCTGATCGACCATCGCGCGGTGGATTTGGTACATCCTGATTTGGCCAGTTCGGGTGGTTTGTTGGAAACCAAAAAAATTGGGGATTATGCTGAAGAGCGCGGTGTAGCTATGGCCATGCACTTTGCAGGTACTCCTATTTCTTTTATGGCCAATGTGCATTGTGCGGCGGCTACTCAAAACTTTGTAGCGCTGGAACACCACTCGGTAGACCTGGCTTATTGGGAAAATTTGGTCAAAAAGACCGATGTGCCAATGATCGAAAATGGCTTTGCCAATGTACCTGAGCGGCCAGGCCTTGGGGTCGACCTCAACGATGAGGAAGTGAAAAAACACCTGGATCCCGAAGATCAAAGTTACTTCAAACCAACTCCTGAGTGGGATCAATTCCGCTCTTGGGATCGACTTTGGAGTTAATTTTTTATTCGCCTAAATCCAGAGAAACAGCATTCATTTATTCTCTGCATATTTAACCAAAATTTGATGCATCCACTTAGGGCATCAGCTGTAGAGACGTGATGTATCGCGTCTCTACCTTTTATTTGATCACAACAATTACACCTAAATCTTTATGGGAGCGTTTTCACGGTATTTGCTTTATGCTGGTCTGGGCGTTTTAGCGCTGGCATTGTTGACTTTTTTAATTGGTCAATCCGATTTTACCGGGCCACTTTTGATCATTGGTTTTTTAGTTGCAGCTTTAGGGATGCGCGATATTCCAGCCTTAAAGGGCTACGCCTATACTACGGTTATTTTTGCAGTGGTGAGTGCCGGGATGTTTTATCCACAGTATTTCACAATGATTGGCGACTACAAATTGTCCAGGCTCATCATGCCGCTGCTGCAAGTCATCATGTTTGGCATGGGTACGACGATGACTTTTGATGATTTTGTGGGCATCATTAAAACGCCCAAAGCAGTAATCATTGGGATTTTTTGCCAGTTTCTCATTATGCCTACCCTGGGTTTTGCCATTGCCAATTTGTTCAATTTTCCTGCTGAAATTGCTGCGGGGGTAATTCTGATTGGTTGCTCTCCGAGTGGTTTGGCCTCCAATGTGATGGCACTCATCGCCAAAGCCAATGTAGCGCTTTCCATTACGATTACCACTTTCGCCACGTTGCTTGCACCCATAATGACTCCTTTGTTGATGAAATACCTGGCGGGCCAATTCATCGAAATCAATTTTTGGAGCATGGTGTGGGACATCACCAAAATCATCATTATCCCGCTGAGCATTGGGTTCATCATCAACCAATTTTTCAAAAAATTCGCCGAATGGCTCAAGGACTATCTCCCGCTCATTTCGATGGCGGGCATTGCCTTCATTCTATTGATCATCATTGCGGCAGGGCAACAGTCACTGCTCAATGTAGGAGGATTGTTGATTATAGCGGTATTGATGCACAATATTGGTGGTTTTATTTTGGGCTACTCGGCAGCGAAACTCTTTCGTATGCCAGAGCAGGATTGTCGGACGGTAGCTATTGAGGTGGGTTTACAAAATGGAGGCCTGGCCTCAGGCTTGGCCAATCAAATGGGGAAATTGGCAACGGTGGGTTTAGCGGCTGCGTTGTTTGGGCCGATTATGAACATTACCGGGTCGATTTTGGCGAGTTGGTGGGGGCGGAAGCCGGTTGAGAAAAGCTAAATGATTGAGTTTTCACTATTCCTTAGGTGATTCCTTAAGTGACTTAGGTTTCTTAGGTGGTGAAGAAAAAAGCCCGCTACGCAGGCAGCATATTTTTCACCACCTAAGAAACCTAAGTCACCTCAGAAATCACCTCAGATCTAGTATCAAATTGTATTTTACAGGCTCAACAACCTGTGATTAGTATGAAAACTCGTTTACTCCTCACTGCCCTGCTGCTCCTGGGCGGAGTTGGTATTTTTGCCCAACAAAAAAACCTCAAAGCCCTCGTCGGCGGCACCCTCATTGATGGCTACGGAAGCCACCCGATCCGCAACAGCGTCATCATCATTGAAGGCGAAAAAATCCTCAAAATTGGTCAGGTCGGTCAGATTGAGATTCCGGCAGGCGCCGAAATCATTTCCACGGAGGGTATGAGCTTACTACCAGGATTATGGGACATGCACGTGCACCTCATGATCAACGGGCACAGCAACTACACCCATTGGGACAAAAAATACCCCAAGCTATTTGGCAGCGTGATCATGCCCTCTTCAGCCAAACAATTGCTCATGGCTGGGGTGACTTCGGCACGCGATCTGGGCGCTCCACTCGAAGAATCGATCGCCGTACGCGACGCCATCAATGCGGGCAAACTGGATGGACCGACCCTTTATGTATCTGGCCCTTTTATCCAAAAAGAACCTTATCCCGGCACAGAGATGTTTCGCTGGGGGGTAAACGGTGCGGAAGATGCCCGCAACAAGGTGCGCAAACTGGCCAAAGCGGGAGTGGATTGTGTCAAACTCATCGACCACGACCAAATGACCATGGAAGAACTCAAAGCGGTGGTGGATGAAGCGCACAAAAACAAACTGAAAGTAGTGGGACACTCCCACCGTCCTGAGGAAATTCGCCGCGGATTAGCGGTGGGCGTAGATTGCTTCGAACACACCGGACTTTCCTCCGCGCCAGAATACCCAAAAGACATCCTGGATCAAATCAAGGAACGCACGGCTCAAATGAGCCTCGGCCCACTCTTCTGGACGCCCACCATCGAGGGCTTGTACAATTACACCTACAACCGCGACAATCGGGAAAAGCTGGACGATCCTTCCTGGCACCTGGGCTTACCGGATTCGATCATTGCCGATATCAAACAATCGATTGAACACCCCGACCGCATGGCTTATTTCCAATTGACGCCCATGCGGCAACCGACTTTGGCCAAAAAATTCCAACAATTGAAAGAGACGGGCGTGGTACTGCTGATTGGTACGGACAGCGGGATTCCCATGAAGTTTCACAGCCAATCCACCTGGAACGAGTTGGATGTATGGGTGAATCACCTCGGTGTGGATCCCATGTACGCCATTCGGGCGGCCACGTATTGGCCCGCGCTGTTTCACGGGGTAGCGGATCAGGTCGGGACGGTAACGGAAGGCAAATACGCCGACATCATTGGTGTGCGGGGCGATGTGCTGCGCTACATCAACTTACTGCAGGATGTGGATATGGTGATTAAACATGGGAAGAGATACAAGTGAGTGAAAAGCGAAAAGTGAAAAGCGAAAAGCTGGCTACCGCAGCGGCTTTGACAATGTCGCTGCGGTAGCCAGCTTTTCACTTTTCGCTTTTCACTTTTCGCTTAATAGTCATCGTCGTCGTCATCATCCATGCCTCCGGAAAATCCAGCCATTGCTGCTGCGCCGGGAATCGCCTTGTAGTACAACTTGCTGCAATTTTCGGTGCGGAACAATTGTTGAGCCAGGCGGTGAATGTCTGCTGCGGTGATTTTTTCGTACAATTCTGGTTCCTTATTGATCAGGTCGGCGTCGCCCAAGAGTTCAAAAAAGGCCAGATTCATGGCTTTGCCCAGGGCGCTCAATTCCGAAAAAATCAGGGCGCTTTCGGCGCGGTTTTTACATTTTTGCAATTCATCCTCTGCAATGGGCTCATCAATGAGCAATTGCAATTCTTCCCAAATGGCAGCTTCGGCATCTTCCAAACTCACTCCTTCGGAAGGTCGGCCCTCAATGAGGAACAAACCCGGATCAACCGTGCCAGTGATGTAGGCATCGATTTGGGAAAACAACTGTTTTTCCTTCAACAAACGCCGATACAAGCGCGACGAAGGCCCGTTGCTCAGTATATCCGACAAGAGATCGGTGATGTAAAAATCCGGGTGCAAACGCTCAGGACAATGAAAGGCCAGGTAGAGTGCATCAACGGGTACGTTGGTTTCCTGAATCTTTTCTTGGAGTTTGCGTTGGGGGGCTTCGTAGTCAATTTTCCGCTCGGGAATATCACCAGCGGGAATGTCGCCAAACCATTTCTGCGCCAGTTTTTTGACCTGCTTCAAACTTACGTTGCCACAAACTGCCAGGATGGCATTGTTGGGGCGGTAGTGTTTGAAATAAAAATCTTGCACGTCCTCCATGGTGGCACTTTCCACGTGCTCCGGCACTTGTCCGATCACGGGCCAGCGGTAGGGGTGGGTTTGGTAGGCCATTTCGGAGAGGTGGTGCCACATGTCGCCATAGGGCTGGTTGAGGCAAGTCTCCTTAAATTCTTCGACAACCACCTTGCGCTGCACTTCGAGTACCTGGGGGTCGAAGTTGAGGCTCAACATCCGGTCTGATTCCAGCCAAAAAGCTACCTCCAGGTTTTGAGCCGGGAGTACTTCGTAAAAATTGGTGAAGTCGTTGTTGGTAAAGGCGTTGTTGTCGCCCCCCGCCAATTGTAGGGGATCGTCAAAATCGGGAATGTTGGCGGAGCCTCCAAACATCAGGTGCTCAAACAGGTGCGCAAAACCCGTTTTATCGGCTTGCTCGTCGCGAGAGCCTACATTGTACAATACGTTCACTGCCGCCATGGGTGTGCTTGGATCCTCATGTACCAATACCCGCAAGCCGTTGTCCAGCACAAATCGATGGAATACTATCACTTGAAAATTGTTGAGAAGGTTGAGGAGGTTGAGCAGTTGAGGCTACCGCAGGCGACTTTAACGCGTCCTTGTCTAAGTCGCTCGCGGCAGCCTCAACCTTCTCAACTTTCTCAACCTCCCTAAACCTTAAATTAGAACCAATCCTTAAACCGCTCCTTCAAAGAACTGACGGCGGTAGCTGCTTTGGCTTTTAGTTCCTGAAATTCTTCGCTGGCTTCTTCACCTAGTTTTTCCAGTTGATCGCTAAAATCGATGCTTTTCAGGTAAGCGATTTGCTCTTCAATTTCTTCTTTTGCTTCAGCAACACCTTCCTTGGCCAGTTCGGTCAATTGGGCGATTTTTTCTTGTACTTTGGCTTTGGTTTCGGCCAGTTGTTCTTTCAATTGTTCCTTGTCCATTTTGAGTATTTTGAGGTGATTTTAGGAAATCTCCGCTAAGTTACTTTTTTTCAAAGTTTTGATTAGAACAGATTTTGACAGAAAAAGGTTGGCAAATTGATGTTGTCAAAAAAGGAGGGCAGTTTTTTCCGAAATGCACAATAAATCCTTACTTTCCGCAGCTTTTTCAACATTAAAACACCAGATTCATGCAAAATCGCAAATTTTTATTGACCGAGCAGGAAATTCCAGATAAGTGGTACAACATTGTTGCGGACATGCCCAATAAGCCGCTGCCACCATTACACCCGGGCACCAAAGAACCAATCGGCCCAGAAGCGCTTGCACCTCTTTTTCCCATGGAGCTCATCAAACAAGAGGTGACTACCGAAAAATGGGTACAAATCCCCGATGCTGTGCGCGACATTTACACCATCTGGCGCCCTACTCCACTC
The DNA here is from genome assembly GCA_027486765.1 of Saprospiraceae bacterium. GTDB lineage: Bacteria > Bacteroidota > Bacteroidia > Chitinophagales > Saprospiraceae > Haliscomenobacter. The sequence goes on from JAIXOO010000110.1 coordinate 11,039, forward strand.
TACCGAGCCTATGCGCTGGAAAAAGCGCTGGATACCCCCGCCAAGATCTACTACAAATACGAAGGGGTCAGCCCCGCTGGCTCTCACAAGCCCAATACCGCCGTGCCCCAGGCCTATTACAACATGATGGAAGGGGTCAAACGCATCACCACCGAAACGGGTGCTGGACAGTGGGGAAGTGCCCTTTCTTTTGCCTGCCAACACTTCGGCATCGAGTGTGAGGTGTACATGGTCAAGGTGAGCTACGACGGCAAACCCTACCGCAAAATGATGATGAACACCTGGGGTGCCAAGGTGTATTCTTCACCTACCGATCATACTGCAGCTGGACGGCAAATTTTGGCGCAGGATCCCAACTCTCCGGGCAGTTTGGGCATCGCCATTTCTGAAGCGGTGGAACGCGCGGCCACGGACGAAAACACCAAATACGCCCTGGGCAGCGTGCTCAACCACGTACTGATGCACCAAACCATCATCGGACTGGAAGCGGTGGAACAAATGAAAAAAGCGGGCGACATGCCGGATGTGGTGGTGGCACCGTTTGGGGGTGGCTCCAATTTTGCGGGCATCGCCTTCCCTTTCCTGCGCCTCAATTTTGATGAAGGGCGCAACATCCGCTTTGTAGCCAGCGAGCCTGCTTCTTGCCCCAAACTGACCCGTGGCGTTTTCCGTTACGATTTTGGTGATTCCATCGGCATGACGCCGCTGTTGCCGATGTATACGCTGGGCCACAACTTCGTGCCTGCGCCCATCCACGCGGGGGGCTTGCGCTACCACGGCGCTGGAGTGATTGTGAGCCAGTTGCTCAAAGACCAACTGATTGAAGCGCGGGCGCATCACCAGTTAGAGTGTTTCGAAGCGGGAGTATTGTTTGCCAAAACGGAAGGCATCATCCCTGCTCCAGAAGCAAGTCATGCACTGGCTACGGTTTTCGCCGAGGCGCAGGCGGCGAAGGAAGAAGGCAAATCGCGTACGATTTTGTTCAACCTGTGTGGTCACGGGCACTTTGACTTGCAATCTTACGATGATTATTTCAACAATCGCTTGGTGAAGCACGAGGTAACGAATGAGGATATCTCAAATTCGTTGGCAACCTTGGATACGCCGGTGATTGGATAGCGGGATTGTAACTCGCCAACTTGGGCTTGAAAGAGTTCAAGTTGGCGGGTTATGAGCTTGCGAGGGAAATTTGACTATTTGGAATCGTTTGGTTATTGCTGGCATCAAAATAAGCGTTTAGATTCATGCCGTCTCTTTTTTAACAGCGTTTACTTGTGCCTGACAGTTCCGGACTTTAACCATTTCTCTGCCATCACTAGGAGCTTTTGGAGGGCGAAAGGTTTAACAATGTAATCATCAGCTCCAAGGGCTAGGGCTTTTGTTCTATCCACTTTTTCGGAATTTGAGGTGCTAAAAATGAAGGGTATTTCATAGGTTTTTGTCAAGTCTAAAACCAAATGCAGAACTTCGTAGCCATCCATGACAGGCATTTTAGTGTCGCAAATGATTAGATCGGGAATATGTTCCCTGGCAAGCTCAATTCCTTTTATTCCGCTATCGGCAGTAAGAATTTTGTAGCCCTCTATTTCAAAATATTCGGTCAAATTCTCAAGTATAGGTATATTATCGTCAATTATTAAGATTGTTGCCATCTCTTTGATTTTCTCAAAATTGGCTATTTCTAAACGAGCGATGTTACACAAGTAAATAAAAAAGTTACATCATTCACAGATGTGAATTTTTATCGGTTCAACTTTTAATCAAGGCGTTTGGTCCTTTTTGGTTTTTCTAAAATCAATGGGTTTCTACCTTCACCTCCACAAACATGAATGGATTGTCACTGACTCTCAAGGTCTTGCCACTGGCGGTGGTCACCTTCTTGAGCAGGACTTCCCTGGTTCGGACGTAGGGAAACTTTTCCTGGTAGGAAGCGTCGGTCAGTTGTGGATTGAAATTTGCAAAAATTGCCGGTCCCTGGTAAGCGTCTGGATGACTGGAGTCGTCGATGTGCAGATTTTCAATGCTGATCCGTTCTGGCATGTAACAGGTGTAGCCAAAATCATGCTGCCCGGAATAAGAACCGCCGATCAGACTAGCGCTGACCGGGCTACCTCCGGCAGGCACAAAAACACAGTTGCGGATAACAAATTCTCCTTGCCAGGTACTCCCATAATCGCTGCGCAGATTGATGAGGTTTCTGCCGTAGATGGTGGAATTTTCTACCGTTAAGACCCCGCTGCCGATGGCATTGATGCCCATGTGTCCCAGGGTCGAGTTGCGGATGGTCGCATTGGCAACCCCCATATGGGCGTCGAAGCGGGAAAGGATGCATTTGTCGTAAAGCAAATTTTTGCAGTAGTTGGAACCAAAGATTCCCCAGTATTTGCTGTCCTTGATGTCATTGGTCTGGCTGCAGTTTACGAAGGATACGTTGAGGGCACGGTTGGCTAAAATGTCGTAAGTGCCCATGGAGACAGGCTTTCCGGCCGCACCAATGGTACTGTATGTTTTGTGTCCGGTCAGGATGGTGTTCTGAACCGTTACGTAGGCGCAGTTATTGATGCTGATGAAACCGCCATAGGGCGCACCGTGGTCGCCTTCGCCGGTAATGCGATGTTCGAGCCCATCCACAATGACATTGGAACGTTTGATCGTGATGTTTCGGCTGTAATAAGTGTACTTCGATTCGGCCCGGTTGGCGATGGTGGTGAAACGGCCTCCAGTGATCGTCAACTTCTTTTCGTCAATAGGCAGCGCGGTGATTTCAGTGATTTGCTCAAAGTCCCAGATGATCGGAGCGGCCATGTCCACATTGCCGTTTTTATCGACTACAAAGATATCCGTTTGTGGAGATCCATTGTTTTGGTTCAACCCAAAGCGGATGTAGCGCTTTACGTTGGAATTGGTGACGCTGATCAGACAGTTTGCGGGCAAAGAGGCCGTGATTTTTTCCTGATTCCGCTTGAGTGAAGTGACTCCCTCCAGTTTGAACGCCTGCAGGTTGGAACCAACTTCAAAAACAGCGGCATTGTGATTTTTAACTGCTGTATCGTCAATGATGAAGGCCGCCGTGCCGAAATCGGTGCCCGTTTGGATGACTGCGGTGCGCTCCTTTCCGCCAATGTAGTAGGTAGCCCCAGCGTCGGCTTTCACCAAAAGGTTGTGCTGATTGGCGAAGGCATGGGTCGCGGCTATGGCGTCGATGTCGTCGGTTTTGCCGTCGCCCTTGGCACCGAAGTCGCTGTAGCGAACGAATCCTCTGGCTTTGAATTTTCGGACATCCACGGGGGACACATTTACTTGCAATACCGAATTTTCATCGGTGCGGACCTGGTTTTTTTTCTTTTGGAAGGTGATCACTACGTTTTCAAGCGGGCCTTCGGTCTGCCCTTGTGTCACCGTTGCGTAGGTTGAAAAGAAGAACAATAAGAGCAGATGTTTCATCACGAGCGTATTTTAACGTGAATTTTGAATTAATTGCATTGACAATAAATAATGTGCGACTTCTACGAAGTCGTAAAAAACTCCTTTGCAACAAATTCTACAAATGTACGACTTCTACGAAGTCGATCTGATGACCTCGGAGAGGTCGCACATTTGTAGGAAATGGTTGTAGTTATGATTTTACGACTTCGGAGAAGTCGCACATTTTGCGCGGTTAATTCAAAATTCACGGTATTTTAGTAAAATGAGAAGTACACAAGAGTTGGAAAACCCATTTCTCACAAAATACGCTACCCCACCATATCCCCAAATAAGCCCTCCATCGCCTTCTCCAAATCCGGACTAATCCCCGGATGCGGCCTTGAAGTTTGAATCGAGCCACTGCGTACCGCGGTAAGCCAGCGAAAGCGCTCGGCGGCGTCGAGTTGCGCGATGGGGCTGTTGACCTTTTCTCCGGCGGCAATTTTGCTGAACGCTTCCAGGTTTTTGCGCAGTTCATCTACATCGGCGTTGGGCCGCAGTGTCAGGATTTTTTCTTCCGCTAGCTGATAACGCATGCGAATGAGTTTTTGCCTTTTGCAGAACAAAATCACCCCCACATTCACAAACTCTTCCCGTTCCACTGCCGGCACCACCCGAACGATGGCGTATTCATACAAGTGTTTTGGCTGCATCTTGGGCTTCTTTTGTGAACTGCTCGGAATGAAGGAGTCTTTGGCTCAGGAAATTGAAATAGGTGTTGCGCATTTGCTCAGGGCTTTCGTCGACTGATTCCCAGTTCAGCCACTCGTCGGGTATCCAGTGTACAATTTCCTGAATTTTGTCTGCCGTGATCGCGGTTCGTCCTATCTGGTTTGCGGCTTCCAGTTGGGTTGCTTGGGGCAGCAAAACATGCGTTTTGATGTAGGGAAAAGCAGCGCTTGCCTTCTGCTCAAAAGTGTCCCAACTGTGGTGAAAAAAGAGGGCAGCACCATGGTCAATCAGCCACATTTCCCGGTTCCACAGCAGCATATTGGTGTTGCGGAAGGAGCGATCCACGTTGGCGATGAGGGCATCCAACCAGACTACTTTGGAGGCTTGCAAGGGGTCCAGTTGGGTGACTGCCGGATCGTAGGTGAAGGCGCCCGACAAAAAATGCAAGCCCAGGTTCAAACCCTGACTGGCTTTCAACAGATCCTGGATCTCCTCATCGGCTTCGGTGCGCCCAAAGTCTTCATCCAATGCTGCAAAAACCAACTCGGGCACTTTTAAGCCCAAGAGGCGGGCAAGCTCGCCGCCGATCATTTCTGCAATCAAGGTTTTGACCCCCTGGCCGCTGCCCTTGAATTTTACCACGTATTTGAAGCCATCGTCGGCTTCGGCCAAGGCAGGCAGGGAGCCGCCTTCCCGCAGGGGTTGCATGTAGCGCGTGACGGTAACGGTGCGGAGTGTGTTCATTTTAAAAAGTAAGAGACGGTGAATTGGACACACCACAGGACATTTTACTCGGAGGACATGAATAGTAGTGTGGCAATGACGTAAAATTAAGATTTTTGCTCAATTTTGGTCTGCATTCTCAAACGCATCCTGTCGCTCCGCACCGAAGGCGTACACGGAGCGCAAAATCCAGCTCAACGTGCGTAAGGAGGGTTACTCGCCTCTGTGGTTCTTACAACGCTCCTTTTTCGCCATCCACCCATCTTTCCATCATTATCCTTTCGGAGGGCGACTGGTGTGTGCCGCCAGCCAAGATGTCCAGAAACTTATCCCAAAGGTTTTTTTCTTCTTTAAATTCTTTTTTATAGTCTACAAGGGCTTTGTAATAATCATGTTGATATTTCAGCGCTTCTTCATAAGTGAAACTCACTGGGATATGGTCTACAATCATTTGGGTAATCGCGTTCAATTCTTCGGGGGTGTACCGTTCAATCAATTGCAGCAGTACCCGGCACGATTCCACCCGTAAAAAGAAGGATTCTACAAGTGGCACCTCAAGCTGTGCAAATTCCTTTTCCCATTGCGGATGAACCGCTTCTGGCAATAAGGTCAGCGCAGTATGCTTAGCATCTGTGACGTTGCCCTTTAACGTAGTCACGTGTGACGTTAGTTGTTCCCATAGATCCAGAGAATCGTTTTTCTCTTTTTGTGCTACATTGTCTTTTGCCGTAGTAAGGATACCATTGATGCTGCTGATTGCCTTGTTCATTTCCTGCAAAATCGCGTTCCACTGCGCAATTGCTTCTGGTGAGGTGGTGGCTTCAATGATCAACAAGCCATCTTTGTGCAATTCATTCAGTTCACCTTCAATTTTCAGCAGTTCGTTGTACTCTTCTTCGAGTTTGGCTGTGAATTTTTTTACGGCCAGGAGCGCCTTGAGTTCGGGAGTATCGCTTTGGGGGCTACTGTTGGCTATTGCTTCATTATCCTTTGTTTCCAGGATAATTTGTTCTTCAAATGCGTCCATCTTCGATCGTTTTGACAGTGATTTTACAGGGCAAAGGTTTGTCATTTAGCCACAATAAACGTTACACAAGCTTGTGAATAAGTTGTAGGATTCACACATTGTGCTGGGTTTGGGGCATGTCTAAAAACATGTTGTCTAATCCTTTACCCGGTTTCTATCCGACTCGAATACGTGGTTTAGACTAGTCGCAGCTGAACCAATCACTTCAAGCACCTCTAAAAGTATTGTAGATCGTCGTCAGAGCCAACACCAAAAACAAGGCACTCAGGATGTAATTGATATTTCGGGCGATGAATTGAACCCGCTGCTGGATGACCCTTGCAAAGGAGACATAGAGCATAAAGAGCAGAAACGCCCCGGCCATGGCCCCGAGGGCAAACAACCAATTGTGCGGTGCCTGGGTTTCTAACACGCCCTTTGCTTCGAGAATGGTGGAATAGCCCAGGAAAAAGGGAATAGCCAGCATGTTCATCCAGGCCATGCTGAAGCCCGCCCAATAACTTTGGGTCCCACTTCTCTGCAACTTAAGCTGGATTTTCCTGCGAGCCTGTCGGTAAAAGAAATACGCCAAAAGCAGGAATACACCAATTGCGGCATAGCTGAGGTAATGGATCAGTGCCGGATTTTGGGCCAGAAATTTGGCAAAGGAGACTGCGATCAAAGCTTGAATGAAGATGACGCTGGATGTGCCCAATACAAAGCGCAATGCTTGTTGCCGGGGGTGTTCGAGACTGATTTTCAGCGCGGTCATGTTGAGCATACCGGGAGGGCTAAAACCCAAAAAGGCGACTAAAACGGCCAGGAATATGGTTTGGAGGAGTTCCATTGGAATTTTTTGTCAAAAATAGGGTTGGGGAGTGGAAGGGACAGTGAAGGAGGTCACAGAGGGGGGCAACCCCAGTTAATCGGAGTGATCCTTTGTTCGAAAAGTATTTATTTGACAAATGGGGCAAAAGGTGATGTCTTCACTCCTCCATTATCTCCGCTTCAAACAAGTTTTGCAAGTCCGCTTTGGATTGTTTGCTTTCATATTTAAAGGCCAGCATGATCACCACATAAAACACCATTAACATTCCAAGAGGCATTAAAGTCATTGGGTCAAAATCAGTACTAGCAAAGGCTTGGGATAGAAAGAGGAAACCAACGGATCCCATAATCCCGCCCCAGATGCACATAAAAACAATCACTGCAACATGGAGCCTCATTTTTACCCTGATTAAACTCCCACTAAAGGTAGTTTCAATGTTTCCACTGATTCTTGGCAAAAAGGAGTTTCGGTAGCTGATGATTCTTGAGATGTTGAAGCTGTTGCCAACTACTTTACCTTGATAGGGTTTTGTCTCGCGTCGCTGAAACAGCCCGAATCGAAATGCCCTTTCGGGTTCAATGCTGTCTTCGAGCCGTTGAAGGAGTGCTGCTGCTTTTAATTTTGATTGGAAAGTGATGTCTTCTGCTGGCAAATATTTCATGATTCAAGTTATTTACAACTTCAGCGGCACTTTTTTCCCCGTCTTAACCGCCAAAAAGATCGCATCAATAATTTTCAAATCTTTCAACCCTTCTTCTCCGTCCACGGGTACGATGGGTTGTTTGCCCTCCAAAATGATTCCCGCCATTTCATCCATCTGTACGGTTTGGTGCGTGACATGGGGGTAGTTCAATTCGCCTTTATTGGTGCGCCCTTTGATCGGCCCATAACCCGTAGAGGGCAACAACTCCGCAAAACCTTTTTCGGCATTCAGGAAAAAGCGGTCGAGGTTGTTCATCGTGTAGGTCGACAGGCAGGAAGCCACTGCTCCACTGGGAAAACCAAGCTGAAACTGGATGGTCTCGTCCACACCAGGTTTGAATTTTTCGGGATTGGTTTTGGTTTCCTGGGCGGTTACCCAGATTGGTTCTTCGCCGATCATGTAGCGGGCGCCATTGATCGCGTAGATGCCAATGTCCATCATGGCACCGCCGCCAGCCAGTGCTTTGTTGAGCCGCCATTGGGTGGGATTGCCGATGGTGAAGCCGCAGAGTCCCTGGAAAAATAAAACTTTACCCAGTTCCCCATCTTTTCTCATTCGAATGATTTCCAGGGTTTTGGGCTCAAAGTGCATCCGGTAACCTACCAACAGTTTGACATTGTTTTTTTTGCAGGCATCGATCATGGTCTGCCCATCTTTGGCATTGATCGACATGGGTTTTTCGCAAATCACGTGTTTGCCGGCATTGGCCACCCGGATCGCCTGGTCTTTGTGCAGGGCATTGGGCGTGATGATGTACACCGCATCGATGTCGGGGTTGTCCTTGATCGCATCAAACGACTCGTAGTTGTAACAATTTTTTTCCGGGATATTGTATTTGCTCTGCCAGTCTTTTAGTTTGGATGGGGTGCCGCTGATCGCCGCCACCAATTTGGCTTTTTTGGAGGCTTGCATGGCGTCAGCAACCCGGCTGCCATAACTCCCCAGTCCCATAATCGCTACCCGCAAAATGGGGCCTTCGTACGGTTCGTTATCGACTTCACCGGTGCTTGCCATAACGAAGTCTGGCAATTGAAAGGCGATTGCAGTTGCAGTGATTTTTTGTAAAAAGTTGCGGCGTGAGTTCATAACAAAATTGAATTGGAACGGGATGAGAGAAAATAGGTTTGAGGCGAGTTGGCAATCAAGAATTTGCGCATAAATCTAGAACAACGAAACTGTGCTTTGATCGACCGGCCAAGACATGAGTCATCACAAATTTTTGGAATGACAAACCGCGGATGCGGTTGAATTTAGAATAGCCCCGGTCGTCCGGGGTCATTTTGGTAGCAAAAGGTTTTGCAACCGCGGATGCGGTTGAACTTTTTGCTCAATTGAGTTCAACCACTGCCGTGGTTGCCGCCAATTTGACCCAACTATTTACCCCGGACGACCGGGGCTATTCAAAATTCAATCGCTCCGCGATTAGGTTTATGCTCGATTTTGGCTTTTCAAAAATTCGGGATGACTCATGTTTCGGGTCGGGATTTTAGATCGAATAAATCTGCGCCCCTACACCAACCCAATCTTCGTACCACTCGGAATTTTCGCCGTCTTTTTCAGCACGACAATTCCATCCCGAATCACGTAGGTCGACGTTTCCATATCTTCCAACGAGTGGTGGCCTTTGATCACCACATTGTTGCCAATGCTGCAATTTTTATCGATGATGGCGTTTTCGATGTAACAATCCTTGCCGATCCCCATGGGAATGTCGGCGGATTCGATTTGTTCCAGCGATTCGTAATAGTCCGCGCCCATCAGGATGGCATTATTGATTTCAGTGCCTTCGCCAATCCGGGAACGAATCCCCACGATGGCCTTATCGATCTTTTTGGCGTGGATGATGCAGCCTTCTGCCACCAGGGTACGGTTGAAAAAAGTCCCGTAAATTTTGGATGGCGCCAAAGGCCGGGGCCGGGTAAAGACCGTAGCACTTTTGTCAAACAGGTTGAAGTCTGGAATAGGATCGGTCAAGGCAATATTCGCCTCAAAGAAAGAAGCGATGGTACCAATATCCGTCCAGTAACTATCAAAAGCGTAGCTGGCTACTTTGAAATTGTTGTTGATGGCGTAAGGAATGATCTCTTTGCCAAAGTCGGTCGCATCAGGTTTTTCGGCAAACAGGCGTTCCAATACATCCCGTTTGAACACATAAATCCCCATGGAAGCCAGGTAATCTTTGCCTTTGGAGGTATATTTCTCTTCCAGAGGGGAGCGCCAGGCTGGCAAAACATCCTTCTTGGGTTTTTCAGTAAAATCCTGGATGTATTGGTCCTCATCCACTTTGAGGATCCCAAATTCCGAAGCCTCTTTGGCGACTACGGGGATGGTGGCGATGGTCAGGTCTGCTCCTTTTTCGATGTGGTAAAAAGCAAACTCTTTGAAATCCATCTGGTACAACTGGTCACCAGAAAGAATCAGGATGTAATCAAAGTCGTGGTTGATCAAGTGGTGCATCGATTGGCGCACCGCATCGGCTGTCCCTTGAAACCAGTTGGGCGAATTGGGGGTTTGCTCTGCCGCCAGGATATCTACGAAGCCATGCGTAAACATGTCAAAGGTGTAGGTATTCTTGATGTGCTGGTTGAGCGAAGCCGAGTTGAACTGGGTCACCACAAACATCCTGCGCACCCCGGAGTTCAAACAGTTTGAAATCGGAATGTCGATGAGGCGGTACTTTCCAGCAATAGGCACCGCTGGTTTAGAGCGTTGCTCGGTGAGTGGATAAAGCCGGGAGCCAGCGCCACCGCCGAGAATAAGTGCGATCATTTTCACTTCCATACAAATTTAGGTTGGCGTATTCAGGTTTGTGATAAACCCGTTTTTTTTAAGTGAATATTAGATTTATAGGCTACTGTACACCGTGATGTAGTTCTCCGCTGCGCTTTCCCAGGAAAAATCTACACCCATGATGTGTTCTCTTACTTCCGATAGGGCACTTGGATTGTGGTACAACTCGTGGGCCCGGTAAATGGCCAAAGCGGCATCATTCAGGGTAAAGTGATCGAAGCGAATGCCTCGACCGGGCAAATTGGGCTCACCAATGTCAATTACGGTATCCTTTAGCCCCCCTACCGAGCGCACAACGGGCACGGTACCGTAACGCATGGAGTACATTTGATTCAAACCACAGGGTTCCACCCGCGAAGGCATCAACAAAAAGTCGGAACCAGCGTACAATTGGTGGGCTACGCCTTCATTGTAGGCCAAAACCACCGCGCAACGGCGTGGAAAACGCCACTGCAGATCAGCCAATGCCTCGTGCAAATGGGGCTCACCAGTGCCCAAAATCAGAAATGAAACGCCTAAGCCTTCGGACAATACCCTGGCAATCAAATCGGGAATCAAATCTGCCCCTTTTTCTCTCACCAATCTACCGATAAAGGTAAAGACGGGCAAATCCAAATCTGCGTTAAAATGTTGTTGCAAGGCCAGCTTGTTGGCTGATTTGTAGCTGTCAATGTTCCCCTCAAAATGGTGCGGCAAATACGGATCGGTAGCAGGATCCCATACATCAGCGTCGATGCCGTTGAGAATACCTGAACATTTGGCGGCTTCAGTGCGCAAGAGCCCTTCCAATCCATTGGAGTATTCCATCAATTCATTCAGGTAGGTCTTCGACACGGTAGTTACGCGCCAGGCGCACTTGATGGCGGAAGCGAGGGGATTAATGGCTCCTTCCCAATCGATCAGCCCCGAAGCGCTGGCTTCAAAAGCGGGCAGTAAAACGTGTTTGTCCCAGCCAAAAGCCCCGTGGTATTCCCCATTGTGGATGGTAAAAACGGTAGGGATATGGCTGATGGCGCGGTATTCCAGGCTGTGTTGCACCATAAAAGGAATCAAACCCGAATGGTGGTCGTGGCAATGCAAGACGGCTGGTTTTTCAGGCATATTCAGCACCCAGTTTAAAATGGCTTGCTGAAAAAACACCCAGCGTTCGGCATTGTCGTTGAACCATCCGGTGGCATCCCCATAAATCCCCGGGCGGTCAAACTTACCGGGCAGATTCACCACATAAAGCGGAAAGCCGAGGCTATCGCCCATTTCTTTTTCAATGGCGAAAGGGTAATAGACGTTGTGCAAGCGGAATGCTCCAGCGTAAACCAGTTCAAATTGCCGGGCCAGAAACCAGGGCAATTGGTATTTCGGAATTACAGCAGCAGATGACCATCCGCGCTGATTCAGGTATTTCGGTAGTGCACCGACCACATCACCCAAACCACCTGCTTTAGCGGCGGGGTAACATTCTGCACTGACGTGTAATATTTTCATGGCAGCGTACGAGTTCGTGTTTTGTTGGGGCAAAATAATTGGTGTCAGGCTTTAAGAACATAAAGTCTGTTGCGCCAAACAATCGTCAGTGCTAAAAATAGAATATTATTAGAGAAAAATAGCAGGAAAGAGAAAATAAAATTTGGCAAACTACAACAAGGTTCCAGGTTCCAGGGTTCGAGGTTCCAAGGTTAGGCAGCCCAACCCTGGAACCTCGAACCCTGGAACCTTGGAACCTTAGAAGCTAGCAGGTTTAGTCCTGCTTTTTAACTTTTTTGCCTTTCTTGGGGCGAGAGTTGCCGTAAGAGCTCATGAAGAGCTTGCCGCGCAAGGTTCTTTTGTCACCTTTTCCCATGGTTGATTAAATTTTATGGTTTTAAAGGCTGCAAAGGTACACTTTTTTGGCGAAGGAAAAAGTCAAATGAAGGGTAAGAATTGCTTTTGTATCTTTGCGCAATGGCATCCACAGCATCCCGTACCGCTTTAATCCGAAGCGAAGCCCAACGTTTGGGCTTCAGCATGGTGGGTTTTGCCAAGGCTGAATTTATGGATGAAGAGGCGCGGCGTTTGGAGGAGTGGCTCAACCGGGGCTTGCACGGCCAAATGCATTACATGGCCAATCATTTTGACAAACGAGTGGATCCGACTCAACTGGTACCTGGCGCAAAATCGGTCATCAGTTTGCTCTACAACTACCACAATCCCGACAAACAGGACGATCCCAGTGCCCCCAAAATTTCGCAATACGCTTATGGAAAGGACTACCATTTTGTAATCAAAGACAAGCTTAAGTCCCTTTTGCAGTACATTGACCAAAACATCGGGCAGGTTGACGGGCGTTGTTTTGTGGATTCGGCACCTGTATTGGAGCGCGATTGGGCCAAACGCGCCGGGCTGGGCTGGACGGGGCGGCACACCTTATTGATACATCCCAAAGCGGGGTCCTATTTCTTCCTGGCCGAACTCATTCTTGATTTGGAATTGGACTATGATGCGCCCATGCGGGATTATTGCGGCACCTGTCGCCGTTGTATTGATGCCTGTCCGACCGAGGCGATTTCTCCCGAAGGTTATTTGTTGGATGGCAGCAAATGTATTTCTTATTTGACCATTGAGTTGCGCGAAGCCATCCCGGATGAATTCAAAGGAAAAATGGACAACTGGATGTTTGGCTGTGATGTGTGCCAGGAGGTTTGTCCCTGGAATCGTTTTTCTCAGCCCCATCAGGAACCCGCTTTTGATCCCCACCCCGATTTGTTGAACATGCGTAAAAGTGAATGGGAAGAGCTCACCCAAGAGGTTTTTAATCAAGTCTTTAAACAATCTGCGGTCAAACGCACCAAACTGGAAGGTTTACAGCGCAATGTTGCATTTTTGACTGAATTAAAGGGCGATCAAGAATAATATTGGTCTGCGAAGGGGAAATAAGGCTAAAAAACCGTATGTTTCCTTCTTCAAATAGAAAAACAATAAACTACAAGCAGCATGCACCGCGAAATACACCACTGGTACAGTCCGAACTTGAACAAAAACATGGAGATTGCCATGTATGGGCATTATGGCTTTGCCTTACTTTTGCTGCCGACTGCTGCTGCTGACTATTTGGAATACGAGCGTTTTCAGCTGATTGATGCCATTGCACCCTTTATTGAGAGTGGTAAGGTAAAGGTGTTTTCAATCAACAGCATCAATTCTGAAGCTTGGCTCAACGACCACATGGACCCGGTACACAAGGGGATTCGCCATCAGCAGTTCAATGCTTATGTGGAACAAGAGGTCGTGCCGTTTATCAAAGACAAAACCGGTCAGGACGTCCAGATCATTGTTTCCGGGGCTTCGCTAGGGGCACTACATTCGGCCAATTTGTTTTTCCGCAGGCCGGATTTGTTCAAAGGCGTGATTGCCATGTCGGGGGTTTACGACCTCACGGCTTACAGCAAGGGGCATTATGACGACAATGTGTATTTTAATTCGCCTTGTCATTATTTGCCCAATACAACGGATGAACATACTTTACACTTGTTGCGCTCTTCGGGGCACATTCACTTGGTGACGGGCTCAGGGGATTATGAAGATCCACAGGCTAGCCGGAATCTTTCGTACATCTTGAGCAACAAAGCCATCCCCCACGAACTGGACATTTGGGGGCCAGACATCAAACACGATTGGCCAACCTGGAGGCAGATGTTGCCTACTTATTTGGAGACAAGATTCTAAGGGGCGGCCAACCAGACTAACCCACTAACAAATTTCATCCAAACCAACACTGTATTCTTGAGGAAACAGTAAGACTTTACGACAACTTATGCGCATCGATTCCCATCAACACTTTTGGAACTACAGCCCCGACACCCACGCCTGGATCAATGACGAAATGCATTTGATTCAGCGCAATTTTCTGCCAGTAGACCTGGCTCCTGTTCTGCAACAGCACAAAATCGACGGCACGATACTGGTTCAGGTAGATCAAAACGAGGAAGAAAATCTTTTCTTTTTGGAATTGGCGCAGCAAAATCCATTCATCAAAGGAACAGTGGGCTGGGTAGATTTGCGTGCAGAAAACGTGGAAGAACGCCTGGATTTTTACAAACAGCATCCCACTTTAAAGGGATTCCGGCACATTGTGCAAGGAGAGTCAGACCCTTATTTTTTACAAAATCCTGATTTCCGGCGGGGCATTGCGGCGCTGGGCAAACGGGGATACACCTATGATATCCTGATTTATCCGCATCAATTACCAGCTGCGATTGAGCTGGTAAAAGCTTTTCCAGATCAAGTTTTTGTACTGGATCACCTAGCTAAACCCTATATCAAAGCGGGCCAAATTGACCAATGGGCTTCCTTTAT
>JAIXOO010000443.1 GCA_027486765.1 Saprospiraceae bacterium
GCGATGAGTGTGTGTGCGGTAATTGTCTTTTGTAGTGGTGCATTTGCCTTGCGACACGCAATACCGGTGATACCGATCCAATGGCCGCCCGGTGAAATTTTTTTCACGCCCATGGCAGCATGACCTGAATAAGTAACCGCAAACGGATTGCAATCCCAAAACCCGGCGATGGCTTTTTGTTCTGCAGTAAGATTCTTGGATATGGTAACCACTTCTTCTAACTGATTGAAAAAACTGCTCCCCTTTTCGGTACTGAAAGGTGCAGGAGCGTCAGGCACAAATTGGTCGGCTGAGTCGAGAAAGAAGGTACGAATGGTTTTCCATTGCGGCTCCACTGCACTCATGTATTCGGGAGGGGTTGGGTACCATCGCCCCGCTTCTTTGGTGTTGGGTTTATAACGCGGCAGTACGCTGAGTGAAAAGTAGCCATCTTTCTTTGCGTAAGCCAACACCTGTGCTGCCACCTGATTGGCGTATTGCCTGTTGGCCTCAAGGTGCTTTGCATTCAGTTTGTAGCTCTTTCGGAAAATGGTGATCAATTCACCTTGCTTCTCTTCCAGCATATAACCGGAAGGCAGAATCAACCTGCCTGTTTCGAGCATGGCATACGTAGCGCAAAATGCCGGGTTAAATTTTGTTGGAAGGGTCAACTGAACAAAGCCAGGAACAACATGAAAGTTTTTACTCAATGCAAGCATATCCGATTGATTGCGCTGCAACACTTCGTAGGCACTCAACATAGCATAAGCGTAGAAGCGTGCGGCGGCGGGCGGACTGGCCACATCGTGCAGCATCACTTCAGAAAGATGAAAAGCTGATTTGATGAACTGGCCAGTCGCCTGCTCCTCCGTCTGTGCAAACAGGCGTGTCGTTAGAATCAAAAAAAAGCTTATGCTGAAAAAGTATTTCATCATGCAAAATGATTTAGTAGTGGGGCAAAACATGAGTCATCCCGAATTTTTGAAAAGTCAAAATTGGGCATAAACCTAATCGCGGAGCGATTGAATTTAGAATAGCCCCGGTCGTCCGGGGTAAAAAATTGGGTCAAATTAGCGGCAACCACGGCAGTGGTTGAACTCAATTGAGCAAAAAGTTCAACCGCATCCGCGGTTGCGAAACCTTTTGCTACCCAAATGACCCCGGACGACCGGGGCTATTCTAAATTCAACCGCATCCGCGGTTTATTATTCCAAAAATTCGAGATGACGAACTGTTTTTCTCGCCCCTTATTTCGAACTTGATTCATTTCTTTTGTAGGCTACAATGCCCAAGTTATTAACCCCTGCCAGTAGGAATTCCCCCGCAGCGGTTTTTATCCACTTCATTGATTTTACATCGCCAGTAAAAGACAATCCAGATTCCGCCTGGGGTACGTACCTGAAATTCCCTTTGCCATTGCCTTCATAAACCTGCCCAAAGTTTGCATCAATACTCCCCAAACGGATGCGTATCGCGCTCTGGTTGCCAGCCAAGATAAAATCGAGATGACCATCGTGATTGTAATCAAGCACTTCAATACTATAGACAGGTGCGTACTGGGCCTCAGCTGGCAAAATGTGTTTGACAAACTGCTTGCCCTGATTTTCGAAATAAACGCTTCGCAGTTCAGTTGCGGCTAACCTTTTCGCTTGCGAAAGCTCTGTAGCGGTGAACAGGTCGCTTAGTGCGGCTTCAGAATAGGGTGCATAGGTCGTGAACTTCTTGCGCAAGGGAAAAAGTTGATCCAATAGTTCATCGCGACCAGCAAAGGGGTAAGGTTTGTGCTGTACATACGAAACCAGAATCGGATCGATGCTACCATTGCTATCAAAATCAGAATAGACCATACTGATGGGTTCCGATTCACTCGCTTTGAACTGGGAATTCAAACCAAAATTGCCCGCAATCAGGTCGTCATCACCATCATGGTCAAAATCGGCCACGGCTAGTTTACTCCACCAACCAGATTCAACATTTTTGAAGTATTGGTTGGTGGCTTCCTCAAAACGTTTCCCTTGTTGGTTGATCAATACGCTGATCGGCATGAACTCTCCCAGCACAATCAGGTCAGCAAAAGTATCCTCGTTTACATCAAGCCAGGCTGCATCGGTAACCATGCCCAGGTTTTTCAACACAGGCAATAGACTTTCAGTGGCATCGGTAAACCGCCCTGAACCATCATTGAGCAAGAGATAACTTGGTGGAGCTTGTGGATATGAACCCGGCATCACCCTGCCACCTACGAATAAGTCAAGATCGCCATCGTGATCAAGATCCATTGGCCGTACACAGGATTTGGCTGGAGACATGTGCGGTATTGCGCCTAGCGCTTTGCTGAAGTTTCCCTTACCATCATTGAGGTACAAGCGATCCTGCAAGGCATCTTCATCCGGCTGGTATTCGTGATAACCGCCACTCACTACATACAAATCGGGGTCACCATCACCGTCGGCGTCGAAAAAGCTGGCATCTGCATCCGCGCAATTGGCATCTTCTTTGAAATCAAAATTGCCCATCATCCGGAAAATGCCGTTGCTCAACTGGACGAACAAGCGACCAGGATTTTCTTTGGTGCCCCCAACAAATATATCCAGTGTGCCATCTTTATTGACATCGGCACTCGCCATCACGGGGCCGCAAGGCGATAGCATGGTGTTGAGCAGTGGTTGTCGTTTAAAATCATTTGCCCCATATTCTGTGTGACGATAGGTAAGGGGGGATTTTTCGCTTTTGAAAAGGGTAGCTGTTTGAGGGGGAGCACCATGATCAGTTGGTGTCGAGTTTACTTCTTCCAACACGAGCAACTGGTCGGCCATTACGTTGGCAATTTTACTTTTTTTGCCAGTCGGCCAAACTACAACGATCGAATCGATCTTTGTTTGGCCATCTAAGCCAGCATGAATTCTACTAGAAACAGAGGACTGATAACCGCGCACCGGCATCATTTCAAAAAACTGCCTGCCCTGTCCAGTGTAAATCGTAACCGTGCTTCCAATCGCCTGTGTGTTCAGTCCCGCGCCTTTAAGCTGTAAAGCGATGTAGTGGCGCGATGCGTTTTGTTGGCGTGCAAGATTCCGGTAAAGCGATGCCTCAGCATCTTGATTGTTGACCATCAAATCCAGATCGCCATCATTGTCCAGATCTGCATAAGCAGCACCATTTGAAAAAGTGGGCATTGAAAACCCCCAGGCCTTGCTTTGATCCTCAAACCGGGCATTGCCCATGTTTTTAAAAATATAATTGTGCACCGGGGTTGAAGGCATGGACTTGGCCAACTCCAAGGTATCGGCTTTTTCGTGCGCCAGGACTTTCTGAAAATAGTAATCCCCTTTGTATTTAAGAAAATCGCGGTTGGTATAGTCCCGGAAATACCCGTTGGTGACAAACAGATCTTTCCAGCCATCGTTATCGTAATCGGCAAACAGTGGAGCCCAACTCCAGTCGGTATTGGATACGCCTGCTAGTTGCCCCACTTCCGAAAATGTGCCGTTGCCATTGTTGAGGTGAAGCATATTGCGCATGAACTGGTAGTGATAGCCCTCGCTCACCATGAGCGCGAATTGCTCGTAGTTATCGGGTCCATACAATAGCTTCTGCCTTTTATTGTCTTCAGGCAACATGTCCGCCGTGAAAATATCCGGCAACAGGTCATTGTTGATATCGGCTATATCAGACCCCATCGAGAATTGCGAAATGTGTTGAAGCGAAACATCCAGCTTATTGGTGAAGGTTCCATTGCGATTGTTGATGTAGAGGTAATCGGGTTCCGCATAGTCGTTAGAGACATAGATATCCAGCCAACCATCTTTGTTCAGATCCGATACCGTTACGCCCAAACCAAAGCCGAGTGCATTGGAAAGAATACCAGCTTCCTCCGTTACTTCGGAAAATCGCCCATTGTCATTGCGAAACAACTTATCTCCGGCGTAAGGGTGTTTGGATTTGCGGGCTTGCGAATACTCCAGGTCGCGAATCACTTTTACATTGGTAGCCAGTAAAAAAGCATCCAAATCGCCATCCCGATCGTAGTCAAAGAAGGAGACTTGGGTGGTGTATGATGGATCGTCAAGCCCCATTTCTTGGGCCTTATCGATGAAAGTGAGGTTCCCTTGGTTGATAAAAAACTGATTCCGTCTTTTTTCTGCATCTGTTTTTCCGGAGTAACACACGTAGATATCGAGCAGTCCATCGCCATTGATGTCGACCATGGATGTGCCACTTTTCCATCCCACTCGGCCAGCTACTCCCGCAGATTGAGTAATGTCTTTGAATTTGAAGTTGCCCTGATTGAGGTACAACTTATTGAGCTGCATGTTAGAAATAAAGTAGATGTCTTCAAGCCCATCATTGTTGATGTCCCCAACGGCAATCCCCCCGCCATTAAACAAGTTTTCGTACGTCAATGCGTTTTGAGTCGCGTTTTCAACAATGGTGTTTTTGAATGATACACCTGAACGCGAAGAATTAACAGGCTCGAATAAACTTTGCGCCTGATTAGATGTAAAGGCGATTAAAAAGATGGCGAGTGTAAATACCTTTTTCATTGATGCAGAGGATTTCGTCGCTTTCAAACGCAATTAAATGCCGTTAATGATGACCGGGCACTTATCAACAGCAAGTTATAAAAAAATAAAAGGCCGGATTGGAAGTCCAGCCTTTTACTTTTATAGGGAACGAGAAGGTTCCTAAGTGATTTTCAACTTAATTCGCGTCCCACCAAACGCGGGAAGTCCACTGATCGCCTCCTGGAAGTCTGGTGACTGCCTTGGTGTAAGCATCACCATTCTGGCCAGCTTCTCCAGTTGGATAAGGCTGTCTGCGAGGAATTGCTCCATTCGAGAAATTACCAGTAGCTTTAACCGGTGTTAGCACTGGATGGCCCGAACGTTTCCAGTTGTTCCATGCCTCAACAAAGTTGAACAAAAGGCCAGTGGTTGCCCAATACTGCTCATTGATCATCTTCAGAGAATTGGCTTGGGAAGAAACGTCAAGCGGGTTTGCTGTAACATATGCGTTTACAGTAGCCGCATCAATAGCTGCGCTGGCGCCAAATGGTGCCATGCCAGTCAAGGCACCTCGAAGCGCGTTGCTGTAGTGACTAGCAGAAGTTCCCGATACCGTAAAGCCCCTTACAACTGCCTCTGCCAAGAGTAATTCACTCTCCGCGTAAGTCAGAATAAATGCGGGGGCATTTACATTGCGGTAGATAGCTGTTGGACGTGAGTACTTCCCAATTTTGGTAGCATCTGAGCCAGAGCCTGTTGCGCCTGGAAAGCCAGGAGAGGTGCTGATGTCGGTGGCTCCTCCAGCTATATCAAATCCGTTAGGCAAACCAAGCTGGTTTGCAGGAGTAGAATTACCACTCAGTGCAGCGTTGTTGTTAGCCGCAAAGCCATCTTGAGGAACTTCAGCAATTAATCCCAGACGAGGATCATTTTTGGTCTTCAAATAATCAATGATGGTTTTGCTCCAGCGAACCTCATAAAAATCAGAAGCAGTATTCAAAGGTCCTGCATTGCCGTTGGTATAGCCATTGGTATTGTCATACTTGATAACAGCGTCATCAGCTGCACTGGCAAATGTGCCGCCCGCTGCTGCTTTCTCGGCATAAGTCTTGGCAGTGGCTGGACTTGCTTTTACCAATCGCATGGCCATACGCAACATGAGTGAGTAACCAAATTTTTTCCATTTGGCAACATCCCCATTGTACATCAGATCCGCGGTTGGGCCTTTTTTAGACACATCTAAACTGCTTACCGCAGCGTCCAAATCTTTAAGCAGAGCCTGGTAAAGAGCCTCCTGTGTGTCATAAACTGGCTGAGTGAGCCCGGCAGCAGCCTGCAATGCTTCCGTGTATGGTATGTCTCCATAAACATCGGTAATGTGCTGCATATTCAGGATAATCATGATTTTGGCCACCGCCCGCAAATTTTCAAACCCAGTTTTGCCTTCGGTATCAAACAGGATTTGATTGGCCAGGGTAGCTGATCGATAACCATTGTTCCAGCCTCCTTGTTGATAATTCGCCGTGTTGGTAGATGGAACATACTTGTCCATGTTGGAGTAGTAGTTGGCACCTAAGGTAGAGGTACTGGCCAAAATTTGAACCCATCCGCTCTGAAATAGAATAGGGCCACTGTAACCCGTAGTTGCACCCAAATAATTCGCTTGGCTAGAAGACAAGAAGAAATTCGGGTCAAAGTTTGCGGGTGAAGACCTGGTTGGGTCTACGTTCAACTCGGCCAAATCGTCGCAGGAGAAGGTAAAGAAAGTCAGTACCAACACTAAGTAGGCAAGTCTTCCTTGTTTAAGGATATTCTTATATTGTATTTTCATGGTTCTGGCTATTTGAATTTAAAGTTAAGGTTGAGTCCAATTGAACGGGCAGAAGGCAAACCTGTTCCCTCAATGCCATAGTAGCGGAGGTTAGATCCGAATGAAGATTCTGGATCGATGTTCTTCGCTTTGCGCATTAAGATGGCAAGGTTACGCCCAACCACGGACAATTGAATAGACTGGAAAGGAAGCTTTCCAAGTTTTGAGCCTTGAATCTGGTAGCCTAAGGTAAGCTGGCGGAATTTAATGAAATCACCATCAACTACGCTACTTGAGGTAATCTGTTGTGCTACAGCTCGGTAGTACAATTGAGCTGGGGCTTTCACCGTATTGGGTGTTCCTGACTCAATCACACCCGTTGTGATTCCATCACGGCCTTCCAGGGTGATTTTGTTCAAACCACGGGCAATGGAATAATGCTCGGTTGCAGAAAGTACTTTATTCCCGAAGCTATAGTCAATGAGAAATGCAAGATTGAAACCTTTATAGGTCAGTTGATTCATTAAGCCGCCATATTGGTTAGGCAAAACACTTCCCATTGGGATTAAAGCACCTCTCACTGGAATTCCACTTGCGTCCACTACAATTTGACCATTGCTTCTTTTGTAATCATACGCCATGATCTGCGGACCAGCTAGGCCCGGCACAAAAGCGGTAATGGCATTGCCCAAGGTGGCGCGATTGGAGCCCAATTGCAGATTGGTATTGTTTAGGTCCGTAGAGATGATCTTGTTGCTAACGTTGGTGTAATTCAGCGTTGCGTTCCATTCAAAATCTGCTGTCCGAACAATTACCCCTTTAACTTGAAGCTCAATACCTGTGTTTTCAGTTGAACCCGTGCCTACAAAACCACCAGTAAATCCTGCTGCTGGGCTAAAGTTAGCGCGCATGATTTCATTTTTGGTCGTACGGTTGAACCAGGCCAAATCAAATCCCAAACGGTTCTGGAAGAACTTAAGTTCGGTACCGATTTCAATTTCGGTAAGGGTAAAGGGATTCAAAGTAGAGTTGGGTGCAGTTCCAGGGAATGTCCCCATGGGCCGGCCATTGAATGAACGATCCAGGCTGTAGTACAATGATGTTTGGTAAGGATCACCTAGCTCACCACTGGTTTGAGCGAAGGAAGCACGTAGTTTTCCAAAGCTCAATTTCCCGAAATTGCCCAATTCGCTGAACAAGAAACTGGTGGAGACCGATGGCGTGAAGATTCCCGTCTGCTTTTCTGGATTGATCAAAGAATAAAGCGTGGAATAGTCATCGTACCGGCCAGTTGTGTTTACAGTCAGGAAATTCTTGTAGGAAAAGTCCACTGAGTAGAACCCTGAATGAACGCCCTGTTTCGAAAATCCATAATCACCCCCTGATCGTTGTGACAAGTTTGACAATGTATATACATAGGGAAGTGTAAAAAATGAGCCGCCAACCCCTACGTATTCTGATTCATTTTTCCGGATGTTGCCCCCAATCAGCGCATCAAACGACAGATCATCGCTAATCTTCTTACTTGCACCAAGAATCCCTTCGATGTTCAACTCAGAACGCTGGTTTTGAGATTGCCCCATCGATCCACTTCCATCAGGTCTGGTTTGGTAGGCAGTTCCCCAAGGAGTTACGTTAAAAGACTTGTCATTGCTTAAATCATAGCCCACCCGAGCCTGTGCGTACAACCAGCTGGTTATATCGTAACGAGCCATCATCGATGAAATTATACGTCTGCGGCTGTGGTCATTCTCAAATTGATTGGTTACAAAGTAAGGGTTGCTTACGTACTCGTCATCACTCCACCGAACTTCGGCACCATTCTTTGCAGCGTCAAATCCGGGGGCCAAGATGCTCTGATCTACGTTGGTGGCCAAAAACAAGATATTGTTCGCGTTCATTGGCCCATCACTCAGGTATGAACGGTTGTCTGCCTTTTCATCAACGTAGTTTGCAACAGCAGTAACCGAGAGCTTTTTAGTGATTTTTTGATCCAGGCTAAAGTTGAAAGTTTTTCTTTCGAGGCCACTGTTGGGCACCATGGATTGATTGGAAAGGTTTGATGCCGACAATCTGAAAGAACCTGACTCATTTCCTTTTGAAACAGAAAGAGTGTTTGTAAAGGAGGAACCAGTTCTGTAGAAGTTCTTGATGTTGTCCCTTTGTGGGCTGTAAGGATAAGACTTACCATCAAATTGAGGGGTAGAGCTGCCATCTAGCTTAGGCCCCCAACTCATCCGAGTTGAAGAGAGTGCGGAGTTGGCATCCACTGGTTTAACCCCCAAAAGACCTTGACCATACTCGTACTGAAAATCAGTAAGATTCAGGGCATTGTCGGTCATGTAATTCGTGTTGTACTCAACGGAAAAATCGTTTTTCTTACCCTTTTTGGTGGTAATTAAGATTACACCGTTTGAAGCGCGAGCTCCATACAAAGCAGAAGCGGACTGACCTTTTAGAATGGTCATGGTCTCAATGTCATCCGGGTTAAGGTTACCTATACCGTCGCCATTGTCGCCGCCGCCCCACTCGCCAGCACTACCGCGCTGCGTGTTATCCATGGGAATACCATTGATAACATAGAGTGGTGAGCCACCGCTGTTCATGCTGGGCATTCCACGCAGCAGTACTTGAGCTGTTCCGCCGGGGCCACCGTTGGTACCTCTTACGGTTACCCCTGGAGCTGTGCCCTGGAGGGATAAAGCTACGTTGGTTTCTCTAGCCTTGTTCAGTTGATCGCCATTAATGGTAGAAACGGCATACCCAAGTTTTCGACTTTCTTTACTGATGCCGAGAGCCGTAATCACGGCTTCCTGCATATTGGTTACATCCTCTCCAAGAACGATGTTCAACTCAGTCTGGTTAGTCATCAACACTTCCTGCGTAGCGAATCCGGTGTAGGAGAAGGCAAGCGTTTCACCAGGACTAACCTGAAGCGAAAAACGGCCATCTACTTCCGTAACGGTACCGGTAGTCCTCCCTTTGACGAGTATATTCACACCTGGGAGCGGCAATCCATCTGTTTTTGAGGTAACGATACCCTTCACAGTTCCCTGAGCCCAGGCACCTGTCACGCAGAGGCCAAGCACCAGAATTAAGCAGATTTTGATCTGCAATCGTATACTTCTGATCATCTCACAATTGAGTTTAAGTAGTTCATTTAAATTGGTTTAAATCAGTCCACTAGTGGTGAGTAATGCACCTGTGTCATTACGTATAAAGGCATTTTAATAAGGTTTGATTAGGCTGTTTTAAGTGACATACTTGAATAAGGTCTGTCGAAAAAAATCTCAGACAAACTTAGCATTCTTTTTTAAAAAAATTTAAAAAGTGTTAAATTTTCTGTCTTTTTTTGAATAAATCCTTGTTTTATTTTGAGAAAATGTCTTTTTACTTGCAATAAATACTGTCTTTTATGAATATTTAGCTTGCGTCTATCAAACCATATGCGCTACTTTTGGTGGTTTAACGGAGTTTTTTTCGTTCATTGGCAGACAAAATAGCAAAATTTGGCTACTTCGTCTGCCATTTTAACACCGCCACAATATACTGACAACAATGAGAAAGACAATTGCTTTATTTTTTGCTTTATTATGCATAACAAGATGTTCGACAGTACAAGACAACGAAAGACAAACCAACATCAACTCCATCTTCGACCAAATGGAGCTTCAAGGAGTGGACACTAAAAAACCGCTTCTTTATGGTTACTTCTTTTACGACCAGGACCAATCCAAGCTCGCAGAACTTAAAGACGAGTTGCTTAAAGACAACTATAAACTGGTCAGACTTGAAAAGGCCGAAGATCAAGAGTTCATCCTTCACGTTGAAAAATTAGAAATACATTCAAGGGCTTCCCTTTTGGAAAGAGAAATCCAACTCGACCAACTTGCCAAAACTTTTCAAGTGGCATCTTACGACGGCTGGGACGTTGGAAACCCAGACCCCACCAAACCTTTGGTTCCCAAGGACGACGGTTTTGAAAAATCTTTGGCCAATCAATCAGCTGCCGAATTGTATCAAATGGCCACCGAGTTCTATGACAACAAAAACCATGACAGAGCAATTTCAGTATTTCAAAAGTGTATCGAAAGCAATTACAAGTTGGACACTTGCAATTACAAACAGGGCGTAAGTTATCTCGACTTGGGACAAGCTAAACTTGGGATTGAAAAATTTGAAGTGGCTTTAAAAATCAATCCAAAATATGTCAAGGCGTGCTTCAACATTGGCGCAACTTGTTACGACATAGAGGAGTATCAAAAGTCAATTGACTACTATCAAAAGGCAGCAAAGCTTGACCCAAAGGACGATAGGGTTTATTATGGGATAGCGGCGGCTCAATTTATGTTGGGACAACTCAAAGCTGCGGAAGAAAATTGCCAAATGGCCTTGAAGCTGAATCCGGGGAATGAGAATGCGAAGGCACTTTTGGGGGATATGAAAAAGGAAGAGTGAGGGGGAAGAGCGGGCCTTGTTGTACATTCACCATGCTAAACAATAATAGTTATGGAAAACTCAACAACAAGACGTGATGCCCTCCAACAATTGGCAATTGCTACGGCAGGACTAAGTCTATTTTCGTTGGCATCTTGCGAGGACAAAAATGATTCCTTAGGTGCCAAAGCTGAACTCAAAAAATTATCACCATTTTATCTTCCGCCTGCGGAGCCTTTGCAACCTGGGCCTGGAGGCATTAATATTCGTACTTTGGTGCGAAGTACTCAAACAAACATGCAATTTTCGTGCGTTGAAACTGCCGTTAGGCCAAAACAAATGGGACCTGCACCACACATACACAAAGACTTAGATGAAATTATGCTGGTAATGGAAGGTACGGCGAGCGTTATTGTTGACGGTAAGGTTGATGAAATTCAGGCAGGTGGCTGGCATTTGCGGCCCAGAGGGATTGAACATACATTTTGGAATGGTTCTGACAAGCCGTTGCGTTTCATCGATATGTACTTCAACCAAAATTTCGAAGATTTTTTGGAGGAGTTATTTCACAAAATTATTCCAGATATGGTTCAAAATAAATTGACACCCGCTGACCCGATAATTGCGAAACGCATGGACGAACTGAATAAAAAATTTGGCGTGACAGCGTTTCCAGAGAAAAGGCAGGCTATTGTCGACAACTATGGTTTGCAGGGATAAATAAGGTGGCGCATCGCTAAAGTTGTAGGAAAAAGGGGCCGAAGTAGTTACGGGATTGTTGTAGCTCAATTTGTGCTGGGAAAACCTGAGGAGGCAGGGGCGATTGGTTCTAAATGGAGTACTCTTTTCAACCCCGAAGGGGTGACAGGATTATAGCAAAAATGGCATGTAGTTGTATTAAAACCCCGAAGGGGTGACATTATTTAACCACACCCTCGCTGTTTTATTATAATGCCACCCCTCCGGGGTTTCTCTTAATGGAATAAACACGGTTATTTTGCTATAATCCTGCTACCCCTTCGGGGTTGAGGCCAGAACCAATCGACCCTGCTGAGGAGGGAAGGGTGTATTCGGGATTTGGGGTTGGTTGAGATGATTTAGCTTACTGTAAGTTCATTGTCAGATGAATAGAGCTAATAATTGCAGATGCTTGGAGGTGTAGTGCCTCTGGTTTATCTTTACCATAGGGGCGGAATAAGTGCGCATATTTCCGTGTTACTAACCAGGTTATGCTGACCGATACTCAAAGACTGAATAATTATAAAATATGTGTGTATTAAAAGTATATAGTGACACCAATTCATTCAAGTCATTTGCAAAAACGACCAAAATTCCGGTGTATAGCAGCTACGACAAAGGTGAACAACAAGGCAATGGAGAAGGCCCTGTAAGAACTGACTATAAAATTTCATTTGACATTTCTGACAAAGACTGGGATGATTTTGAGGGACAAATTAAGGATACCATCCTCTTTTTGACAAAATACTATGACGACTTGGACCAACTTTTTAAAACCCACAATATCACAACAGCTTATCTTGATTTTTCTATTTACTCCAGACTATATGGTGACATTGTAAATCAAAACGACCACTTACCAAAGGAGTTAATAGCAATTGCAGGTAAATTATCTCTAGGCATTGAAATGGCTATTTACACTAAAGACGCATTTGATAGAAATGAAGATTAAAAACCCGGCGGCTAACAGCAGAGGAAACCGGCAGAAAAACATTCATAAAACGCATGAATTGTATTCGGGATTTGGAATAAATTAACCTACACGAAATATTGAAATGGAAACCATCATCATCTTATCCATTTTTGCTTTGTTTCTGTACTTCGGATACAAAGATGATTTTAAGCGCAACCCTGATGAATTTTCAAGAGTGCTGTTTGGAACTATTCTAGCCATAACGAGCATGTTATTGGTCTTTTTTATTTTAATGCCTATTTTGAACCAGAAAAAAATGAGTGCCTTATTGGGACTGCTTATCTTAATTCCTCCTTTGATAAAATGGTTGATGAAGAGAAAAGGCCTATCTGAAAAAAGCAACAAAGCTGAAGAAGAATAACGCTTAAAAAAGCCCCCAGTTTAATCCACTATGAACTAAACCCAGTAATTGATTGAGATTAAAAAAAACTGTAATTGTAAGGAATGAGGCTCAGAGTGGCTTACTTAGCCACTCTGAGCCTCATTCCTTACTACTTCACCAACTGAATATACCCCTCCAGCGGTTTCTCCACCGGTACCACACCATTCACCCGCTGTTCAAACACCTTACACTTGTAGTAGTACACCCCGGCTGGGAGCGCATCACCTTGTAAGTTGTTCCCATCCCAATTCAGGTTTGGATCGGCGGTTTTGAACACCAATTGCCCCCAGCGGTTGAACACCTGGAAGTCGACCGAGGCGATGAAACAGAAGGGGAAGGGCGTGAACAAGTCGTTTTGATTGTCGCCGTTCGGCGTGAAGGTATTCGGCAGGATATAGCGAGGGCAATTGTCCACACAAATCAGGTTGCTGCGCGCACTTTCATTGCCCAACTGATCCACCGAGGTAACTGCGTAACAACCGGCAATGCCCAATTCGGGGCGGTGCGTGAATATCAAGGTATTCGGCGAAGTGATGGTACCCACCAAGGTGTAGGTACCCACCGTATCCCCACTATTGAAATACACCTTGTACCCCGCCAGGTCGGTTGCTTCGGGGCAGGTGGTAGTCGGGCGATTCCAGGTGATGGTATTGACTTGAAGGTCGCGGTCAGCACAATCGGTCGGTTTGTCGCAAATCGTGGCTACTTTGATTGTCGGCGGGCAAGGAGGTACATTGTCTTGTGGCCGCCCACAAGCTTCCTGCGAATGATTGATCAGCGGGCTGACAATATCCACAATGCCGTAGGTGCCCAGTGCCCGGATTTTGTAGCAATACTCGGTGCCATTGACCAAGTTGCGATCAGTGTACCGATTGGTGCTCACCGTTGCAATCGAGTCAAAGGTGCCTGCGGCATTCCTTTTCAATACCACGTAAGCATAATTGTCCCAGGGAGTATTTTCTTGCCAGCTCAAATTCAACAACTTATCCGAAGCACTGATCTGCAAAAATACTGTAGATGCCAATGGGGTTACACCCAACGGCTCGGTAGCGGATCGACCTGTGTAAAAACGAATGCGGTAGCTATAAGCGGTAGTAGCCGTACGCAGGTTTCGATCCAGGAAGCAGGTGTCATTGGCGCCCTTAAAGGTTGTACTGGTGAAACGAGCTACGGATTGGAAAGCCACATCCGCTGGGGTCAAACCCTCGGCGCGCATCACTTCGTAAATATATGGCCCTCGATTCACGAGGGTATCCAGATCATTGGCTTTGGGCTTGGTCCAGCAGACTTGTACACTACCCGTGGTCGCGCTGGTACTGACCACATCCGCTTTGATGATGATCGGCAAATTGCGGTTGAGCTGCACACAAGCCTCTTTGGAAGGCAAACTTTCCAGAAGGTTGTAGGCATAACGTCCACCTGGGGTTGTTTTGGCAAACTCAGCCAAAATCCTGTAACAGTACGTCCGACCTGGTTCCACGTCATTGTCGCGGAAATGGTAGCGCTTATTGAGGCTATCAACAATTGAAAATTCCGTCAATTTGGTATAACCTTGACCTTGCAAACCAGGCTTACAAGTGTCGGGCTCAAACGAGTTGCTGCCAATCCTGCGCCAAACGGTAAAGCCCTGGAAATAATTTTCCGCCGCTTTGTCACACACGTAGGGTTTTTGCCAACTGACGTCGATGAATCCATTGCCGGGCGCGGCTCGCACATCCTCGGGAGGCGGCCCGACGACTTTTATTCGCACCGTTTTGAGAATCGACAGACCCGTGGAGTCTCGCGGGTAAAAATCGTCCACGGCTCGGAACACGACCGTATAGAACTGATCCGAAATGTGCTCGCAACGCGTTTCCCAACGGAAAGTTTTTACGAATGGGTCATTCTGGTAGGAATTGATATTGGGCGTAAAGGTTGCCGGGCTGATTTTAACTTCAAAAGGTCCACCCAAGGCACCCAATTTTACCCTTTGCCGGGTTTCTTCAATCGGCGCAGTAGCGGTTACTTTAAATTCGACGACCTGACCTGCGATGACACAAATTTCATCCGGTGCTTCAATTTTGGGTGGTTGGTTGTCACAACTTTGGATCAAAATCTGAATGTCGCGCACGATGGTATCCAATGGGTTGCCATCCCGGTATTCGATGATGATCATGGCCAGGTTGTATTCTCCAGCTCGTTGCGGGGCATCCCACACAATTTCCCCGGTTCGTTCATTGATGCTCAGGTTGTTCTTGGGTCCTGGACTGACCATATTGGGGAAGAGATAATTCGGCACTTGCACCCCTCGATCCGAAAATGGAACGATCAATTTGTAAGCCAAACTGTCGCCATCCGAGTCGTAGGCATTGGGGTTGTGGATAAAAGGTTTTCCTACACAACCAATATCGATCGGTGGTTGCAACAACACCGGGGTATTGTTGCAGCCATCCACCTGTGGGTTGGGGAAGGTATAGGTGGTTTGGATGTGGAATTTGATCTGTTCCGAGTTCGGGAAGTTGAGGTTGATGATGCCCCCGTTGCGGTTGGGATCATTCATCGAAATGACGTAGGTGCCCCGCGAAGGGTAAGTGTGGAAAGCGACGTAAACGTTCTTGCGGGTATCGTTTTCCAGCAATTCTCCTTTGCCAATGCCATTCACCCCGTTCGGTCCATTGACCCTCAGCACTTGTTGCCCACGCGCTCCAGGGGATTCGTCGCCCCAAAAAATGGTTAAGGAATCCCGATCCACCATAAAGCTACTCGCCTTGGTATAGGTTACAATGGTTGCTTTGACGGTCAAACTGGTCACACAGTTGCCCACTTGTTCTATCGTGATTTCTCCAGCCCGGTTGTGGGTAGCCATGGCCATCGGCAAGGCCAGTAAGCTAAAAAGCAAGCTGAGGAAAGTCGTTTTCTCTGTAAAAATTCTCATAATTTGGTCGTTTAACTACCTACCTGCTAATGTAACAAAATTTAGAGAAAAGGGATTGTCTGGAAAGTTACAAAGTTCTAATCGGTCGCTGAGCGAAGTCGAAGCGACCGATCAGAACCCTGTTAAACAATTTTAACCCACGTTAAACTTTTCATAATCCTCTTTTACACATAGGGGACTTCCTGTAATTTCCGCATCACAAATCAAAAACACGTGATAATGAGAAATACCCTTATGTTGTTGCTGCTGTGGGCGGCGTTCAGCAGTTGTAGTCCAAGCCTGTCTTATTTTACCCAGGATTTGTATGACCGCAACCGTTGGTCTGAATCAGAACTGAAAAAAATCCAGTTTTATTTGTCCGACGATGTTTATCTCCGGCGGAAACTAGGTGAAAACGCTTCCGAAATTGTGGAAGGAAAAGTGCGGATGATCAATGGAGAAAAAGTAGAAGAAATTTTTATTCCCCGCAGTACGCCCGGGGTATTTACGTTTAGCCCCAAGGCCAATCGTTTTGCCATTGCTTTTGAAAATGGCTCGGATCAACGGTTCCTCATGTTTGGCCCCAACCCCAAAGCAGGTGAACGTTATGTGCTGTTGGCCAAAGATTGGGAAAGAGCCTCCGGCAAGGTTACCTATGATGGCAAAGAATACGAAGTCAACTACGGTGCCGCCTTTGCGGGACTGATGGTCGACTTACGCCGCATCGATCGACAGGATCGGAATAGCCGTACGGTGGAAGGAGTGCGGGTGAATTAAAAGATGAGTCATCCCGAATTTTGAACCCCTAACCGCGGCAGCGGTTGAATCTTGCATAGCCGCGGTCGTCCGCGGGCATAGCCGTTTTGCGAAGTTTCGCAACCGCGGTAGCGGTTGAATTGCGCCCCGATTTGTTCAACCGCTGCCGCGGTTGTGAAACACTCCGCTGTTCATTTTACCGCGGACGACCGCGGCTATGCAAGATTGAATCACTCCGTGATTCTAACTTAAAATTCGGGACGACTCATCATTTAATTCAGCCTCTTCCTCCGCTCCGTCAACTCCCGCCACGTCGTCAGCACAATCCCTTCTTTTTGCAAATAGGCTTTCAATTCGGGAGATTGCATTGCCAGAAGGTCGCTTTTGCGCACGTCACCGGAGCCGGAAATGTGTTTAAAAATAGGGGAGGGGGCCGTGCAATGCACGATCAACATCGTCACTCCCGGTTTAAGCCGTTGGAAAGATTCGATGATCAATTTTGTTTTTAATTTTTGCATGGCCTGGTCGCTCAACCCGGGGGGAATTTTCATGCCGTAAGTTTCATTGTGGAGGTCATCCAGTACCGGAAGCCCGTTGCTCCAGAGGTTTTTGCCCGCATTGCGCAACAAACCCAGCGTAAAAGGGTCCAACTTATTGGTTTCTGCAATCATGCTACAGTGCCCGGCGGGCATCATCACGGGGATTCGTTCCTGGATGCCAACCTTGATGTAGCGCTGCAAAAAGGCAGGCGAAGCAAACAGGGTGCCCATGTGTGAATCCATATGAGTGGGTTCAAAGCCCATTTGACGCGCCCGGGCAATTTGCGCTAAAATTTCCTTTTCAACTTCATCCGCTGAAGCATTTTTGACCACATCCTCCACTTCGGGCCAAAGCGCGCCCTCCTGATCAACCAGCCCTGGTACGGCTGGTTTGCCACTCAAAGGCCCCCAGCGGTAATCGTCCCATTCAGAAGTCAGTGTGAGGTGTAAACCTGCATCAATGCTTGGATTTTTTTTGAGTTGATGTACAAACCCCGGAACCCAGCCACAAGGCATCATCACACTTACCGATGTAGCAACCCCTTTGGTAAGTGCCTGGAAGGCGCCTTCGTTGGAGTCCCAAGACATCCCGGCGTCGTCGACGTGCATGATGAGGACTTTGGCACCTTTGGGCCAGCCCAGGCGCTCGGCGTAGGTGGTATCGGTTTGAGCAGCGCTTTTTTGGTGGTTTAAAACAATCAGACAGAGTAGGAAAAGAATGGATCTCATGTAGTGGTGGATTTTGATACTCAAAAATATCATTTATGGGGTATATTTGACCATAAACTGTATCATGCGCTTACTCTACTTTACCAACCGGGATTTGGCCAGTAATGTGATGCTCAATCACTTGTTGCCCTTGCTCCATCCTTACATTCAGCACATTTTTATTTCTGATAAGGTTGGCAAAGCCAATCCGGCTGCTCCGCAGGCACTCCAAGACCTGAAATTTTTTGAACAAATTTTGCCCAACGAGTTTTTGTTCCCCCAACTGGATGCCCAACCAAGAGCAGATAAACCCCAATACCAGACTTTTGAAGCCCTCTCACAACAGTATGCCATCCCCATAACCTCTTTGAATGACGTCAAATCGGAAGAGAGCCTGAACTTGATCCGTTCTTTACAACCCGATTTGGTACTCTCCATTCGTTATGGCCGTATTTTCGGCGATGCATTTGTACAAATTTCCCGGCTGGGGGTAGTGAATTTTCACTCGGGGCGCTTGCCCAATTATCGAGGGGTATTGGCCATTTTTCGGGCTTTAAAAAATGGAGACAAGGCCATACAAGGCACATTGCACTACATTGATGACAAAACCATTGACACGGGCGGCATCATTGGTTTTTCCCATTTGGACGTCAACCCGGATCGTTCATTGTTGTGGCACATCCTGCATTTGTACCCAGCGAGCGCAGCTTTTGTAGCCGATCAGGTGCTGGCGATTTTGCAGGGCGAAAAACCGGATACCCTCGCCCAGGACGAAACGGAATCGGCTTATTACAGCTTTCCGAGTACGGAGGAAATTGCTGAATTTGAGGCAGCTGGGTGGAAAGTGGTGGAAGCAACCGAGTACGCGGCTTTCATCCAGCACTATTTATAGGTTTTTACCAATTTTGCTCAAAACCTCTTTTTTCGGCAATACCCTCAGCAAGGTCCAGCACCAGTGCCGCGCAGGATGCCGAATTCCCCGTTCCAATCCCAATGTTGTCATAAGGATGCCTCAGGGCTTGATACAAGTTGTAAAAGCCGTAGCTACCAACCATTTGTAAGCTACTTTTGCGCAGGTAACTGGCGTTTTCTTTAAATCCGTAACGCAATAGCCCTGCATAAATCATGCGATTCAAGAGCAAGGAAACGGTCTCACTTGAACTCCCTTTGGAAGGCAGCTGCATGGGCAAGGCCCAACAATTGTCCCGGAAATACCCTTTGATCAGGCCACGACACAACTGCTCAGCCTGCTCCTGATCGGGCACCCCAGCCCATAAGGGGAGGTAATTGGCAAGATTGGGAAGGCCAAGTTTTTGGCCCGAAAGGAGATCGAAACTACAATAACTTTTTGACGCATCATCCCACAAGTCTTCGTTTAATCCAAAAACCGTAAGTTCCTGCCATTGCACCAAATCACTAAGATCGTGATGGAGCTTTTCCCCCATTTCAATCAAACACTCATTGGCTCGACAAAGCAATCCTAAAAAAGCAGGATCTTGGATTTGAAAAGGAGAACTACTGTAATGTTGGTGGAAAAACGCTGGTAGTACCGCCTCTTCGGCAAAATGAATACAAGGCAAGCCCATTTCCTGAGGGTCGCGGTGTAAGTACCAATAACGGTGAGAATGCAGCAAAGCATCAAATAAGTCCTCAATACGAGCAATGGAAGGGCTTTTTTTCCAACAAGTCCAGGCTAAGATACTGTGCAAAGGGGGCGTACAGCTTTGAGGATCGTGTACTAGGGGAATGCAACCCAGGTCAGTTTGTCGACTCAACTCCTGTTCCAGCCACTGCCAGACCTTTCCGACATCGCTATGGGCATAACCCCAACCCAGGGCCAATTGCTCCATTGCTGAAGCGCTATGTTGAAAGGCATCATCAGCTGAATGCAAGATGTGCATGGCTGTTTGTGCCAAAGAGGTTTTAGCTATCAATGTACTAGTGTTTCCGTATGAGTCCAATCTTTGGCTGTAGATTCCCGGGAGGAGGGAACACAAAATTATACATTCTATACGGTTAAAGGGTGCTTATGGTTTCAATTTTTTTTCATCTATTTTTCAGCTACAGATTACCTGTCCTTCTCATGCTCCTTTTGTACCTTTAGCACCAACTTCATCTCTGCTGTATGCATCGTCAAGCAATCATTGAACTATTGCGCCGTACTTTTGATGGCGCGGCCTGGCATGGCCCATCGGTTATGGAAATCTTGCGCCAAGTAACGATCGATCAATTGGGCAATCAGATTGGCGATAGCCACACCTTGATTGAATTGGTGGAACACATGACGGCTTGGCGGCGCTTTGCCATTGAGAAATTGAGGGGCAACACGACTTACGACGTCAATGATGTTGCCAATTTCCCCAAAGTGAGCCCCAACGAAGAAAGTTGGCTCATTACCCTCCAGCAGTTTGAAGACAGCCAGTTGCACTTGCTCGAACAGTTGGAACAACTGGATGATTCCCGCTTGGAACAAATCGTTGAAGGTCGAAATTATTCCTATTCCGTATTGCTACACGGTTTGATTCACCACGATGTATACCACTTGGGGCAGATTGTTTTGTTGCGGAAACAATAATTTCATTTGCCGTTAAAAAACTTCGCCCATTCCACTACCTTCCCCGTCTTCGCCGAATGCTTCGCCGCTTCCAAAATTTGCACCACGATCCGGTTGTTGTCCAAGGCCGATAAATCAAAATTTTGCACCTTGATGCGTCCCCGCACTACTCCTTCCAGGTAAGTAAAGGGGTCATTGACTGGTAATGGATCAGCAACAAAGGGCGTGCCCCGATCTTCCAATTTCGGCCCCACCAGCATGTCCTTGCCATTTATACATTCGATAACGCCATTTTGCCCATAAATTTCCACATCCTTGCGGCCATAAGGCCAGTTCCAGGAGGCCTGAATGATCACCTCGATATTGGCGTATTCCAGGATGATGGTGGCTTCATCGTCCACTTTGGGGTAGATGTTGGGTTTGATGTGGCGTAGGTTGCAAAACACCGTTTTGGGCGTTTCGCCCTTGAGCAACCAGGTGGCCAGGTTGGCCCCGTAACAACCAAAATCGGTCAATGCACCTCCTCCATTGAGCACCGGGTCGGTAAGAAAAGCCAAAAATTCCGGGCTACAACCAATCTCTACCGGCCCGGGATGACCATGGTGGAATACCATTTTGCGGATTGGCCCTATTTTGTTTTCCTGATGGATCAATTCGTAAGCTTTGGCATTGCTGCCGTACCAGGTGGTTTCGTAGTTGGTCAGCAGCTGGATCTGGTGTTTTTGCGCCAATTCAATCATCCGCTGGGCGTGTTTCCAGTTGGCCGCCAATGGTTTTTCCACCATCACATGGATACCTTTGGGGGCACAATATTCAACCGTACTGAGGTGATCGTAGATGGAATTAAAGGCAGTTACGGCTTCGGGTTTGGTTTTTTCCACCATTTCTTCGATGGTATTATACACCAAACTCATATCAAAGCCCCGCCTTTTTGCATGGCGCTCGGCCAGGGCGCGGTTCGGTTCAACGATGCCCACAATTTCGATGTCATTGGCTTTAGCCCGGCCCAAAATCCAGTTGACGTGGTCGTGGGTTAGGCCGACTACGCCTATGCGGAGGGGCTTGGGGGGCTGGGCATGTACAGTTAGGGTCATTTGACTCAACAAAAGGGCTAAAACGAGTTGAATGGCTTTCATGTTGAAATGTGAGTTTTAAGTGTTTTGATCTGAATGTCAGCAAGTTAGGTGTTCTTCAATTGATTTATTGCCTTTATAATCAAATTTTTAACCGCAGAGTTTCGCAGAGTGCACGCAGAGTTTCACGGAGTAGCCACCTTCGGTGGTTAAGAGTACGCAGAGGCCGCATTGAATGAGCGCCAGTACGAAACAATCAAATTTTAATAGCTTACAAACTCAAGCTACCGCAGGTAGCAAAACTCCTTAAAACTAGCAAAACTCAGTGAAACTCTGTGTGTACTCTGCGAAACTCTGCGGTAAAAACGATGCCAATTCAGAACTCACGTTACTGAAAGGGTTTTGGGTGTTAAAAATTGAGCTATCTGCTCACTTCCAATTTGCAAGGTAGCCTGGATCAAGAGCTCCAAATCGGCTTTTTTCGTACGTTGATTGACAATGCACACCCTGATGGCATAACGCCCCTGCAAAAGGGTAGAGGAAGGCGAAGCAATACCCTGCTCCTGCAATTGAATCAATATTTCACGGTTCAAGGCATTGAGTTCCGTTTCCGTTAGCTCAGGATGGGTGTACCGATAACAGACAATGCTGAGGGAAACGGGGGCCAACAATTCCAATTCCAGCGCATTTTCCACCATTTGCCCTAAATAAGCCGCCTGCAAGTTGTTTTGCCGAATCATCGCCGCGTATTTGCCTAAGCCATGTTCCTTGAGCGACATCCAGATCTTCAGGGCTTTAAACCCTCGCGACAGCTCGAATCCATAATTGTTGATGGATTCCAGACCACCCGCCAATCCTCTTTTTTCTTGCAAAAGATAATTGGGCGTAATAGCAAAAGCATTGCGATGCGCTTCGGCGTTTTTGATCAAGGTGCAGCCCACTTCGTAGGGGATGTAGAGCCATTTGTGCAGGTCAAAGGCGACACTATCGGCTTTCTCAACGGCGCTGAGAGCGGACGAGTACTGGGGATCGAGTTTGGCGAGTGCACCATACGCACCATCTACATGGAACCACAATTGGTAGCGTTGACAAATCTGCCAGAGTTCTTCAAGTGGATCAATTGCCCCAGTATTGACCGTACCCGCAGTGCCCACCACACAAAATGGACGATGCCCGGCGGCGAGGTCGGCTTCTATGCATTCGACCAGTTCGTCGGTGTTGATTTCATACTGGGCATTCACCGATATTTTGCGCACCGCTTCAGTGCCCAAGCCCAGAATTTCCACCGCTTTTTGGATGCAACTATGGGTCTCGGCAGAGCAGTAGAGGGTCATCTGGCTGCCAATGTTGAACAAACCTTCCTGGCGCACACTGGCCTGGTGATTGCGGGCAACAGTGAGGGCCGTAATGTTGGCCATGGAGCCGCCACTGAGCAAAATCCCGGAAGCTTCGGCAGGGTAGTTGAGCATTTGTTTACACCAATTGACCACCTGCTGATCGACGTAGAGCGAAGCATGTTCACCAATCGTAACATTGGGATTCATGGTAGCGGCCAGCATGTCGGCCAATACGCCCAATGGAGTGCCCGTGCCTTGTACCCAGGCGAAAAAACGGGGATGGATATTGCCTTTGGTGTAAGGAAAGATGTATTGTTTGAACTCCTGATAGATGCTGTCGATGTCTTGTGGTTCCTGGGGGATATCCGTGGCGAGAAAGTTTTTGACTTCGGCAGGGATGGGCTTCCAAACGGGTTGTTTGCCGATGTTTTCGAGGTAGTCCATCACGTCGTCGATCATTTGGTGCCCCAGTTGGCGCATTTGTTGCCAATCTTGGGGGTCAAGGGTCAGGTTTTGACCCACTTGAACTTCCAATTGCTCCCGATTCGTTCCTTGCATGGTGGTGTTACTTTTTTCAAAGATACCAGACTGGTATTTGCTTTCCAACCCGAATGTTGCTGTAACAAAAAACGGGCCATTGATTGTAGAAGAATCAACAGCCCATTCTTGTTTTTTATATCGGCGAACTTACAACTTCGCCCCCTCAATGACCTGCCCCTGTACCTCTAATTTTACCTTGATGACTTTTTTCTGCTCATCCCGGATAAAAGTAGCGGTTCCTTCAAAACCTATGATGCTCAATACGTCAGGAGTAGCGGTGGGCTTGAGTTCAGCACTGCCTTGACCTTCCAAAGCGCCAATCACTTTACCTTGTTCCCAGCTCACGACGATATTCCCCATACCACCGGTGTCGTATTTTCCTAAAAAGTCTTTTGCACCCAAAGAGTCCAGCGCAGGAGTGGGTGGCGGTGTAGTCGGTGCCTGTGCAGTAGCTACGCCCAGGGCTAAAAATAGTCCTACAATGAGAGTGCAGAGTAGTGATTTCATAAAAATAATGCGATTTGGTGATGAATAATGAAGCAAAGTAAGGTTTTTTGTGGCAGCTTCAAATAAATTTGTCGGGGCACAGTGTTAAGTTTTTGGAACCAAATACATGCCTTTCCTGGTTCTGAAGCCCAAACCTTACTAACAAAGCAAAATGGGTGGTAATTTGTTCAAATTGGGGCGTTTGCCCAAGGCTGAGTACCTGGAAATCGAGGGAGAATTGAGACAATACCTCGATCAAAAACTGGGTGATCTGTACCGCATTCCCCGGTATTATCGCGAAAAACCCGATTTTGGCGATGTTGACATCATCGTTTCGGATGCAGGCATCCATACTACTTGGCAAGACTTGCGCATGCAGCTGATCGTGGATTTGGGTATAAAGGAATACAAGTCCTTGGGCGCAGTATTTAGTACAGTGTATCAAAACTTCCAGGTCGATTTCTTCTACCGGGAACATCGCTATTTTGACTCCACTTACAACTACCTTTCCTTCAACGATGTAGGCAATATTTTGGGCAAAATTTTCAAACGTTTTAACCTAAAATACGGCGAACAAGGTTTGTTGTACGTATTCCGCCGTGCTGATGGCCATTTCCAAAAAGACCTGGAAATATCCCAGGATTTTGAACGCATTTTTGCTTTTTTAGAACTGGATTATGCAAATTGGCTGCGCGGTTTTGATACCCTGGATGAACTATTCCGCTGGGCAACGGCAAGTCCTTATTTTTCCATTCAGCCTTATCAGGAACAAGATAGCACAACCAGCCAACGGGTAAAAGAACGTACGACCATGCGTCGTTTTGTAGCCTGGCTGGAAGAGCAGGGCGTATCACAAAAGTTTGAATTTGCAGCGGATCGGGATGCCTACCTGCCCATGATTGCAGCATTTTTTCCGGAAGGACATTTGTTGGAAAAAATTGAACTAGAGCGCCAGCGGGAAGCGTATGTGTTGCGCTTGCGGGAAAAATATTCAGGCTTGGTGATCATGCGGCTTTTTCCTGATTTACAGGGGAAAGCATTGGGGGACTTTATGCGGAGCTTCGAGGCGCAATGGGATGATCACGAGGCGGTTTTGGCAGGGATGGATGTGGGTGAAATTGTTGAACAATTGAGTCGGTTTAAAGCGAACATTTAATACACTTGAGGCGAGTTGATAATCAAGCAATTGATAATTTCCTTATTTTTTTGAATGACGAGTTCCGAGTACATGACTTACGAGTTTAGAAGTGAGCTACCGCAGCGACTTAGACACAGTCCTTGTTCAAGTCGCTGCGGTAGCTCACTTCTAAACTCGTAAGTCATGTACTCGGAACTCGTCACTCAAAAGAGCCTTTTACCAAAATGAGTAGACATTTTTATCAATTGCGTGATAATCAACTTATCTCAAATCTATTGCTCTTTCCGCCAATACCCCCACAGTATCCGTAAATCTTCCGCCACCCGATAGTCCCGGGCGTACTGCTGATCCAGTCTATATTGGGTTGAGGGACTTAAAGGTGTCGCATTGGTAATCTCGGCAGGGCTTAAAATCCCAGGCTTAAGTTTGGGCAGGTTTCCTTCAATTTGGCAATACCCAATCCAGGTTTTTTGACCGACCAATACTGGCCAGGCGTTTGCCCACAGGCGCTGCTTGTGTTTGGCCAAAAAGATACTGATTGGGAAACTTGGCAATAACACTATGGCCAATACCAGATCCAATAAACGTTTGTTGCGGCGATTTTCAGGATGGGCGATGTTAAATGAAGCATCTACCCGATACAACTCCCCATTGAGGTCTTTATGGCTGCTGCCGATGATGCTGTCACTGTTTTCGGGCAAAATTTTATAGTCGAGCTGTTTGCCCAGTTGTTCCATCGTCTCAATAATCTTGGCATGGGTCAGGTCTTTACTGCAAAAAATGACCTCGTCCAGATGGAACAATTCGGTCAAAGCGCTTAAGTTCTGCAAATCACCTAGGTAAAGGTGCGTTTCCACCGGATTTGACGCAGGGGCAATCAGTCCAATCGTTTTTTTACGCGAGCCAATGGCCCGTAAAATGGCCTCAGCTCTCCGGGTTTCTTCAATGGATCCCACCAAGGCCAGGCGTTTCTCAGCTGGTTCTTCCAAGCTAAAATTGCCCCTGCCTAGGGCACTGATCAAGGCACGTAAGAGTGGAACGGCTACCAGTGCCCAAATGGTACCCAATACGATCAAAGCCCGCGAGCTGCGGTACACCAGATCCAAAAAACCATAAATTGCAGCAATGGCTACTGCTCCAATCAAAATGCCGCGCACCAGTTGCCAGAGATTGGTGCGCCGATCGTAAGCTCCGCTAAAAAACAGAGCCAGCAGCCAAATTCCCGTGTACAAAGGCGCATTGAAATACAAAAAAGAGCTTTCAAAATGTTCTGGGTTGTGAAAATGGTAAATGGCCCAAAATTTTTTTAAAAAACTCAAACCGCCATACAGGGCCAGCGCATCGAGTAGTGGCCACCAGGCACGACGGAAAAAATTGGACAATAAAGTTATCGTGGCGCGCAGGTAAATTGCCAATTGCAACATCAACACAAAACCTCGGGCATTTCCACCCTGAAAATGTTTGCGAGCAAACAGGATCATCGCCTGGTAAAAAATGCGCACATAATTGACACTGCCTTTTTTGGTGCTTTCTCCTTTGTAGTGGACGATGCTGGTGTCGGCCAGGTAATGGTTGCTAAATCCACCTTTTTGGATGCGGTAGGAAAGGTCAATGTCTTCGCCGTACATAAAAAACTGCTCGTCCAGCAGCCCTACTTTGTCTAAGGCCGCCTTGCGGATGAACATAAAAGCCCCCGAAAGGACATCAATTTCATGGTTTTTATCTTTAGAGAGAAATCCCAGGTGGTAACGATTGAACAGGCGTGATTTTGGGAAAAAACGCGACAAGCCGAAGGTTTTACAAAAAGCTACAAAAGGGGAGGGGAAGCCCCGCTTGGATTCGGGCAAAAAAGCTCCCGAGCCATCGATCATTTTGACCCCCAGCGCACCTGCCTCGGGATGGATTGCCATGAAATCTATACAAACTTGTAAGGTGTTTTCCGCGATAACGGTATCTGGATTGAGCAGCAAAATGTACTCGCCTGTAGCTTGGCGAATGGCTTGGTTGTTGGCTTGCGAAAAGCCTACATTGTGCTCATTGGCAATTAAATGTACCTCTGGGAATTTCTCTTGTACCATTTGTACCGACCCATCCTTGGAGGCATTGTCAACTACCCAAACCTCGGCCTCCAAACCTTGGGTCGCTCTACGCACGGCCAACAAGGCTTGTTCCAGAAAAAATTTGACGTTGTAGTTGACGATAACAATAGTCATATAAACAAGGTTCCTGTGTTCCAGGGTTTCAAGTTTCCAGGGTTCCAGAGTTCCAGGGTTCCAAGGTTCCAGGGTTCCAAAGTTCGGCAACCCAACCCTGGAACCCCGAACCCTGGAACTTTGGAACCTTGGAACCTTGGAACCTTTTTGATTACTCCTGCCGCTGATACGGCACTCGTGCCACAATCGACCGGCCCAGGGTCAATTCATCCGCATATTCCAGTTCTCCGCCAAAGGAAACCCCGCGGGCAATGGTACTGATTTTCAGGTCCAGGTCTTTTAATCGTTTGGAGATGTAAAAAATGGTGGTTTCTCCCTCAATCGTCGGGCTGATGGCCATCACCACTTCTTTGGTTTCTCCGGTCGCGAGGCGTTGCTCCAAGGAATCTATGGTCAATTCACCCGGGCCAACCCCTTCCAAAGGCGAAATCACTCCTCCCAAAACGTGGTACATACCCCGGTATTGCCCCGTATCCTCAATCGCCATCACATCGCGGATGCTCTCCACTACACAAATGACCTGCTGGTCGCGGCGTTGATCGCTACAAATGTTGCACAGTTCTTCGTCCGAGAGGTTGTGACATACCTTACAGGACTTGATTTCGCGGCGCATCTTAACAATAGCGTCGCCAAATTGATCAACCGTTTCCACTTCGCGGGTGACCAAATGTAAAACCAAGCGCAATGCCGTTTTTTTGCCGATTCCTGGTAGGCTGGCAAAGGCGTTTACGGCCTCTTCTAGTAGTTTGGATGAAAAGTTCATTGGGTAAAGATACGCACTGGATAAATTTTTCTTTGAACAAATTGGTGTACATTGGGTATTACTGTAAATTTGGTCGCGAATTTACTAATTCACTTAAACGACAAAAAGCAAAACCTATGGCTGAAGTCATCCGGATGCCCCGTATGAGCGATACGATGGAAGAGGGCAATATCATTGGTTGGTTGAAAAAAGAGGGAGACCACGTTGAACCAGGCCAAACCCTGGCAGAAGTGGAGACAGATAAAGCCACTATGGAATTGGATGCTTTTGTAGAAGGCGTTATCCTACATATAGCGGTTAAAGAAGGCCCCGTGCCTATCGATGGTGTCATCGCCGTCATCGGGCAAGTTGGCGAAGACTGGCAAGCTGTACTAGCCGCTGCCAATGGTGGAGCTGCTGCTCCGGCTGCCGCCAATGGCCAGCCAAGTACACCTGTAGCTGCTCCGGTTGCTGAGGCCCCAGCCGCTGCGGCAAGCACCGAAGACAGTCGCGTCAAAGCCTCACCCCTGGCGAAAAGCATCGCCAAAGAAACGGGAGTAAGCCTGGCACAAGTGACTGGCTCTGGTGATCAGGGCCGCATTGTCAAAAAAGACGTAGAAGCATTCCTGGAAGGTAAAGGTGCTGCCCCAGCGGTAGTCACACCTACCCCCGCCGCTACACCAACGCCAACGCCTGCCCCTACGGCCAAAGCTGAAGCACCAACCAGTGCTCCATTTGCATTCAATTCAGGTGGCAACAACTACGAAGAAGTAGGCGTGTCTCAAATGCGCAAGGTGATTGCTCGCCGCTTGGGTGAGAGCCTGTTCACCGCGCCGCATTTCTACCTGACCATCGAAATCAACATGGATCGGGCCATCGAAATGCGCAAGCAACTGAACGAGGTGTCGCCAGTGAAGTTGTCATTCAATGACCTTGTGGTTAAAGCGGTAGCTGCTTCTTTGACCAAACACCCTGCGATCAACTCTTCCTGGTTGGGCGATAAAATCCGCTACAACAAGGACATCAATATTGGTGTAGCCGTAGCAGTTGAAGATGGCCTGCTGGTGCCTGTGATTCGGTATGCGAACATGAAAACCATGTCCCAAATCAATACCGAGGTGAAAGCGCTGGCCGGTAAAGCCAAAGAACGCAAACTGCAACCGGATGAAATGCAAGGCAATACCTTCACCATTTCTAACCTGGGTATGTTTGGCATCGACGAATTTACGGCCATCATCAATCCACCCGATGCCTGTATCCTGGCCGTGGGCGGGATTTTTGAAAAACCAATCGTGAAAAATGGCGAAATCGTGGTGGGCAACACCATGAAAGTGACCCTTTCATGCGATCACCGGGTTGTGGATGGTGCCACGGGGGCACAGTTCCTACAATCGTTTAAGGAGATTATGGAGGAGCCGATCAAGCTATTGGTATAATTTCGGATTTGGGATTTCGGATTTCGGTGGTTTCCAAGTCTGGAAAGCTACCGAAATCTGAAATCCCAAATCCGAAATCATTTTGATGCTGTTTATACTTTTATGAAAAAAACATTGGTACTAGGCGCTTCCGAGAATCCTGCCCGGGTTTCTTATGACGCCATCCGTAGATTGACGAGCAAAGGCCACGAAGTAGTGGCGGTAGGTTTGCGCGAAGCGACTATTTTTGGCGTGGACATTCAAAAAGGCCAGCCTCAGGCCGAGGAGATCGATACGATCACCCTTTACCTCAATCCAGAAAGACAAAAAGAATATTACGACTACATCTTAGGCTTGCAGCCGAAACGGATCATTTTTAATCCAGGGACGGAGAATTTTGAATTGGTCAGATTGGCTAAGGAGAAGGGGATAGAGACGGAGTTTGCGTGTACGCTGGTGATGTTGTCGGTGGGGCAGTACTAGAAATATGGGGATGGATAATAAAAAAGTCAGTAAGAATATAGGCGGTTTAGTCCAATTTGTT
Source organism: Saprospiraceae bacterium (assembly GCA_027486765.1). Taxonomy (GTDB): domain Bacteria; phylum Bacteroidota; class Bacteroidia; order Chitinophagales; family Saprospiraceae; genus Haliscomenobacter. Next base: position 29,763 of record JAIXOO010000443.1, read on the forward strand.
AGCGGACTTCTGGCTATTTTTTTTATCTATTCATTGATGGAGTATAAAGGCATTTCCCTGCTCTATCCAATCCTGATTTTTTTCACATTTGGAGTGGTCGTAGGTACAATTTCCTTCCGCTTTAGATTAGAAATAGACATGGCCCTCACTTCCGAAGAAAAAAAAGAGTGGGAAGGTCTATATTTTTTTACGAGCCTCTCTTTTGCATTTAGCATGATTGGGTTTGTAGTTCTTGCTATCGTAGCAATCATTAATATTTAAATACCGATTTCTGAAATTTGATTTGCTACTTCGCCTCTGGCATCCCACAAGCCTCATCCGGCTTCCGGCCACACATCGAACAAACCTGACCTTCACCTTTCCCGGCATCAAAATTACTGGCACAAGTCCCTCGGAATTCCTTGCCCGTGAACCAATACCGAATGTTGAGCAGCACAAAAGCGAGTCCAAAAACCGTAAAGGCTGCCAAAAAAGTTTTCAATAGTTCCATGCTCCGAAATTTACCTCAATTAAACTTCTCTTCTGCAAATTAGGTTTAATTTTGCGCACACTTCCCACTTTTTTTTCAAAAACCACTCCATGCAACACAAACTCGATGCTTTTGCCCGGCTACTCACCATTATGGATGAATTGCGCGAGCAATGCCCCTGGGATCGCAAACAAACCTTCCAAACCCTCCGCAACCTCACCATCGAGGAAACCTATGAATTGGCCGACGCCATCCTGGAAGAAGACATTGATGGCATCAAGGAAGAAATTGGCGACTTGATGTTGCACATGGTTTTTTACGCCAAAATTGGCGATGAGCAACAAAGTTTCGACATTGCCGATGCCCTCAATGCCATTTGTGACAAACTCATCAAACGCCACCCACACATCTATGGCGACGTGAAAGTCAAAGACGAAGAAGAAGTCAAAAAAAATTGGGAGCAGCTCAAATTGCAGGAAGGCAAAAAATCGGTGCTGGCTGGAGTCCCCAAATCCCTGCCCGCCATGGTCAAAGCCTACCGCATGCAGGAAAAAACCAAACAGGTAGGCTTCGAGTGGGAAAATGCCGGCCAGGTCTGGGACAAGGTAGAGGAAGAAATCCAGGAATTTAAAGAAACCCTGGAACAAAACATGTCCCAGGAAAGGCGTGAAGAAGAATTTGGCGACATCCTCTTTTCCCTCATCAATTACGCCCGCTTCGTCAAAATTGACCCCGAAACCGCCCTTGAACGCGTCAACATCAAATTCAAAAAACGTTTTGAATACATCGAAGCCCACGCTCCCAAAGACCTCAACGACATGACCCTGGCCGAAATGGACCTCCTCTGGGAAGCTGCAAAAAGGGTGTAACTCTGCCAACCCACGGATTTATCCGTGGGAGGCCACCCAAAAGTCCCAACCCATGACTTTAGTCGTGGGATTTTGTCTACGACAAAAAAAGCATATATGAAAATCGACATCCTTGCCATCGGCGTTCACCCCGATGACGTAGAACTTTCCAGTAGCGGTACCTTGCTCCGCCACATCGCCCAAGGCAAAACCGTAGGCCTGCTCGACCTGACCCGCGGCGAACTCGGTACCCGAGGCAGCGCCGAGATCCGCACCCGTGAGGCCACCGAATCTGCTCAACTCATGGGCGCAGCCTTCCGCGTCAACCTGGATATGGCCGACGGTTTTTTCCAATACAACCCCGAAAACATCCAAAAAATCATCCAGGTCATCCGCAGTTGCCAACCGGAGATTGTATTGGCCAATGCCCTGGACGATCGCCATCCTGACCATGGTCGCGCCGCCAAACTCACCGCCGATGCCTGTTTTTATGCAGGTCTGGCCAAAGTGGCAACCTTTGACGAAAAAGGGAACCCTCAGGAACGCTGGCGCCCCAAAGCCGTTTACCACTACATCCAGGATCGCAACATGCAGCCCGATTTTACGGTGGACATCAGCGATTTTTTTGAAAAAAAGATGGAGCTGATCCTGACATACCGCTCACAATTTTTCTTGCCCAGTGCCACCGAGTACAGCAAAGAATTGGCTACGCCCATTTCCGGGGAAGACTTTATGGCCTTCATGCGGGCAAAGGCGAGGTCCTTCGGTCGTGATGCGGGCTTTGAGTATGCTGAGGGGTTCAATGTGGCAAGGACGCCGGGGGTTTTGGATTTGTTCGATTTGGTGTAAGCATTAGTGACACGATTTTTATTGGATTACCAAAGCGTCATTTTTTAGCACAAAGGACACCAAGGGGGCACAAAGGACACAAAGTTAGACGTTGACGACGCTTCGCTCTGTGTCCTTTGTGCCCCCTTGGTGTCCTTTGTGCTAATATGTTGCTTTGGTGATTTTCTGAAAAATTGGCGATGATTCTGGCTGAAACCGCTCAAAGTTTAAAACTGCACATAAGGCTTCAACTTCTCCAATTTCCCTGCCTCCAGTGCCACCAGCCCCTCCAAATCTTCCATTTTCCCAAAAGGCCCGTGTTGATCCTTCCAATTCATAATTGCTTTAGCAGCTTTAAAACCCAGGTAAGGGTGACTGGCCAATTCATTAAAACTCGCCTGATTGATCAACAGTGGCTTTAGGGTAGGGGCATTGAGTTGTAAGCAAGGTCGAATCTTTTGATACACCGAATCGGCCAAACCAAAGGTTTCTTTCACCTGATCAACTTGGTAAAACCCACCCAACTTATCCCTGAATTTGATGATGCGATTGGCGAGTACTTTCCCGATGCCCCGCAGCGATTGCCAGGCAGCCGTATCGGCGGTGTTTACATCAATGGGGACACAAGCTTGAGCGCCTTTTTTGGTGAATTTTTTATACTCAAAAGAGCTGTAACTGGCTTTTCCGGGTGCGTCCGCCTCCAAGTCAGACTTTGTCTGGATTTGTAGGTAAGGCTTTGCCTGTTGGTACCAATCTTCCGGCAAACCATAAATTTTCAATACATCCTCCGCTTTTTTAAAATGGCCACCTTTGGAGGTATACTTGACCCAAATGCTGGCGCTGCGTTTGTTTAAACCCATTTTGAGGAGTTCTTCCAAAGACACCGTGTTGGGGTCAAAAAGGGAGAAGGAAGCCACGATTTTGGCCTCTTTTGTGGGGTGACTAGTGTTATACTTGTACTTTTTTTGATAGTTATTCCAGCGCTGAGGCTTGGGCCAATCGGCTTTTGCTTGCACTGGCCTGGGCGCATTTGCTAAAATAGTCAGATCGTAAGGTTTGGAAAAGGCCAGCCATTCGGGCAATACAAAAGCTGCAATACATAAAATCAGCAGCAAAACGCAGGCTTTGCGTTCGGTTTTGGTGTAGTAAAAGAAGTCGAGGAAATTTTTCATAGCGTAGTTTTTATGAATTAGAGATTCAAAACCCAGGCACCCTGTTCTGCTGTATCGTGTACAGGGATATCCAACTCATCCGCCAGTCTTTTGATCCATCGCCGGGTGCCAAAACGGTTGCTGCCATCAAGGATGATGAGTTTGGTTCCCTTCGGAATGTCTTCTGGATAAATTCTTGGATTGTGGTGGACCAACAAATAATCGTAGGGCGGGAGCGGAGGGCTTTCATTTTCTCCGACCATGCCGATTTTGTGTTTCCCAAAAAGCAAACAACCGGATTGAAGGGCTACTCGGCCCCAGCGAAAACTGCTTTGCCAATCGAGGTGCTGCTCCTTTTTGAGGTGCATTCGAAAGCGGTGGTTTTGTGCGGCCATCAGTTCGGGGAGGGTGTCAGCAGTGGAAAGGGCCAGCACTTCGCTGCCCTGGACCAAATCCAACAATGAAGCCTTGGATACGTGGTAACAAACCAGTTGTCGCTGGTTCTGAGCCCGGAAAATACCGGGCCATTGTGCCAAAGCCCAAACCAACAGTAAAGCCAAAGCCATATTCAACCAGCGCAATTTTCGGCGGTATAAAGCAACACAAACCAAGGTCAATGCGCCATACATGCCCAGTGTAGCCCACCCGTTCCACCAAAAACCACTGATCACTGCCTGTGGCAATTCATGGATGGCCACAATCAATCCATTGAGCAATTGGATCGACCAACTCAGAATATGGCCAATCCACTCTGCGGGGATATTCAATGCCTCCAGTAAAAAAAGCGATAGACCCAGCATCAGCACCAGCCCCGAAAGTGGTACCGCAACCAAGCCCGACAACCAAAAGAACATGGGAAATTGATGGAAATAGTAAATGCTCAAAGGGCCAGTACTCAGTTGAGCAGCAATGCCAACACTGGTTAGTTTCCAAATGTAATCCAGCACCGCATTGGGTGCGGACCAACGCTCGTAAATCCAGGGTTGAAAAGCTACAATGCCCGCAATGGCCAGGTAAGACAACTGAAAACCGATGTCCCACAATAGATTGGATTGCCAACACAACAAGCTAAAAGCCGAGGCTGCCAGAATGTTCCAGATGTTGTACTGCCGCACCACCGCACGGGCACCAATGATCATGGAAAACATCACCGCTGCCCGCAAAGTGGCCGGAGCAGCTCCAGTTAATAGTGTAAAGAGCCAAATGCTGCCCAATTCCAGCAGCAAGCCCAGTTTTTGCGCCTTTTTATTTTGCCCAAACCACCCGAATAAAAAACGCAATACAATCGCCAAAACCCCCACGTGCAAGCCCGATACCGACAATACATGCACCGCTCCACTATTGCTGTAAGCTTGTTTGATTTCCTGGGAAAGTTGACTGCGCTCGCCCATGATCAAGGCCGCACCTACGGCATAGGTATCGCCACTGGGCAAATGTTTTTCCAATACTTTTAAGCAAAATGCCTGCAAAACCAGGGTGAGTGGGAGGTCTTGATGTATGCTGTCGATCCGCCAGGCTCCCATGGGCGCGAACAATTGGTGATAAACACTTTGTCTGGCGAGGTAAGCCCGGAAATCAAATGCATCAGGATTGAGCGGCGGCTTCACGGTATCGATGAGGCCACTCAGGTAGAGGTGTTGGCCACTTTGTGGCGTGATTTGACCCGTATCAACTTTTAAGTAGGCCAGTAGTTCGCCCGTAGCAGGTTGCCATTTTTTTTCTCCCAGAGCTGTTTTGGCTTTTACTTTTAACAGCACCCGAAAACTATTCGCCGCAGGACGTGCTTCCAGTACTTTTCCCCAAATGCTACATGAATCCCCCACAGTTTGCCAGGAAAAATGGGGCGCTCGATTCCATTGCTGACTTTGTTCGATCCTGAAAAAGCCCAAGCACAACAGAACCAGAAAAACCAACCCCCCGAACCAGGCTCTGGCCCTAAAATCAGGCCGAAAAGCCAGGGCCAGAAACAACAGCCCAATTCCGCCAAAACTCCAATAATACCATTGCTGAAACTCCTGCCAGGAAACCCGCCAGCAGTCCCCAATCACAATTCCCAACACCAGGGGCAATAGTAGCCTGGGCATGGGCAATGTGCGCCAATTCATACCACAAATGCTTTATAGGGTGTTCAGCAAGAACAAGAGGAAGACAAAAAATGAAGATTGTGGAAAATCATTCAAAAGGCAAGCACTTCAAAAGTAAACCAATTGCGGGAAAAATCATAACTTGCTTATATTTTTTTACATTTACCCCACGAAGAGCTTGTTTAAGTTTTTTGGGTGGAAGCGAAAACGAGGCCATTTTTGCCTAAATGAGGCACGAAAAGCGGAGTTTAGCAGCGCTAAATGAGCATTTTCGGAACGAAATTTAGGCAAAAATGGGTCGTTTGAAGCCCGAACAAAAGACTTAAACAAGCTCTAAAGTCAAAAGCGATCATGGAAGTTGATATTAGCAAACACATCGTGGAATTGTTGTACGAGCACGATGTCGTCTCTTTGCCCGGCCTGGGTTCTTTTGTAGGCAGTTACAAATCGGCGGTAGTGGATCAGGTATCGGGTACGGTAGCACCTCCGGCCAAAACCATTACTTTTGACGACAATTTAAGAATGGACGATGGATTGTTGATCGATACGATTGGCAAATCCTACGGCATCACCTTTGACACGGCCACGGATTTGGTTCAAAATTACGTCAATCAAATCCGGGAAGTGCTGGATCGGCGTGAAATCGTATCCTTCCCCAACCTGGGGCGCCTGTATCGGGATTTTGAGCAAAACCTGCAATTTTTGCCCGATGTCACCAATTTTAACACCGAATCTCACGGTTTACCGGATGTGAAAGCCTATCCGATTGCTACACCGGATCCTGAACCAGTACTGCCAGTGGCGGAAGGACCCCTGGTGATAGAAAATGAGCGCAGCAGCGGGCCTTTGCCTACTGCGGTTTCATTGGGACGTTTGATCAATCATTGGTTGAGAGACAATGTCCTCCTGGTAGGCATTTTGGCTACGGTTGTGGTGGTGCTTTTGTTGTTTAACATATTGCGCAAACCCTTGGATGAGGCAACCAGCTCCAATGAAACCCAGGTCAACGTGCCACCACCGGTTTCTGAGGAAGAGTACAAAAACGATTTCCCTCCTGAAGAAGTGCCTAGAGAGCAAAAGCAACCTTTGACCAGTGACAAACAAGGTGCTATTGTGGACGATGGCCGTACTGAAGAAGAACCAAAGACCAATACTAAGCCGCCCAAAAATACCGCCGTACCTCCCGCCGTAGTGGAAAAACCAGCAGTGACCACCCCTGCTCCAGCTCCTGCTGGGGACAAAACGGGTATCATCGCCATCGGCTCATTTAAAGACCAGGCCAACGTAGCCAAATTGGTGGGAAAAATCAGTGCAGCGGGTTTGACTCCTTACCAAACGGCGAATGGTGCCCTCACCCGGGTAGGAGTGCAATTCAAGTACTCTACCCCGGCCGAACTCAATGCCATGCTCAGTACCGTGCGCAAAAAATTTGATTCCGGCGCCATCATCATTCAAAGATAGTTGTATTAGAACCATGATCAACCTTATTTCGGATACCGTAACCAAACCAACTCCTGGAATGCTGCAAGCCATGCTGCAAGCCGAAGTTGGTGATGATGTATTTGGTGAAGACCCCACCGTCAACGCCCTGGAGACCAAGGCTGCAGCAATGTTTGGCAAGGAAGCTGCACTTTTTTGTCCCTCTGGTACCATGACCAACCAAATTGCCATTAAGGTACACACCCAACCCCTGGATGAGGTCATCTGTGACGAGTACTCGCACATCTACCAATACGAGGTTGGAGGGTATGCCTTCAATTCGGGTATTGGCGTCAATCTAATCAAAGGCACCAATGGCAAAGTTACCGCTGCGCAAGTAGCCGCTGCCATCAAACCCGTTTACGATTGGCTGCCGATCAGTAAACTAGTCGTACTTGAAAATACCTGCAATAAAGGTGGCGGCAGTTTTTATACCCTGGATGAAATTCGACCCATTCAGCAAGTTTGCCAGGAGCGGGGACTGGCTTTGCACCTCGATGGCGCTCGCTTGTTCAACGCACTGGTGGAAACGGGTGAAAGTACCCAGGCTGTAGGGGAGGTTTTTGATAGCATTTCCATCTGTTTGTCCAAGGGGCTAGGCGCTCCGGTTGGCTCCTTGCTGATCGGCTCCCAACCTTTCATTCGTCAGGCTCGTCGGGTGCGCAAAGCCATGGGGGGCGGGATGCGCCAGGCTGGTTTTTTAGCTGCAGCCGCTATTTATGCGCTCGACCACCAAGTTCAACGTTTAAAAGAAGACAACGACCGAGCCAAACTACTGGGCGAAGTCCTGGCCAAGCAGGCCTACGTGAGCGACGTTCGACCCGTACAAAGCAATATTGTCATTTTTGACCTCAAAGCACCCTGGACTGCGGAAAGTTACCTGGCACATTTGGCCGAGCGGGGCATCAAGGCCTCGGCCTTTGGCCCACAAACGGTTCGCTTTGTAACGCATCTGGACGTTTCAGCGTCCATGATTGAACAGGTACTCACTGAGGTCGGTAAAATATAGGTTCCAAGTTCCGGGTTCCAAAGTTCCAGGGTTCCAAAGTTCCAAAGTTCCAGGGTTGACGGCAACCTAAACCTTGGAACCCTAGAACCCTGAAACTTTGGAACCCTAGAATCCTGGAACCCTGGAACCTACAAAAAAGAGCCATGCTTTTTGAAAACCCACAGATCGCTACAACAGACCTACCCAGCGTGGAGGACGTAAACTTTCAACGTTTGCCGCCCCAAGCCCTCAAATTGCGCACCATTGGCTGGTGCATTACGCAAGGTATTATGTTGTTTATTTTGCTGGGCCTGTTTCTGTTTGGGGAAATATTCAAAAAGCAATGGCCCTGGATTTTCATTTTTAGCGCCTGGTTTTTACAGGCGGTGTATTTTTTCTGGATGGCCCGCAAACGCTTTTACCGCGAAGGGTATGCCGTGCGGGAAAAAGACATCATCCACACCAAAGGTTTCTGGCTGCGCACACAACTCACTGTGCCTTACAATCGGGTGCAACACGTTGAGATTGAGCAAGGCCCCTTGGCGCGGGCTTTTGGATTGGGAGGAATCAGCGTTTATACCGCTGGAGATAGTGGCGGTGATCTAAGCATTTCTGGCATTGAATACAAGGAGGCGGAACGCATTAAGCAATTCATTGCACAAAAAGTGGGTAGCGATGAGTGACACGAGCCCCCCTTTTTATTTTCAACCCAGCCGGCAATCGCCGATAGCGATACTCTTGATTCTGGCGCGTTTGATCCGTTCCTTGATTGGCCAGTTTTGGCCCGTATTGCTGTTATTGCTGTTGCGGAAGCGTTCGGCGAATAGTAGCCAGTTTTGGGTTTGGGTCGGCATTGCCATCACCATTTTTTCGGTGCTTCGTTCTCTGGTGACTTATTTTCGCACACATTTTTACATCCAGGATGATGAGTTCATTTTGGAAAAAGGAGGTTTTACCCGCCGCCGTCTGAGCGTGCCACTGGACAAAATTCAGACCATCACTTTTCAACAAACTTTTTTGCACCGCTTGTTCAATGTGGTGAGTGTGGAGATGGACACGACCGGGGCAAAGGGCTCCGAGATCAGCCTCACTGCGTTGGACCGCGATAAGGCGACTGTATTGCGTGAATATTTGTTGCGCTGGAAAAAGGAAAATGTCAATGCGACCTCAGCTGATCAAGAAGCAGCAACAGCAGATGTAGCACCCGAGGTTGAATTGCTCAAATTGGACTTGGGGGCATTGTTTTTGATTGGATTGAGCCAGAATCATTTGCGCTCTGCGGGTATCCTCTTTGGCTTGCTGGCGAGTTTTGCTCGTGAAATTCAACCCATTCTAGGCAAATCCGCCTACAAATACTTCGAAGAAGAATGGGGGTTGAGCTTTAATTTTTTCTGGACCTTTGCACTCTGGATCATTGTGTTTTTTTTGATCATCTCGGTGATTGCGACCCTGGCCTTGACGATCGTCCGTTTTTACAACCTGCGTTTTGTACAAACTGGAGAAGGTTTTCGCCTTGAAGCAGGCTTATTAACCCGACGAGAGCAAGCCGCTTATTTGCCCAAAATTCAGTTTTTACGCTGGAGTGCCAACCCCCTTCAGCGCCTTTGGGGCATGTACAACCTGCGTTTTTATCAGGCTGCCGGGCACGAATTAAGGGGCAAACAAACCTTACAAGTACCTGGTTGTTATCCGCACCAAATTACGACCGTACAAACCGCCTATTTTCCAGCATCAGTGCAGGAGCAGTGGGATTGGTATCGGCCACATCGACTGTATTTCCGCCAACGTGTGTTCATGCTGGGGCTCTTACCCTTGATCGGCCTGATCTTAAAAACCAGCCTTGATTTCAGTTGGGTTTGGTTGGCCATTACCTTGCTGTGGCTGCCTTTCACGGCCTGGTGGCAATGGAAATTGTTGTTGCGCAAAGAATATGGTCTGAGCCCGGATGGTTTGTGGGTGAAATCAGGCTATTTCACACAGTCACAAATACTCCTGCTATGGGCCAATGTACAAGGGCTAGAAGTACAACAATCCTTTCTGGAAAAACGCCATCAGGTAGCAGACCTTACTTTTTATACCGCCTCCGGCGAAGTTGAAATTGAAAGCCTGCCCTTGCCAATGGTCAATTCCTTGCGTGATTACGTATTGGCTAAAATAGAAGTAGGGGTTGAGAATGTTGAGGAGTTGAGAAGTTGAGGCTGCCGCAGCGACTTAGACAAAGTCCTTGTCCAAGTCGCTCGCGGTAGCCTCAACTTCTCAACTCCTCAACCTCCCTCAACTCAACTTATGAGTATTTTTTATTTCCCGTTTGGTTCTTTCCAGCCTTTTTTCTACCTTTAAGCAGTTTTTTAAACACGACTATTACCCATACTTCTCATTGAAAATCAAAGCTCAACACTGGAGAGCACCCTTCACATCCTCACGACGAACAGCCCGGGTTTGATCCCGGAGTGGAAAAAATCACTTGTTAAGTACCAACTTGTTGAGCAAAACAAGAAAGTCATTGTATTTTTTCAGCGGTAGCATACCGCACTATTTATAAATGTACTACTATGAGAAAATTTACATCCCATGACTATGCCTTCCCATGCATGAGTCAATCCTGCTTTTTGTTGTTAGCGCTGCTTGTATTTGGGTTGAGTCCCCTGATCGCTCAACGCAATTTAGCCCTGTACAACCTGCCTGGCGTCCCGCAGTCACAAACGATGAATGTAGGTCGAATGCCCGATTACAATTTTCACCTGAGTTTACCCCTCATCAGCAACATCAACCTGGGGGCAAGCAGCAGTGGCTTTTCAGCCAATGACATCAAAAACATCAATTTTGATGACCAAGGTGAAAACCCGGACGGCTCATTTTTTGAGACCGATTTTTCCGATTTTATCAACCAAGTTGGGCCGTACAACACACTTGGTTTCGATTTCAATACCACCATTCTGGATGCTGGTTTTCGGATAGGAAAGGGGTATATTGGCTTGCAAGGAACTGAGCATGTGCAGTCTTTTCTGGGTTATGCCGAATCCTTGTTCACCACTTTTGACGAAATTCAGGGGCTTACACCCGAAGATTTTGAAAATGGCCCCCGCCGTTATGCGGTCAATGGTACTTTTTTGAATTTTACCCACCATCGCACCTTGGGTGCCAGTTACACCCACGAAATCATCCCCGGCAAACTCAGCGCGGGGCTGCGGGCAAAAATGGCCATCGGGGTCGGTCGCGCCTGGACGCGCAACGAAAACTTCAGCATCGTTGGCGATTATCAACAGGGCATTCTCGGATTGGAAGGCAATGTAGGGCTGCTTTTGGCTGGATTACCCGCTGCATTTGATTCTACCCAAGGCATTGGCACGTATTTGCAAGGAACGGGCAACAAAGGTATCGCCGTAGATTTGGGTGCTCAGTACCGCGTTACCGACAAAATCGAAGTCTTTGCCAGCCTGGTCAATTTGGGCCAAATCGTTTGGAAAAACAACATTACTGAATATGGGTATAGCACTAAATACCTCGACTTTTATGCCAATCAGCCCGAACAGGCCGAAGAAGCACTGGGTGAGGTCATTGATTTTGTGACCACCCCGGAAAAGACCAAATACCTGGGGCAAATCAAGTCCCCCTTGCCCATGTATGTCTACGCAGGAGGAAATTACCATTTTAATAAAACCTTCACGGCTGGGGCCATGGTTAACCTGGAGCGCCTGGATGGATTCAATTATTGGAATTTTACCATCAATGGCCGGGCCAATGTAGGCCGGGTGTTGCAAGTGGGGGCAACCCTGGCACAAGTCCAGGGCGTCGGCTTTCAAGTAGGCGCTGGTGCTGCGGTCAACCTTGGCCCCTTACAGATTTATGCTGCTTCGGACAATGTTGCTTCCGTCGTCAACTTGGGCAATGCCCGCAATGCCCAGATCAACGTGGGAATCAACCTGGTTTTTGGTCGCGGCAAAACCAAAACTGATGTAGCCATGCAGGATAGTACCGACGCAGATGGTACCCTGATTGCTTCGGTGGATTCCAGTGATCAAAAAAAGGTAAAACCAGAAAAAGTTAAAAAGGAAAAGACCACTGTGGCCAAAACCAAAGAACGGCCAGAACCAGTGGATAAACCAGTGAAAACCACTCCAGCACCAGTCAGTACTCCCGTTGTTGTTGCTGCACCGACGCTGCGGCCTTGGGTGAACTTGCGCGGCACCACCTACAATGCGAGCAGCAAAGAAGTAATGACAGGGGTAACGGTAGAATTGTACCAAAAACAACCCGACCGGGAAATATTGGCCTACGTGCGGGGCAATCCAGGTATCGACATCTTGGCACCCATGGAGCGCAACCGGGAATACCGCGTGGTGGTGAAGAAAAATGGCTTTAAACCGACTGAAACCAACATCTCTTTGGATGAATTGGCGGGCGTTGCAGAACTGAAAAAAGACTTTTACCTCGAAGTAGCACCGGTGGAGCCGCCCACTGTGGTGAGCAAACCAGCGGAAAAGCCGGTTGAAAAACCAGTTGTAACTTCGGATACTACCGCCAACAACAAACCAGGAGCGAAACTTACTCCTGACCCTAAAAACAGTGTCGTTGCTCCACAACCGAATAGCAACAAACCACAGGTATTCATGGTGGTTACCAATGCTGATTTAAAACCAACGGCTTCGGCGGATGGTGCAACGATTATCAAAGTGGGTGCCGGATATCGGGTGCAGTTACTGGAAAAAACCAATGCCGATTGGTGGTTGGTGAGCTTCCGGGGCTACAACGGGTATTTGCAGGGGAAGGTACTGCGGGAGGAGAAATAAGGCGAATGACGAATATTTCGAATGATGAATGACGAATTCCCGGTCACTGAACGTCGGTTACTGAGCGAAGTTGAAGTAAGCCGAAGTGCACCGAATATTCGTCATTCGTCATTCGGGTTATTCATCATTCGAATCATTCGTCATTTCTTCCAGCTCCTCAGCACTAATGCTCAAAAAAGTACAAATTTCTGTATCAGAAAGCCCCGCTTTGCGCATTCGTTGTAGCGTTTGAAGCTTTTCTTTGTAGAGTTGTTCCGCTCGTTGCCGTTCTTGTTCCGCTCGTTGCCGCTCTTGTTCCGCCCGTTGCCGCTCTTGTTCAATGACCCTCAGCGCTTCCTCCGTTTTCTGCTCCGCCACCAAAGCCCGGCGTTCCTGGTTCTCAAACTCCTCCAGATAGATGTCTTCTGCTTCCATATTGTCGCGGATTTCGGGCACTTCTACCGCTTTTTGCAGGCGGCGGATGATGGGACGAAACTGCTCCGGGAAATCCTCCTCGCGCACATTGAGGATATGCTCATCACTGGTTTGATTGCTTTGATCAAATACACTCAACAAGATTTCCAATTCATTCCTACGCCGCGTTTTGAGATCTTGAATCGAAATAACATAACTATCGTGGCTAAGGCTTTCAATGAACTGGTCTTTTTGGGTGATTTCCAGCTGGGAATACATGTCAATGTACTTGCGGTTGACATGGATGACCGGAATATCATGAATGTGATCCAGCGCATGCCCCAGAAAGTAAATGCTGATGATGGGCAGCGCTAGATTTTTGGTGCTTCCATCGGCAGCTGCTACTTTGTAAATGTTCTTTTTGTCGCTGTATTGCTTGCCCAGGTATTGTCGGAATCGAATGATGTCGGTGGGCAACTTTGCTTTTTGCACTTCAATGATGACCAGTTTTTCTTCCTGCTCCGTTTTTATTTTAGCCGAAAAATCGAGGTGATAGATGGTGAATAGGGGCCTGATCGCCTCTTCTGACCCAGGTACGTTGGCGGTAAAGGACTTGGGCCGAAACTCCAATTCGAGGATTTCATACCCGATGATGGAACCAATGAGCAGCTTGGCCACTTTGGAGTCTTCCATCAGGTATTTAAAAACGACGTCGTAAATCGGATTGGCGATCAGCATTGGATAATACGTTTACAGTTACAAAATTAGGTTTTTTCAACAGCTTATGCAAAGGGTCAAGGCTTGCACAATTTCTAGTGCCACAAAGCTGCAAAGAAGCCCCACTGGAAACAAGGCAATTTGGACTGGTTTCGACCAGCCCAAATTTTCAGGATTGCCTCAGTATTATTATGCAGAAAGTATGATTGAATTTTAAAGTAAGTCACTCCTAATTCGGTTTCACCGTAGCATTAAAAGTGCGCGTGTCACTAAATCCTTGATGGGAAATGCTTAGTGTAACCGTAGTATTCTGAGCCGTTTCGGAATCAATCCTGAAACGTGCGCGGAAGCTATCCTCCAACACCACTGGATTGGTAGCTGCTTTGGTTACATTTGTACTACCTAAAGTGAGTGTTGCTGTTACTTCTGGATTATTTAGTGCTAAAGGCGCAGTTTGATGGCTTAGCGCTGGGGCTACCGGGAAAAAAGAAAGCGGCGAAGCATCCCACCAAGTGCGGAAAGCATTAAAACGCGCCACATAAGCACCCACCAAAGGTGTTCCTGCATCCGTTGCACGAATATTGCGGTAACTGAGTTTGACTGGAATGGTATCGGTGATGCCACTGGTAAATGTAGCCATAGCTGGAACCTGTGAAAAATCAGCTACTACAATCCAGGTGCGGTTGTTGGCTTTGCTACCCAGATCACCCACAATCATGGCCTTGGGTAAAATATTGACAAACTGCAACAAACCAGTCACCAATGCCGGATTGGAGGTAAGCCTTAAACGGTATTCCCCCGCTGGATTGATGAAAAAGAAAGAGCCGTTCAACGCCCGCGAAAAGGCCACCAACAAGCGCCCGTGCGCTTCCAGACTGGTGTAGGTCAAGCCCAGCGTTTCAAACAAACAAGGGTAATAAGTTTTGAAATCAGTACCAGTACAGACCGCCGACGGCCCTACCGTATTGACGGGCACTGAGCGCAAATTGCGCAAAGCCGTATTGAAGTCCTTAAAGAGGTTTTTATTAGCCAAAAGTGTAATGGCGACGCCTCGCTTTTGATCGGCATTCAGCGTATTGAACAAAAACTGGGTCGTATCCCGCATTTTGGCCAATTGAGCAGCAACGGTCGGCGTAGCCGGACTGAAATAATTGACATTGGGGCTGACCTCATCTCGCAAATAGTTGGAGATGATGGCATCCGCGGTTTGGCTGCCCAAACCAGTTAGCGTGTCAATCTTGATGCTCAACAAGGTCCGCAGCGCATTGATGCGTACCCGGTGGGTGCCGACTGGCAGTGTGCTTGGCGCGATGAAATGGTAAGTGAACGGGCTGGCACCCTTCACAAAACGAATGGTGTCGCCGTCATCACTGATACCCACTACGATATCCGCCAGGTAAACTGAATCAAGGGTGAATTTGTCAAACTTACCATTGGTGGTGGTCACGCTAAGGGAGTCGTACTCGGCGGGGTCGGGGTAAATGTCAAAGGTCTCCAACCCACAAGAAGGCAGCGATAGGGTGATGATGCTCAGCAAAAGCCCCAAACTAAAGAGGACGCTGACGGTCCTTGAGCGTAGCCGAAAGGAGCGTAGTCGAAAGATGTTAGTAGTTTTCATTCTCAAAGTATGTTTAACGATAAAAATAGTAAAATACATGGATGTCTTTTACGAGGAGAGTATAAAATAGCTTAGCCTTAAGCTTTTTATAGATGGTACATTTGTGAAGGATGGCTGTAAAAATAGCATTTTTTTTTAAGATAGAACTACAACACTCCTTTTTCTACTAAAAATGCCCGCAACTGTTCCGATGATTCAAAATGTACCGCTGGCAAGCCCACATCCCAAGCCCCCACTACATTTTTGTGGTTGTCGTCAATGAACAAAGCCGTACTGCGTTCAATGTTGTAACGATCCAAAATCAACTCATAAATGGCCGGATCGGGTTTGATCAATTTTTCATCACCCGAAACCAAAACACCTTCAAACCAGTGCATAAATGGAAAGATTTCCAGGGCATGCGGCCAGGTTTCATTCGACCAATTGGTGAGGGCATATACCCGGTGGCGGCCATTTTTGAGGATTTCCTCTAAAATCGCTACCGTACCTTCCACAGCACCATTGAGCATTTCGGTCCAGCGGCCATAAAAGGCGCGGATTTCGCTTTCATAGTGAGGATGTTCGGCTATCAATGACTCCGTTGCTTCGGCCAGGGTACGTCCAGCATCTTGTTGTTCATTCCAATGGCCAGTGGTGACTTCAGCCAAAAAACGTTCCATCTCGGCCTCATCGGCAAACAAGTTGCGGTAGAGGTAACGAGGATTCCAATCGACCAGCACGCCGCCGAGGTCGAAGATGATGGTTTCGAAAGTGGATGGGTATTGCATTTAAGACGTTTATGTAGGTTCCAAGGTTCCTAGTTCCAAAGTTCCAGGGTTCGGGTTCCAAGGTTCGGCAACCCAACCCTGGAACTTAGGAACCCTGGAACTTTGGAACCTTTATTGTGCGTACAATTACTGCGATGAGTATAGGGATGATCGCCGGGTGAAAAAGCTGCGGCGAAAATGGGAAAAAGACCAAAGTAAAAGCGCACAAACCTCCAACGATCCACAGCCAAATCTTGCGTTTGCCGCGTAGGGAGCCCAATGCTAAAAAATATAAGGGGTTGGCCCAGAGCACATTCAAGTTGTATTTGGTCGCCAGGTGATCGGTGCCCAACCACAGGAACAACATCAAAGTGCCCGCGAAACCTATCAACACAAAAAACAGACGATCCAGGATGTTGACGAGCCATTTGTGCTTTAAAAAACCAGCCACAACCCAAAGCAACATAATGATCGAAATGAGTACCAAAGGTTTTGGCGCAGTAGCAGGGGGTAGGGGAGCAGCGGGTAAAAGCTGCACATTCGGCCCAGTAATGGCTTTTCCCTGATAACGCGCATGCAGCAGGTTTTTACCCAAATAATCTGGCAAAAACATCTCGTAGCGGAAAGTCCCCATTTGGTCGGCAGGTAGGCCCAAAATCAAATCGATGCCGAAATCCGACCAGGGCATTTCAACCAAATATTCATCCAATAACCTGCGTAGAGGTTTGATGGTGCGGGTCGTATCGGCATAAGTGATGGGCAGCGCACGTTCCACTACATCGCGAATGCGGGTAGCACAATTGTCGAAGAAAAAATCATACTTGTATTTCTGATTTTCCGGGAGGTAATTGGTTTCGATGGTGTTCAGCAACTTGCGTTTGGCGTCCAAGGGTAGCAGCACAGGTGTTTCCACCACGCTGCGTTGCAGGTATTGATACTCGGAGTAAAAGTCAGCGAAGCGTTGCCCCCCCATTCGGTACAACAATTTGCCACGCATGAACTTCCAGTAAAAATTGGGCGTATCAAAATCAAAAATGCCCCAGTTGAACACCGCATCCATGCCACTCAGCGGGTCGTATACCCGCACTGCACTGTGCCCAAAGGTGCTATACAGAGCATTCCCCGGTGAACAGGTCAACAAACTGACTCGGGTACTGTCGGAAAAATTGAATTGGGTTTGGGCATTCAAGGAGCTTGCCCTGAGCACAATCAACAAACAAAGTAACGCAAAGCGGCGAAAATACATGTATGCTAAGGTTGTGGGTGAATGGTGATGCAAGGTAAGGAGAAATTCAAATTATTCCGTCGGTAGATTACTTTCATCTATTCGACGAACTTCCGTCCAAAAGAATGCCCCAAAAATTGCAAGAATGCACTTTAGTTGTAAATTGCCCCGCTGTAGGAGGCCCTCCAGCAGTTTTGTATAATTCCATTGAATATCCAAGTAAGCAACAATGAAAATAGGCATCCTTTCCACAGCGCAGGAGGTATACTCCACTCAGTCGCTGTTGCGCTGCGGCCTAGCTCGCGGCCACCAAATTGAGCTCATCGACTACAAACAATGCAGTTTGGTGATGGAACAAGGCCGGGCCGAAATGTATTATAAAGACTTTCCCCTCAGTCATTTAGATGCAGTCATTCCGCGCATTTCCACTTCTTTTACCCTCATGGGCGCCTCGGTGCTCACTCAGCTGCGCTTGATGAAGGTTTTTTCAACCCTCAAGCCAGAAGGTTTATTGCTGGTACGCGACAAACTCCGTTGTTTACAGCGTTTGCAAGAAATGGAAATCGATGTTCCACAAACTGCTTACGTTGGTGATGGCCAAGCCATTGGGCCACTGATTTCAATGGTTGGAGGACTACCCGTTGTCATCAAACTGCTGGAAAGCACTCATGGCCTGGGGGTCATTTTATCCGAATCTTACCGCAATGCGGAATCCACGATAGAGGCTTTCCAACGCCTCAACGAAAGGGTGATCATCCAGGAGTTTATCCGGGAAGCCAAAGGTGCCGACATCCGTGCCTTTGTGGTCAATGGTAAAGTGGTCGCCTCGATGAAACGCCAGGCTCGCGATGGGGAGTTTCGCTCCAATTTACACCGCGGTGCCAGTGCCCAGCAGGAGCCACTGACCATGCAAGAAGACTTTGTAGCCCGCACTGCCGCAAAAGCGGTGGGTCTGGACATTGCCGGGGTAGACATTCTCCGCTCAGAACGAGGCCCGCTGGTGATGGAAGTCAATGCTTCGCCGGGCCTGGAAGGGATCGAAACCTATACACAGGTAGACGTAGCAGGCAAAATTTTTGATTTTGTGGAGAAAAAAGTCCACGCACTTAAGAACGGGAAAGTGCGAAAAAAAGTAGCCGTGTAGGGATTGCGGATTTGGGATTGCGGATTTCGGTGTGGCTTCGAGCCTGGAAAGGATGGGTATTTTTGCGATTTCGGATGGCGGATTTCGGATTTCGCCGCGGCTTCGTTATTGAAGGTATAGGTATTTCAGTTTTTGTACCTTACTTTTGAAGCATTCAGGTTCGCTTAGACCTGAAAAACCACCGAAATCGCAAATCCGCCATCCGAAATCGCAAATCCGCCATCCGAAATCCCAAGTCCGAAATCAATGAACACAGGTTATTCCCGTAGCAAAGCCACCCAAAGCCAACCCATCAAGATTTACAATACGCTCATTGAAGCGGGGCAGTACGCTGTGATTAAAATTCCGGTGGGGCGCATCCCTTCCGGCAACATTATCTCTATCAAGGCACATGTGTATCGAGGGCCGCGGGTTGGGCCCTGTATGCTGGTGTTGGGCGGGGTCCACGGAGATGAGGTGAATGGAGTGGAAATTGTGCGTCGCTCGGTCGAGCAGGGCGTTTTTAATCATCTACATGCTGGAACGATCATTGCCATCCCCTTATTGAATGTGTACGGATTCATCAATTTTTCGCGGGATGTACCCGATGGCAAGGATGTAAACCGCAAATTTCCAGGCAATGCCAATGGCTCATTGGCCTCGCGGGTAGCCCGGGTGTTCACCCGTGAAATTTTGCCCCTGATCGATTTTGGCATCGATTTTCACACCGGAGGCCGTGGACATTACAATTACCCCCAAGTACGTTATACTACCGAACACGGACCGAGTTTTGAACTGGCTCAAGCTTTTGCAGCACCATTCACCATTTCTGGAAAGGCCATCAAATCGTCCTTGCGCCGCACGGCAGTAGACCTCAATAAACCCATTGTGGTGTTTGAAGGAGGTGAAAACCTGCGCTTTGACGAATTTTCGATCCAGCAAGGGATGTTAGGCATGCGCCGGGTGATGCTACACAAAGGACTTCTCAGCGATGCTCCAGCAGCTGAAGCCAGCAAACATTTTGCAGATGCGACCTGGTTGCGCTCACCCCGAGCAGGGATGTTTCATTTGGTGAAATGTTCGGGTGAACAAGTAAAAAAGGATGAAGTCATTGCGTACATTACTGACCCCTTTGGCGAAGAAAGAACCCAGGTCAAGACCAAAAAAAGTGGCTACATCATTGGCCACAACAATACCCCAGTCGTGAATCAGGGTGATGCCCTTTTTCACATTGCCTATAACCCTAAACCCAAACCTAAATCAAAGTTGAAGAGTTGAAAAGTTGAAAAGTAGCTACCGCAGCGATCCTTGCACTTCGGCTCCGCTCAGTGACCGGATCGCTACGGTAGCTACTCTTCAACTTTTCAACTTTTTAACACTTCAACTTTTCAACCATGCCTTTTATACTGCTGGCTTTTTCCAACAAACAGGACAACTACCTGGAATACCTCAAAAAAGAGACTTCCGAGTTGCGCAAGATTTTGCTGGGATTACAAGACAAACTGGAATACGAAATCATCAGCAATGCAACTACCGATGACCTCTTTGATGCCATGACTGCCTATCACTACCAGGTTACGGTGTTTCATTACGGTGGGCACGCCGATAGTTTGTACCTGGAGTTGGAAAACCGTGCCCAGGGCATCGAGCAGTTCATTCAATTGTTGAAGGGGATGGCCAACCTGCAAATCATTTTCCTCAACGGTTGCTCCACTCAGGGAATGGTGAGCAAAATCCTGGAGGGCATCGGTCGCGATGTGGCAGTGATTGCTACCTCCACCAAAATCGACGACCAACGCGCCTTCAATTTTTCCAAAGCTTTTTATTCCTCTTTTACCCAGGAAAATCAAACGCTGGAGGGGGCCTTTGAAATGGCCAAATCGGTGCTGGAATCCACGGATATTCAAGAAACAACTTTCCGTCAAAGTGTGCCCCGCAGAACGGGTGATACGCCTGCGTCACCGATGCCTTGGGGCGTGTATGGCAATGTGGATTTTGCCAAAAAAATCCAACTCATCAAAGCGAGTGCTGCTGTACCCATCAGGTTATTGCCCAATTCAATTGATGAGTTTAAAGCAAAAATCAAAAAATTAGTAGCCTTAGGAGAAATCGATGAGGCATTGGATCTGGCGGAATTAAAGATTGGACTAGACAATAACATTCTGGTAAATATTATGGGGCGTTGGAGCCGTCATAAGAAGAGTATTCAAAGTGGAGATATTTTAGCTGGTACAGATTCAGCCAGGCAAGAAGAAAACCGCATCGGCAACAGTATCACTGGCTGGTTAGAAGGCCTCGATGAAGATGATTGGAAATAAAAGCACCTTCGTGATGCGATGATCACGAAGGCGCCCCAAATTGAACTATTATATCTAACACTCACTAGTTATTCAAAGCACCCTGCCGAATCCAGTTGCGGATTTTGCGGATGTCACAATCGGGTAACTTGCCACTTTTCGGCATGGCGCTGTAGCCGGGAGACTGGAGCAAACTGCCCAGAAACTTACCATTGTCGACATATTTTTTGATCTCTGCATAAGTACTCAGCAAGATTCCACCACCTGAAGCAGCGGTACCACTGTGGCAACCTTTGCATTGCAAAGTGACAATGGGTAGAATGTTGTTCTTAAAACTGGTTTGGGTAGAATCACACACGCCCTCACAAGTCAGGTTTTTTGCACCCTGCTGGATCCATTTCAAAATGCTGGCTTTATCCGCATCACTCAAGGCTGCCATGGGCGGCGGCGGCATCCGTTCGCGGGTGCTGTTGAGCGAAGAATAAATTTTGCTACTGGCCGGGCTGTTGACCCGAATGCCGCCCGTTTTGATGGTATTGGCGTAAGAATCCAGGATGATGCCTTCTTCGCGGGAAGTGGCATCGTGACAACCCGATAGGGCACAATTGGAGCGCAAAATGGGTAGTACCGACAATTCAAAGTAGATCGAATCCGGCGAGCAAGGTTTACCCGTGATTACGGTACCACCTCCGGTTCCACCAGTGCCTCCGGTGCTGGTCGTATCCTGGGTTCCAGGATTGACTTCACCGATGTAAATGTATTCTTGTTTGCAGGCAAAAATAAGCAGACTCAGCACAAAGCTGATGGCTGATGCCTTAATGAAGAAGTGTTTGGATACCATGGTAGTTTTGTGTTTTTCCATAAAAGCTTGGCCATATTGAACAAGCCAAGATTAAAGCAATTGTACTCAGCAAAGGTCTAATTTCTTTGGCAGAAAACACTACCATTGGCCTGAAACATCACCCTTACATCGGAACCACCACCACCGCTGCTTTTGCGCAAGCGTACATAATACCGTTTGCTACCATCCACATATTGGAGTTCTTCTATGTCATTGTCGTCCTTGACGGTATATCCAGCAAACAGTTTGCTCATATTGCTGGACACTGCAGCCGGGAGTTGCCCTTCAGCAATACGGATCGCTTTAAACACAAATTTTTCATTGAGGTCAAAAACCAGGTGTAGTTCCTGGCTGCCCTTCTGGATACCAACTTTGATCGTATACTGATCTTTGCACCAGTCTTCTTTTTCTACTTCGTAGATGCTATAGCCGGCGTAGTTTTGTGAAACGTAGGACTTGATGCCTGTGGATACATTGGTTGTACTGGTGTTGCTGTCATCTCCAGAAGGACTCGCATCATCCTTGCTGCAAGATGCAAAAATCAAAACCAGTGCAAACAAGGTTGGAATGAATTGAACAAATAACTTATTCATATTGACGATTTGAAAGAACCTGTGCGGCATGAACAATACCGCACAGATTCAACTGTAAAAAAGGGGAACTTATTACTTCTTCTGACAGAACACAGTACCGTTGGCGTTGAACATCACTCGTACATCGGAGCTGCCGCCACCGCTGCTTTTGCGCAGGCGTACATAGTAACGCTTGCTGCCGTCGGCATAAGTAAGTTCTTCTACGTCGTTGTCGTCTTTCACTTTGTAAGCTGAGAATTGAGTCTTAATGGCATTGGCCACTGCGCTAGGAAGCGCTGCTTCCCCGATCCGTTTGGCTTCAAAGAGGAATTTTTCGTTGAGGTCAAAAACCAGGTGCAATTCCTTGCTGCCGTTTTTGATGCCCACTTCAATCAGGTATTGATCGTCACACCAGTCTTCTTTTTCCACTTCATAAATGGTGTATCCGGCATATTTGCTGCTTACATAATTCTTGATGGTCGTGGAGACATTCACAGTGGAGTTGTTGCTGTTGTCGTCGCTGCCACCAGAGTTGCCGCTGCCATTGCCTGAACCTGAACCATTGCCAGAGCCACTGCCGCCAGTGTTGTCATCGCTGCTGCTGGAGCTGGTTTTTTGGCAAACCAGGCTGCCATCTGCTCCCAGCATCAGGCGCAAATCCTTACCAGCACTGGTACGCAAGCGTACATAGTACCGTTTGCTGCCATCAGGGTAACGCAGTTGTTCGATGGATTTGTCGTCTTTGAAGGTGTAAGTAGGGTATTTGGTTTTCAGGACATTGCTTACGGCTACGGGAAGACTAGTTGCAGTAATGCGGATGGCGTCGAAGAGGAACTTACCCTTGAGGTCAAACATCAGGTGCAGTTCGTCGCTGCCTTTTTTAACCCCAATTTTTAAGACGTACATGCCATCACAGAGGTCTTCTTTTTCTGCCTCATAAGCCACATAACCTGGGTATTTGCTGGTGATGAACTGCTTGAGGGAGTCGGGAATGGTCGTCAGGCTGATGCTGCCAGAACTGTTGCTGTTGTCATCAGTGCCACCAGAGTTTCCACTGCCGTTTCCATTGCCGTTGCTGTTGTCGTCGTCATCGTCATCGTCATTGTCGTCGTCATCGTCATTGGAATCATCATCGCTGCTGGCTTTACCTTGGCACCACATTTCACCAGCTTTGGAGAAAGTGATTTTGACATCGTTGCTCAACTCAATTTTGAAGGCAGCTAAGCCGTATTCGTGCTTCAATTCCACCTCTTTGATGCTCACATTGGGGAATTTTTCCTGCAGGTAAGCCTTGATGTTGGCTGGAATTTTGTCCGCGAGGTAGTACTCGCTGCGCTCATTGTCGTCGCCAATGCTGATCAATTCTCCTTTGCCGTTGAAAAGGATTTTTTTCTCAAAACCCACTTTTTTCAATTCAACCCCATAAAACAAGGAACTATCTTGCGTAAAGACATACACATCATGCGTCGTAAAGTCGCTGTAGTTTTTTTGCAGGTATTCCTGGGCTGCGATGGGCAGTTTGTTGAACGAAGTGCTCGTTTTGCCAGCACAGAAAACATTGACACTACCATCCAGTTGGAACAGCTCTTCGGCAGATACAGTTAAGGATTCTTTGCTACAAGAAGACATGCCGATGGCAAGCGCGGTGATGAACCACGCGAAAAAGAATTTTTTCATCGTTTTGATTTTTTTTTGGATGTTTGACCAAAGTGCAAAAGGTGCCTGGCTCACGGATGAGCCAAGCTAGCCCACTACATAATCAGTCAATATGAATGCGTTAGAATAAGCGATTTGTTGACGAAACCTGTTTCTCCACTGCCTTTCAGCAGGTATACTCCCGGCGGATTGTTACCCGCGTCGATGCTCCACTGTCCGGGACGATGCTGTTGGAGGCGGATGGGAATGACCCGCCCCAGTTGATCGTACAAGGCCCAGTGCTGGATGTCCAGGGGTGTTTCCACCCAGAATTTTCCACGGCTCGGATTGGGACTGATTTTCAACAGCTCCGGGTCGTGTTGTAGATTTTTGACCCCTACCAGTTTTGGGTTATTGGTCACAAAAATGATCAGCGTATCATGGGCGATGGCGGTCGATTTAAAATTTTGATCGACCATCAGCACACTGTCGATGGTGATGCGCAAGGTATCTACCGGGCGACCAACGATGATGTCTTCGATGACCAGTTTGATTTTACCCATGCGACCAAAACCTGTGGCAACTTTTTGGTTGGTGCGGGTAATGGCCAGTTCTGCTTGTCCAGTATTGCCTGGGTCTACGTAGAGGTCTTTGCTGTCTTCGCCAGTACCTTCGTACCAGGGGGCTACTTCGTCTTCAAAATTGGTTTGGCGGACCAGTCTGCTGGTGTAACCCATCTGTAGCGCCAGGCCGTAAAAATTGACGGGTTGGCTGGCGTCGCCCAAGTTTACATCAACCAGGATGGTAGCACCGGGTGCGATGATGTTTTGCGCAGTGCTGAGTTTGAGCTGAGGAGCTTGACCTTTGATGCCTTTGGCAAAACCATCACCTTTTACAGTACCGTGGGTCAGGCCAAAATTGGGCTCGATTACCTCCTTGCTGTCTTTTTCATCAATCTCACCATCCCCATTGCCATCTGCGTAGGCGTAGTTCAAACCATTGGAAAAAAATTGCGACCAGGCTGTAAAATTTTGCGCTTGCCAGGTAGTATTGGCGTTGCTGCGCACTGGGCCTTTGGCGTTGTAGGCCAAACCTACATAGAGCAAATCAACGGCGTTTACTTTGCCGCTGTTGTTAGCATCACCGGGCCACATGACTTGTGCCTGGGTATTGAACCCGAGCAAGAGGCAGATGAAGATGCTAAAAATGTATTTCATAGAGTACTTGTTTTTTCGTCTCGTGCAAATCATAGCGTAAAGGTAGGGGCAAATAGTATACATTGTCAAGCTTCCTTAGATTACATTTTTGGTGCTTTGTCGACGATTTTAATCAATAATTTTGAGTGAATTCAATTGCTTTATAGTTATATTTACTGCATGTTTTGCTTTCAATTTAAATTTTTATTTAATTTGAAATAATAATTTGTCAAATTTTGGAAAAGAAAAAGCTCTACCTGAACCTACAAATATTGAGCGCAGATGAAGTAAAAAAGCTGCACAGCCTCATCCAGTCGGGTTATTTTCGCCAAAATGAAGCCTGTCAAAAGCTTTTGCTATATCTGCTGAGTTTTTGGCCCAACTACCAGCAGGCTGATTTGGAAAAGGAGCAGGTTTGGGCACAGCTTTTTCCTGAACAAGCTTTTACGGATAAGCAATGGCGCTATTGGTGCAGTGATGCAGTAGGCTTGATCGAGTCATTTTGGACCCTGGAAAAACTCTTTCAATCGGGCGCATTGCCTGATTTGCTTCTCCACGAGATATTGTCAGAGAAAAAGCTGGATAAAAACTTCCAGGAAGTCAATCGCCGACTGGAGGTACGTTTTGCCAAAGCTCAAACCCACGATGTACCCTACCTCAAGGAGCGCCTGCATTGGTTGAATACCAACGAGCTGACTTTTCAGCGCAGTCGCCAACGCCGGTTCGATCTCACCATACAACGTTCCTCGGATGGCCTTGATGCCTATTATTTTTTACAAAAACTGCAATATGCCTGCGTGATGCTGGATCGGCAGGCTATTTTGCAGGGGGAATACGACACTGGGATTTCGGAAGCCTGGATCGCACATTTGTTGTCGCGCAATTTTTTTGGCGAGCCACTCATCCAATTGCACTATGTAATTTTGAAGGCTTTACAGGAAGAGGACCAAGAGGAGCATTTTGCCACCCTGCGGGAAAGTATCCTGGTTGAAACGGGGGAGGGGAGCACGCTGCGCGATGTCTACTTGTTTGCCATCAATTATTGCGCACGGAAAATCCGCCAAGGCAAAGGGCAGTACGTTCAAGAAGCACTCACCTTATATTACCATGGCCTGGAGCGGGGCCTGCTGCTGGAAGGTAAGGAAATTTCGCCCTGGACCTTTACCAATGTCGTGAAACTCTCGCTGCGCCTGCAACAGTTTTCCGAGATAGAACTGTTCATCGAGCGCTACGCCGATCGCCTGCCCAGTGAGCTCCGCGCCGATGCCCTCGCCTTTAACCGTGCCGAATTGTACTACTATACCGGACGGGTCGACGAGGCGCAAAGTTTACTCAATGAAGTGAGTTACACAGATTTGAATTATTACCTGGGTGCCAGGGTGCTATTGGCGAAATTGTATTACGAATCCGGCGCGAGCAAATCGCTGCTCTCCCTCCTGGCGGCCTTCACCATTTTTTTGAAACGCAACCGCCAGATTTCCAGCGCTCTCAAACAGACTTACCTCAATTTTTGTGAACTGCTATTCCAGCTCATCCGCCGCAAACCCGAACAAATGGAGGCGCTGCGAGAGAAAGTGCAGGCGGTGCAGTTGTTGACCGATCGGGGTTGGTTGTTGGAGATGCTGGGGAAGAAAGTTTGTTCTCCTCCCCATTCACTTCCTCAAAACTGATCGCCTCTTGCCGGTTCTGCTGCATCAAGGCCGTTGCTAAACCTTCACGTTCACAAGTATGAGTTTAGAACTCGCCTACGGCGGATTTTTTTTGCCACGAAGACACAAAGACGCTAAGACACAAAGAAACAAGACTAAAAAAGAATTAGTTGCGGAATCGTCTGATGCCATTTTTGATAAGAGCGACATTAAAATTGATCAAATAGCCCAGGTTTAGGTCGGTTAATCTAAGCTGACTGATGATTTGGGCCTCCCAAACCGGGTGAATCGTATCAACAGCCTTGAGTTCAATTACAACTGTGCCATTGACCAAGAGGTCCAATCTTAGTCCTTCTTCAAAAACGATATTATCATATACTATTGGCACATTTACCTGCCTTTCAACGACTAAACCAGCTTTGGTTAATTCATGAGTGAGGCAGATTTCATAGATTTTTTCAAGTAATCCTGGCCCGAGAATAGAATGTACCAAATATGCGGAATGGACAATTGCTTTGCCAATGTATTCTTCTTCGTCTGATAATTTTTGATCGTTCATGTTCAATGTGAAAATTGAATGTAAAAATAATGAAAGTGAAGCGCATAGCGCTGAAGTGTCGCTCTCTTTGTGTCTTAGTGTCTTCGTGCCTTTGTGGTAAAAACCGCCGAAGGCGACTATGTTTTTGAAGTGGACATAAGTACTTGATTGAAGCAGCAAGTTAGGAGAGGAGCGCGGGTTGATCAAGGCACTTTTGACGGGGTTTGACTAGGGCAAATTTGGGCGATTGGGTTGAGTACTTACTTGGAAACTTGGGATATTTGACTCTTTTTTTGTTCTCTTTCGAATAAATCAATGATCACTTTCACGCCAATGTTGAATTTGATTCCTTGATATGAGGTCTGTCAATAGTGTTTGATATTCAGGTAGATTAGTCTGGGTTTGTTTGACCGCTTCATTTGGCACAGGGCTTTTGTCGCGTTTTATTTTTTAATATGAATTTTACAACTGGAAGATGAAAGCATTTAAATCGTTATTCGTATTTGCCCCAACCTCTTCAACCATTCTCAACTTTTTCCTTAGCTTGCATCAAAAAATAACGCCAAGTGGAAAAAACCATCTACCAAGGCAGTTTTACCTGGCTGGACGTTACCCAGCCCACCAAAGAGCAGCTCTTGGATATTGCTGCGCGGTTCA
>JAIXOO010000216.1 GCA_027486765.1 Saprospiraceae bacterium
CCTGGGCATCGTCGAAAAACTGCGCAGTTTGCCGCAGGTGCGCTACATCGAACCCATGGGTTACAGCTACGTAGAAGAGCGCCTGCGCAGTGATTCCGGCTGTGGAGTAAGTGGCAATCCGAGTATTCCTGCCGCGGATTTCACCAACATCACTCCAGCTGCAAAACAATCCTGGCACCACGGCGTACCCCGCGTAAGCACGGCCTGGGGCAACAATTCCGGTAGAGGCATCACGGTTGCCCTCTTGGATACAGGTACGCCCAATCCTACCAGCCAACCCAAATTGGGCAGCCAGTTCAATTCGGGTTTGTCCACTGGGCGTACGCTTACGCGGATGGGCACCTACGTGAGTTGCTGGTTTTGTGGTACCCCCGATGGGCCCAACGACCAATGTGGTCACGGCACCCAAATGGCGGGCCTGATTGCTGCTCCACGTGGCAATGATGGTACACCAGCCGGGGTAGCTTACAACTGTAACCTACTTGGTATCAGGGTTACCAGCGATGTGATCATCAATGGTTCCAGTGAAAAGAAAGGGGTCGCTGATGGCCTGGTGATCGCAGGTAACAACACCAGCGTAAAAATCATCAGCATGTCGATAGGGGATGTCTTCTCCAGCGGGCAAGTGGAAGATGGCGTACGTTATGCTTATGGCAAAGGTAAAATGTTGCTGGCGGCGGCGGGTACTTCTACTAGCTTCACCAGTTGGTACGGCGTAATTTTCCCCGCCTGGATGGCCGAATGTGTAGCCATTACGGGTGTAAAAGATGGTGGACTTCCACTAATTCGTTGCAACACTTGCCACAGCGGCAGCGATGTAGAATTTGTAGCAGTCATGCAGCGCAGAACGGATGACAATCGTACTGCCCTCACTCTGGCGCCTTCGGGCAATGTACCCGCTAACGTGGGCGGCTCCTCGGCAGCTACAGCGACTACCGCAGGCATCGCGGCGTTGATTTGGGCAACCAACCCGGCCCAAACGCGTGAGCAGGTGTATGCAAGGATGAAAGCCAACGCTTCCTGGCCGAGTAGCCGGAATGCCGAGTTTGGATATGGAATTATTGATGCGGGTAAGGCGTTGACGGGTTTGTAAGTCCTGCTTCGCAGGTGTTTTTTTCACCACCTAAGAAACTTTAGGCACCAAAGGGACACCTCAGTAATAACTACTTCTAAGGTGTCCCTTTGGTGCCTAAAGTTTCTTAGGTGGTAAAAAATCTAATACTCCCTTTCATTTTCCATATCTGGAAACTCCCCAGGCTCATAAAACACCGGCGGGAAAGCACTTTTATCCATACTCCGATTGTCATAAGCCATCACCGCCCTATTGGACAATTGGAAAGATCCCCTCGCTTCCGACAATTTACCCGCTGAAACATCCGCATAAATGGCCTGAGCCCGAATCAGCGACTTGCTCATCGGCGGAATACTCCCATCCGTATAAGTATGCCGTACATTCAGGTAGGCCTGAATCAGGTCGCGTTCATTTTGATCGTTGAAGGTGCTCGGATTGCTCAATCCGGTTTGTTGCATGGCCAATTCCACACAGGGTTTGATCCAGGCAGGGCGATTGACGTGGTTGTCCAACAACAGTGCAACCCCATAAGCTGAAGTAATCACCGTGCTGAGCAAGTTGCCAAACACCGCATAACTGGGCTTCCAGTAGAAGTTTTTGAGGCGATCTAGCGCATGTTCAACTTGTACTGCCTGAAAATCAGGTTCTTGCAGCGCTCTCCAAAAACGGAAACCCCAGGCGGGATCCCGAAACTGCTCCTTGGCTTGGATTGAATTGACCGGGTAATTGTTCAAGGTCAAAAAACCATAAGTGGTATTGGTATCCTGACTTACATCTATTCCAAGTGGAGCAAAATGGCGACGGAAAGAATCGGGAAACTGGTCGCGGAATTTTTTCAACAAGGCGGGCAACTCGCCTGCTTTGTCATCACGGCCCAAGGTCCATTGATAGGTGCCGATGCTCAGAATGCCCCGGTCGTAGGAGTTGATGGCATCCATCCGGCCTTCATTTTTGGCAATGGATTCCATCACTTGCAGGGCGGAGTAGGTCAGGTCCAGTTCAACCAGGCGCTCTTTGTTTTGTTCCACAAAGGTCACCAGGCTGTTGAAACCAGGAGTGGAAACTCCCTGCGGTTGGTGCTTGCGGAATTGGATCTGGCGTGAGCCGTCAGAGATGACGACCGTTCCACCGCGGTCGTCGACTTGCAAATTATTGCCAATGGCCGGATTGGTAACGGGAGGGAAGCCAGTTCCACCGGTGTTGCCGGTATTGGTATTTCCAGTATTACCCGTATTTGTATTTCCTGTGTTCGTATTTCCAGTATTGCCCGTGCCCGTCCAGGGAGGATTGGTAGTCACTGGTTTGATGGATAGTTTGGGCAAGCCATCTCCGTAGAGTTGGTACAGATCAGTAAGTAGGGCTTTGGCCAGACTTTCGGTGAGTTGGTAACCGTCCGAAGACAATCCTTTGCGCAGGGCAAAATTGCGCAGTGCGTCCTGGGTGGTCGTACCTGTAATGCCTAAGGTCTGGAGCAGGCTCCGCAAAATGATGTTGTTGCGGTCTGCCATGTTTTGCAGGTTGAATTGGGCATATTGGCCATTGGCGATGGCCCCTTCCAGGGATTTTACTCCCGGTAAGGTTTCGTGGCGTTCTACCATGGTAGCACCCAAAAAGGGGGTCACCGTCAAACCCGTTGAATCTAGTTTGTTCCGCCGGGCAAAACTCACCACTGCATTCACCACCTCATTCCCAAAAAAATCGCTGCTGCCAATCGAACTCATTTTTAATTCATTGGAAAATCCCAGCTCGTTCAGCATATCGCGGAACGCCAAAACGTATTGGTTGCGGGCATTGACGCTTAAAACTTTGCTGACGGAATTGGTGCGCAATAGGTCGCGGATCGCTTCGATGTTGGCCATGTGAATGAGGGTTTAAGAGCTTGTTCTAAAAAAATTAAACGTAAACTTCAGCGGGAACAAGTATAAAAGTGGGAATAATTTTAATAAAAACAAAACGGGGCAGCAATATCTTCTGATATGGCCGCCCCGTTTGGGTCGATGTCGTCGTATATATTAACGTACGGAATCTACGATTGCTTTGAACGCGTCGGCATGGTTAAGTGCCAAATCTGCCAATACTTTCCGATTCAACTGTACATCACTCTCGGCGAGATGGTGCATCAGGCGGGAATAAGAAACGCCATATTGACGAGCACCTGCGTTGATACGCGCAATCCACAAGCGGCGGAAGGCACGTTTTTTAGCTTTGCGGTGGACGTAAGCGTAACCCATTGCCTTATCCAAGGCGTTTTTGGCTACAGTCAAAACTTTGGAGCGAGCACCAAAGAAACCGCGAGCGGCTTTTAAAACTTTCTTGCGGCGGGCTCTTGAAGCCACCGCGTTCACTGAACGTGGCATTGTTGGTTTTTTTAGTACAATACAGGGATCACCAACTGGGTGATGCTTTCTCCTGTATTCTCGTTAAAAAAGAGAACGGAGCAGTCCGTCATTAAGCTTTGCAGAGCATGCGCAATACGCGCTTTTCTTCTGCGTCACAAACAAGAGTAGAGTCGCGGTGAGCCAATTTCGCACGTTTGCTTTTGTTGCGCATTAAGTGCGAAGTGTTGGCTTGGAAACGCTTTACCTTGCCGGATCCAGTCACCTTGAAACGCTTCTTGGCGCTGGAATGTGTTTTCATCTTTGGCATGGTTCAACAGTTTTTATGAACGAGGTGCAAATGTAGAAAGAACATTCAGTTTAATCTAGCTTTTTCCCAAAAAAATCTGAATACCTTTGCGCAAATATTTTTCCCATGGATCGTTTCTACACCTGTTATCTAGGTAAATTTGTCTTGTTAGGATTGGTAAATCTAGTCACTTTCATCACTTTATACGCCCAACCCAGCGATTTGATCTTTTCCGAATACGTGGAAGGTTCGGGCAACAACAAAGCCCTCGAAATTTACAATGGAACCAGTTCGACCATCAATTTGAGCACTTACGTGCTTCAATTGTACTCGAATGGGGTCAGTACACCCACGGCTTCCTTGACTTTATTTGGCTCCTTGGCAGCGGGTAAAGTTTTTGTATTGGGGCGCACCGATGCCGACCGCGCCATCATTGCGGTGATGGACGTGGGGTCGAGCAATCTGGTGGCTTTTGACGGAAACGATGCCCTAGTCCTGCGCAAAGGCGGCGCAAATGGTGCCGTCATCGATGCGATTGGTCAAATTGGTACAAATCCGGGCAACGCTGGCTGGGGTAATGCCAGCATTTCAACCGTAGACAAAACCCTGCGGCGGCGCAAAGACATTTGTAAAGGTGACGCTGATGCCAACAACACCTTTGATCCAGCTAGCGAATGGGAAGTGTTTACCAGCAATACCTTCGATGGTTTGGGTAAACACGCAGTGATTTGTGGTCAACTGGATCAAGGCCCGCAAGTATTGAGTACCCAACCGCTGAACAAAGCCAATGGGGTAGCCGCCAATGTCAACATCGCCATCAAGTTCAATGAAATGGTAGTTTTGAGCGCCAACGCCATCAGCCTGATGGGTTCGCGTAGCGGAAAGCATACTTTTACCCTTTCTCGACTTGCTACCAATGACACTACCGACACTTTTATACTCGATCCTCAAACTGATTTTTTGGCCGGAGAAATTGTCCAGGTTACCATCCTGGCCAGCGGAGTACAAGACCAGGACGCCAATGACCCCCCTGATAATTTAGTGGCTGACTATCATTTTGGGTTCAGCATCAGCAGTTCCACTGTTTGCAATACCGCAGCGACCTGGATTTCAGAAGTGCAAGGCAGCACTGCAACTTCGCCATTGGAGGGCCAAACGGTAGACGTAGAAGCCATTGTCACCGCTGATTTTCAGGAACAGGAAGATGGCAGCTTGCTGGGCTTTTTTATCCAGGAAGAGCTATTTGATTACGATGACAATGAACGCAGTTCGGAAGGGCTTTTTGTGTACAACAACGGCTTTGGCCCCCGCATCAGCATTGGTGATCGGGTGCGCGTCAGGGCCCAGGTGGCGGAGCGTGACGGAGCAACCATATTGACCCAAGTCCGCGACCTGAAAGTGTGTGCCACCAAGCAAGATTTGCCTCCGGCGGCATTGATTCAATTGCCCCAGGATTCAAGCACTGCGCTGGAAGCAGTAGAAGGTATGCGGGTCAGCTTTCCTCAAAAGTTGACCATTGTGTTCAACCATGAGCTGGGAGAAACGGGCGAATTGAGCTTATCCTCCAGTGGCTTGCAATTGCAATACACCGAATTGAATTTGCCCAGTGTCAAAAACTTCGTAGCCTACCAGCAACAAAAATTTAGTGAACGGATCATCCTGGATGACCGCTATACCAATACTTACCGAATTCCAGTGTATCATCTCCAAGTGAACAAGGGCAATATGCTGCGTTTGGGCAACTCGGTGGAAGGACTCAGTGGGATACTGGAATTCAGCAGTGGGAATTACCGCATACGCCCTTTGGCCCCAGTCGCTTTTATCAACGACAACCCACGCCCAGCCGCGCCACGCCCGGCAGGTGACCTCAAAATTGCCACCTTCAATCTACTGAACTTCTTCAATGGTGATGGCGCAGGTGGCGGTTTTCCTACCGCTCGGGGTGCGCGTACATTGACGGCTTTCCGCTTGCAAACGCGCAAAATTCTCCAGGCCATCATCCAATTGGACGCCGATATTCTAGGCTTGCAAGAGCTCGAAAACGACGGCGGTGGCAATCGCAGTGCGGCCCAGGAACTGGTGGATTCCCTCAATGCCCTGCGCGGGTCGGGTACTTATGCCTTGAGTGGACCAGGAGTTCGTTATGGTGCTGATCAAATTGTGGTGGGAATCATTTACAAAACAGCCAAAGTAAGACCCGACGGAGGGCCAGTTTTTTTGAATTCCAGCAATGGCATCTTTTTACAAAACCGCCTGCCCCTCGCTCAAACCTTTATTGATCAACGCGGCGAAAAATTTACGCTGATTGTCAATCACCTGCGCTCCAAGCTGGGCGACGGCACTGGCCTCAATGCCGATATTCTGGATGGCCAAAGCGCCTACAATCAGGTGCGTACCGATGCGATCCAGGAAATCCTGACCTGGGTGCAGGGCGATCCAACCCGCTC
>JAIXOO010000509.1 GCA_027486765.1 Saprospiraceae bacterium
AAATGAGATAAGATTGCACTTATATCTATTTGATCGCAAGTATGAAGCAACGCTACTTACATTTTTTCAGCTTTCTATTCCTCTCTTTACAGGCCTGTGTGCCAACTTATAGTCAGGAAGTTTACTTTTTTAGTGACAGCAACAACCCTGGCTATTATGATACTGGCTTGGCTTTTAAGTCTGGAGCCAGTTTTTTGGAACAAACTGGTAGTAGTGGTGACAAACTCCCCACCGATGGCACTGCGTTTCAGGGCCGCAATAGTTTGCGCTTGCGCTGGAATTCCCGTAGTGGCGGGGACTGGTCGGCATTAGTGATCGCCCCAGGTTTCCCTTTTCAAGACATTAGCAATACCGATACCCTCGCTTTTTGGGCTTATGCCCCGAATGGCCTCAACAAGGCCGATTGGCCCAATATTTTCCTGGAAGGTGCCCCTGGCTCCACCAAATCGCGCAAGTACAACATCGGTAACTACGCCCCTGGGCTGGATGCCAAAATCTGGACCCAGGTCAAAATCCCCCTCAGTGTCATGACCCGCGACCCCAATCAGACCGGGATCAATTTTAAACAAATCAAAGCCATCATTTTTGGGCAAAATGCCGCCGATGCCCAGGAGCATACCCTCCTGATTGATGAAGTAAGAACTTATCGGGCTTCTTCTACAGCAAATCTATCTGTACCGGAACAGTTTCGGGCCAAAGGTTACGACAGTCATATCGAACTGCGCTGGAAAAATAGTGGAAACTCGGGCGGAACCGCTTTCAGGGTTTACCGCTCCCTAGATGAAGGCCAAACCTTCAAGCTCATCGAGCAAGTGGGCAAATCCGATAGCATTTACCTGGATTTTGTGCGCCCACTTGGGCTCAATGTAAAGGCTAGTTATCGCCTCACCAGTACCAGCGGCAGCGGCCAGGAAAGCCAGCCCAGCACCATAGCCAGCGCCAGCACTGCGCCCAAGAGCGACGATCAGTTGCTGGACATGGTGCAAGAGTATACCTTCCGCTATTTCTGGGATTTTGCCCATCCTCAATCAGGCCTCAGCCGCGAACGGAATACCTCTGGAGACATTGTCACCATTGGAGGAACTGGTTTTGGCGTGATGGCCCTACTGGTTGGGATTGAAAGGGGCTTCATTACCAGGGAACAAGGGCGGGATCGTCTCTTAAAAATGCTCAGTTTCCTGGAAAAAGCCGATCGTTTTAAAGGTGCCTTTCCCCATTGGATGAATGGGGTGAGTGGCAAAACCATTCCCTTTAGTACCCGTGACGATGGCGGCGACTTGGTAGAAACGTCCTTCCTCTTCGAAGGTTTGTTGGCCGCACGGGACTATTTTAAGGAAAACAGCACGGAAGAACAGCTGATTCGCAGCAAAATCACCGGGTTGTGGGAGGCCATCGAGTGGGATTGGTACCGCCAATATTTCCAGAATTTCATTTACTGGCACTGGTCACCCAACTTCCAATTCGCCATGAACTTCCCTGTACGTGGCTGGAACGAGGGTATGATCGTTTACCTCTTGGGCATTGCCGCACCTACCCACGGCGTACCCGAAGGTTTGTATGAAAAAGGCTGGGCTGGCAACAGCAACTACGTCAATAAGAATCAGTATTACAGTGTTCTATTACCTCTAGGGCCCGCCTTGGGTGGGCCCCTTTTCTTCGCTCATTATTCGTTCATGGGTTTTGACCCACGCAACATCAAGGATAAATACACCAACTATTTTACTCAGAACCGCAATCACACCCTGATCAATCGGGCCTACTGCATCGCCAACCCTAAAAAATTCAAGGGCTATGGTGAAAACTGCTGGGGCTTAACTGCTAGCGACGACCCCATTCAAGGCTACCTTGCGCACGAGCCCAACAGCGGGCCTCAGGACAATGGCACCATCGCTCCTACCGCTGCACTTGGCTCTTTTCCTTACACTCCAGTTGAATCTTTGGGGGCACTCAAACATTTTTACCGCGAATACGGTGCCGAATTGTTTGGGCCCATGGGATTTTATGACGCCTTCAATCCTCAACTCAATTGGACTGCGGACAGCTATCTGGCCATCGACCAAGGGCCCATCATCAACATGATCGAAAATCACCGCAGTGGTCTATTGTGGAAGCACTTCATGGCCAATGCTGAAATTCAGACGGCACTCAAAAAAATTGGCTTTACTGCCGATGTAACCAAAGTTAAAACACTCACTGCTACCGACCTGCAACTCAAAATATACCCTAATCCGGTCAAAAAAAATCTCGACCTTTCCTTTGTACAAGCTTCGAGTGAAACGGTCAAGATCGTTTTGAGCGATACCGCAGGCCGGGTAGTACACCGTTTGTTAGGACCTACACGACTCAATACCGGACTACAGCGACAGCAATTTACTCTGCCAGCACTACCCAAAGGAACTTACTTCTTGCAAATCAGTTCACCCACGTATACAAGCACTTATCCACTGGTCATTTCGCAATAGGTTCAGCACATGAACCCAAAATCTAACAACATGAAAAAACATCTGCTCTTTTTCACAATGCTTTTGCTACCCATGCTGGGTATGACACAAGTAGTACTCGAAGACTTCGAGGGCGGCGCCAAGTTGCCCTGGAATGCGATCGAAGGTACTTACTCAACGGTAGACAATGCCGCTGGGGGCAACACTTTGGGCCTCAACAGCAGCGCTAAGGTTGGTTCTTACACCAAAAAAGCGGGCTCTGGGTACAGCCTATTCCTGGCTGAATTGCCTACTGCGCTGGACCTCAGCACCAACAACCAATTCAAAATCCAGGTCAAGGCTGCCGTAGCTTCGGCGTTTATCCTGAAACTGGAAGGCACTAGCGGTGCCATCGAAGGCAACAAAAACATTGCCGTAAGCGGCGAATGGATTGAGTACAGCTTCGATTTTAGCAAGGCAGCAGCTACACAAAACCTGAAAAAAATCATCCTGTTTTTTGATCCAGGGACTGATGCTAGCTCCGACACTTACCTGTTCGACAACCTGACTGTAGGACCAGCTTGTAGTGGAACAGCTCCTAGCGCCTTCATTCTGGACAACTTTGAGTGCGCACGCAATATCGCTTATGGTAGCCCAGGTTTTGCCGACATCACTTCCGTGAACAACCCTGACAAAACGGGCATCAACACCAGTGATAAGGTAGGCCGCTATAAAGATACTGGTAGCGAATGGCACGCGATGGTCATTGATTGGGGTGGTGCATTACCCCTTAAAGACCGCAATATTGTTAAATTTAAGCTCTGGGCACCTAAAGCGGGTC
>JAIXOO010000108.1 GCA_027486765.1 Saprospiraceae bacterium
GAACAAACCTTACAGGACATTCTCAATAGTGATCGATTTACCAAAATGCGCGATGGGTTTTTGAATGGGGTATTGGTGGAAGATTTTTGCCAGCATTGTACCTTTATCAATCGGTTCAACAAAGGAGTAAAAAAGCCAAATCCGCTGGAGAAAATCCAGGCCTAAATCCGGTAAGTAATTCCTATCTTTACTACAATCAACACCTTCAATATGCACGCCCATCAATTCAAGATTTTGGGGATAGGCCTTATCCTGTTTGCCATTTTGCACCCTATTTTTTCCCAAAACAAACCCAATGTCGTATTGATCTTTCCGGACAACCTCGGGGTAGGGGAGGTGAATGTCTATGGCGGCGTTCGCGGAGTTCCCACCCCCAATATCGATAAAATCGGCAATGAAGGTATCCGCCTGACCAATTTCAATGTTGAGTATTCTTGCACCCCTTCGCGCATTGCCATCCTGACCGGGAGGTACGCTGCCCGTGCGGGGGATGATTATTACGCTGGCACAACTTTATGGGAAACTACGCTGGCGGAGCAGCTCAAAACAGCGGGCTATGCCACTGCACTTTTTGGTAAGTGGGACCTTGGTGCCGAAAACTGGTTGGGAAAACGAGAGCCCACGGATCAAGGTTTTGATGAATGGTACGGCATTCCGGGAACGAGCCACCTATCCCAATTTACGGCCATGAAGGGCTTTCCCAAAGACCAGGAAATTCCCTTCATCTGGGAAGGAGTGGCAGGCCAGGATTCCAAAAAAGTCAAAACTTTTGATCAGGAAACGAGGCGCACCATTGACCGTGAAGCGGCCGAAAAAAGTGTCACCTTTATTCGGAAAAGTGCAGCAAAAAAGCAGCCTTTCTTTTTGTATTACCCCATGACCCAACTCCATTTTCCAGCTTTGCCACATCCAGATAAAGCAGGTACGACAGGGGCAGGCGATATGGGTGATGCGATGGCCGATGTTGATTACAACGTAGGCTTGATTTTGAAAGAACTGGAAAAGTTGGGCATTGAAAAAAATACCCTGGTCATCTGGTGCTCCGACAATGGTGCTGAAATGCGGCGGCCCTGGCGTGGCTCCTCGGGGCCTTGGCGTGGCTTTTACAATTCGGCCATGGAAGGTGGGGTTCGCACGCCTTGTGTGATTCGATGGCCGGGGCGCATCAAAAACGGCCAGGTTTCCAATGAGGTAGTGCATGAGGTTGATTTGTTTCCCACCATTGCGGCGGCGGCGGGTGTGCCTTATGCTCCGAGTGACCGCAAAATTGATGGAGTCAATCAGCTGCCCTTTTTTGAAGGCCATCAAAAACAGTCCAATCGAGAAAGTGCCATTTTTATGAGCCGTAGCGGCAGTGTAATGGCCGTAAAATGGCGTGACTGGAAGTTTTGGTACAATTTCAGGACCGAAATGCCCGATGCTGACCCCGACAATCTGGTCCGTTTGTTTGACCTCCGGGTTGATCCACAAGAAGAAATTGACGTAAAAGACCACTACCCCTGGGTCATTGGCATCATGGATTCCATCGTAAAGGAGTATGAACTTTCTCTGGTGCAATACCCCAGGGTTTCGGCGCAGGCCAATGCAGCTGATCCTTACCTTCCCCCTCCGCTTGGATCGGGTAAACGGGTTCCTACCTATAACCGGACCGATAGAGCCGCCCTCGGAAATCGTTCCCCGGCATTGCCCAATCCTGATTTTACAGGCAGCTGGTCAACTGCTGAATTGAGCACGGTTTCGGTCATCAATCGTACCGATGGAAGTAAAGTAGCTTCCCTGGGTAGTGGCTGGGGCGAAAAAATAGCCATTTTGCAGCGTTCGGATTACTTGGAGATCGAACGGGTGCTGTTTACACCCAGAGAACTGCAGCCTTTGATCACTTACCGCTATGGGCTGAATGGTGCGCCAAGTGAAAACAGCATCAACGTAGGGCGAAGTATGAAACCCCTTGTATCAACCACAAAATGGCAGGAAAATCGCCTGGTGATTACCACCCTCTTGCCCTATCAAGATCCCAAAAGTGGGCAGTGGCGAGAAAGCAAAATGATCCAAACCCTATGGCTGGAAGCGGCTGGCAACCCACCTTGGGAGCCGAGGTTAATTGTAGAAACCTACCGAGAGGGGGGCTTGGGCGGTTTAAGCAGTACCAATCGAACTGCTTATTCGAAAGGGTATCGTTGAGCGCTGGTCTTAATTGATGGGAATAGGAGCAGCCAACAGTAGTAGAAATTGGCCAAGGGACGCAAGATGGAGAGAATTTTGTCCGTTATCGTGAAAGGTAAAGCCAAAAGCAGGATTGGCGAAACCGAACTGATTGCCTACTTTAACCCAACTTACGGCTTTGTCAAATTAGATTATAAAAATATCGATGGCTCAAGAACGGTGATTGAACTTGAAAAGCTGGAATAATACGAAATACTAATGTTTTCTATTCGTTGTAAATAAGCCGAGACATCAACAATCATAATTATGAAGCAAAGATCAATATTAATCACCCTTACCATAGCGACATTGGGGTTCTTATTATTTTCCTGCACCAAGGAAAACATAAGCCTCGCGGAACTACAACTCGGAAAATGGGAAGTCGAAAAATTCAAAAAAACCAAAGGCTCGTCATTCCTCAAAGCCGAAAACAGCTATACTCTGGCGTTTACCAGTGATAGCAGCATTGTAGTTATATTGGATGAAAATCGCTGTGAAGGAACCTACCACATCCGCAGCGATGAAAACATTGACTTCAGCACTTTATTTTGCACGTACACGTGTTGCGATACCGAATACGCTTTGGATTTTGTTCGCCTGATCCCATTTATGACTAAATACAGCAAAAGAGGCAATCAATTGATTCTAGAAGGGCAAGGACAAATTGTGTTGAAAAGGATAGAATGAATATTGTTATGCTATGTGTAATACATTCCATCAAAACGATCCACCTAAAACCACTATCATGAAACACCAAAACCTCAACACTACCCTACTGAACGAAGGCATCTCCATGTCTTTTAAAGCAGCAATTGAGCGCTACAAACTGGGCCATTTTCCTGATTACATTCTGGAAAAATACGCGAATGAATTGGTTTACGTATTTGAAAATGAGGTGTCTACTTCCAGTCTAGAAATGGATGCCACCTTTATGACTGAACCCTACTACGGCGCTATTTTCCTAAAAAACCTGCATGCTGAGGAGTACATCATTCAGGAAGAAACCGATTACGGCCCTTTGATCATCGTGCAGGGTAATATTGAGGCAAAGAACATCTTTGTAAGCGGTGGGGATTGCTACTTCAGGGGCAATGTGAAGGTGGCTCAAACCTTAGTAGCGGGCGTGTACAACCACGGTGAACTGACCATAAACGGGCAGATAGAGGCCGATTTGATCCTGTCTTTTGACCACTCGTTTACCTATACCCCTGCGCATATAAAAAGGGGCATCGTGGTGGGCCTACAGCCATCCTTTGAACATCCCGAGTTTCAAGTTTACCATTTCCGGGATGTCTTGGAGAAAAAATACTACCTACCTGGCGAAGAGATGCTCGCTACAGACCGGGCACTAAAGGCGATGAGAAATGGGCAGACTTTATTAAAAAATACGCCCTTGTTGACCCCCTTAGAACGGCAAATACTCAAAGCCAGGCAATCCAATACCGCAAAAGCAAACCTTTGCGGAATGGGGTTGAAAGATATTCCCAAAACCTTGTTTGAGCTAGCCGAGTTAAAAGCGCTTGATTTATCTTGTAATTACCTCGATAGTCTTCCTGCGGAGATTTTAGGATTCAAACACTTGACCAAAATAAACCTGTTTGACTGCGAATTTGAGGCATTCCCGGAGGTATTGCTACAAATGCCGAGCCTTCAGGAAATCAATTTGGGTAAAAATGCCCTGACTCATTTGCCTGATGATTTGGCGAAACTGTCTGGCTTGAA
>JAIXOO010000231.1 GCA_027486765.1 Saprospiraceae bacterium
GCCGTGATTTTTTGTTTGATGGTTTGTGCACCAATTCCGTCCGCAGTAGGCACGATGGCCATACCTGTACCTGTCAGCGTCATTACGCCGCCAAGTAGATCGGAACGCCATTCTGAGGTGAATTTCACCTGATCAGGCACGATCAAATTCCAGGCTGAGCCCTTGTGGTCAACGCCCTCAACGCAATACACCAAAGGACCCCGCTGAAAGGCGACGCGGTTAGTATTTTCCTTCACTTC
Source organism: Saprospiraceae bacterium (assembly GCA_027486765.1). Classification (GTDB taxonomy): domain Bacteria; phylum Bacteroidota; class Bacteroidia; order Chitinophagales; family Saprospiraceae; genus Haliscomenobacter. The sequence continues at coordinate 240 of JAIXOO010000231.1, forward strand.
ATCCCGAGCAATGACCCTGCGAATGGGCATCGCCAAGTCAAGCTCTACCAAATCGCCAGGTTTCCAAGTACGCTCTACAATCAAGTAGCCTTCCTCCAGGCGCAGGTTTTGGTTTTGCCCATTAACACGTAGGGTGGCAAAGTTAGTGGGGCTTGCATCTAAAAATTTGTAGAGGGAGCCTGCTCCAGGATTGCCTTTGGCCCAGCCCGGCAGGCGAATTTTCAGGGTAAATTGTTGACCCACAGTTTTGGGGTCAACCTGGATTTTGATCAATCCTTTCCATGGGTATTCTGTTTCTTGTTTGATGCTTACCTCACCAGTACTCAGCCCAATTTTGGTGTTGCTGCCCACAAACAAGTTGACATAAATGCTCTGGGCATCGGCTGCGTAAATGTAATCCCCCAATGAGGCAATCAAGCGGGCGATATTGGAGGGGCAGCAAGCTGTGCCAAACCACTCGCGGCGGGAATGGGTGCCGCTGGAGGCCAGTGGATTGCCATAAAAGAACCGGTCACCACTCAGCGACAAGCCATCGAGTGCCCCATTGTACAAGCTTTTTTCCAATACATCAATGAATTTGGTTTGGCCCGTCAAGCGGTTCATTCGTTGATTCCAAAACACCATGCCGACCGAGGCACAGGTTTCACAGTAGGCTTTTTCGTTGGGCAAATCATAATCATTGGAAAAACCTTCATTGGAACCCGAAGAACCAATGCCTCCGGTGATGTACATGTTGCGCTCCACCACATCGTCCCACACGGTGCTCATGGCCTTGAGGTAAGTTTCATCGCCCGTGTAGCTAGCGACGTCGGCAGCACCCGTGTACAGGTACATGGCGCGTACGGCGTGGCCGGTGATTTGGGTGGTCTGGCTCACGGGTTTTACATCCTGGGCATAGGCAGTATCTTTCCATTCCGTCCAGGTATAGCCATGCGCGTAACCGTGGCCCCGCTCCTCAAGCAGCCAGTGTGAAAAATCGAGAAAACGTTGGTCTTTGGTGACTTGATACACTTTTACCAGGGCCAGTTCCAGTTCCTGGTGCCCCGTCACCCAGTGGCGTTTGCCTGGGCCAAAAAGGCTCATCATGTGCTCCACCATTCTGATGCCTACGTCGAGCAACTTGCGCTTGCCCGAGGCATTGTAGTAGGCCACGGCGGCTTCTAACAAATGCCCGGTGTTGTAATCCTCATGCATCGACATGTCGGTCCAACGTTTGTCGATGCCGGTGAGGGTATAATAAGTATTGATGTAGCCGTCCTTTTGTTGGGCAGCGGCAATTTTATCGATCCACTCGTCACATTTGGCTTCGAGCTGAGGGTCGGGTTTGTTTTTCAGGGCATAAGCCATGGCTTCCAATGCCTTGTACACGTCGGAATCGTCGTAAAAAATACCTTCAAATTTGCCATCGCGGGTGCCAGCTACCCGCTCGAAGTTGCGGATACGCCCGGTTTTTACCTCAGTCTGTTGGATACAAACGGGAACGGTTACACTGGCTATTTTATCAATGCGAGGTTTCCAAAAGGCATCGGTGATTTGTACCTCTGAAAATTTGACTGGACTGAGTTTGGCGAGCTTGGTTTGGCTAGCCAGATTCAGGTGGCTAAAAAGGACAAATAAGCTTAAAAAACTATAGCAGAGTAGGTTTTTCATACAATCCAAGAATTTGATGTGGTTAATTTGGTCAGACAAATAAACAAAATAAAGCTACCTCTGCAATATTTTTGTTCGATTTATCCCATTGCATCATCTATGTAGTGGGGCAAAAATAAATGTTTATCTTTGACGGGAAATCCCTGCACCTTATGGCTCAGATTGCAGTATTCCCGGGATCATTCGACCCCATCACCGTTGGTCATGTCGATTTGGTGCATCGCGCCCTCCCTCTTTTTGATAAAGTGATAATAGCGGTGGGTGTAAATACCCAAAAGAATTCCCTCTTCACCCTGGATCAACGCCTGGATTGGATCAGGGCCGTTTTTGCCGATGAACCCCGTGTAGAAGTGGATTATTTTGAAAACCTGACGGCGGATTTTTGTCGAAAAATCGGGGCAAAATACTTGCTGCGCGGCTTGCGCAACGCTTCCGATTTTGACTACGAAAAAACGATCTCCCAGCTCAACGCCATCATCGGAGATGGTTTGGAGACGATTTTTTTGATCAGCCAACCCGCCTATTCCCACATCAGTTCAACCATCGTGCGGGAAATCATCAAGGGTGGTGGCGATGCTTCGCCCTTTATTCCGCCCCAGGTAAAAATCTAGTACAACCAAATTACCAAATATGTCTGACGCTTTTTTTCAACTACCCAAAGCTAAAAACGAACCGGTCTGGAGTTATGCTCCCGGCTCGCCAGAGAAAGCCGCACTCAAGGCCAAAATGGCTGAAATGAAGGGCCAAATCGTCGAAATTCCACAAACCCTTGGTGGGAAAAAAATACTGGAGGGCGAAAAAATTGCCATTCGCCCTCCCCACGAGCACAAACACATCCTGGGGTATTACTACAAAGGCGGCACCCAGCATGTACACTTGGCCATCGAAGCGGCAATGGCCGCAAAGCCCAGCTGGGAAGCCATGCCTTGGGAAGAGCGGGCGGCCATTTTCCTCAAAGCTGCCGATTTGTTGGCCGGGCCTTACCGCGCCAAAATGAATGCAGCCACCATGCTGGGGCAGTCCAAAAATGCCTACCAGTCTGAGATTGATGCTGTAGCTGAATTTTGCGATTTCCTGCGTTTCAACGCAGAATACATGGTGCAAATTTACAAGGAACAACCACAAAGCCCTGCGCTGACCTGGAACCGCATGGAATACCGGGCGCTGGAAGGTTTTGTGTTTGCCATCACTCCTTTCAATTTTACCTCCATCGCGGGCAACTTACCGGCAGCACCGGCCCTGATGGGCAATACCGTGATTTGGAAACCCGCTGAAACCCAGATTTATTCGGCAGCGGTGATCATGGAGATTTTTGAAGCTGCGGGTCTTCCTCCTGGGGTGATCAATCTCTTGCTGGTGGACGGCCCGATTGCTGGCGACATCATCTTTAGCCATGCAGATTTTGCAGGTTTGCACTTCACGGGTAGCACCAAGGTATTCCAGGGTATGTGGACTACCATCGGCAAAAACATCACCAAGTACAAATCTTACCCACGTATCGTTGGCGAAACGGGGGGCAAAGACTTCATCTTGGCGCACCCTTCCGCCAATCCTACGGCTCTTGCGGTGGCGATGGTGCGCGGCGCTTTTGAATACCAGGGGCAAAAATGTTCGGCAGCCTCACGCGCTTACGTGCCAAGGAGCATCTGGCCAGAAGTGAAAGAAAAGGCGGTAGCCATGGTGAAGGATATGAAGTTGGGCTCACCAGAAGATTTCCGCAATTTCGTCAACGCAGTGATCGACGAGCGGGCTTTTGATAAAATCACCAGTTACATCGTCCTGGCCCGCGACGCCAAAGACGCCGAAATCATCGCTGGGGGCAAATACGATAAAAGCAAAGGCTACTTCATCGAGCCTACCATGGTGGAAGTAAGCGACGCCAAACACCGCCTGATGCAGGAGGAGATTTTTGGCCCAGTCCTAACCATCTATGTATACGAAGATGCGGAGTTCGATCAAATGATGGCAATCGTGGACTCTACTTCACCATACGCATTAACTGGAGCGATTTTTGCTCAAGATCGTGGCGTCATTCACGCGATGTCAAATGCCCTGCGCAATGCCGCAGGTAACTTTTACATCAACGACAAACCAACCGGAGCGGTAGTGGGCCAACAACCTTTTGGTGGTGCTCGCGCTTCGGGAACCAATGATAAAGCTGGTTCAGTTTGGAACTTGCTGCGTTGGGTATCTCCCCGCGCGATGAAAGAAAATTTCGATCCTCCCGTGGATTATAAGTATCCGTTTATGGGAGAGGAGTAAGTGAAAAGTGAAAAGTGAAAAGTGAAAAGTGAAAAATTAAGCGGTGGAATCCAAATGGTGTACCTGCTTTTCACTTTTCACTCATCACTTTTCATTAAAAAAGACAGATGAAACCCAACCTTACCGAACTCATCCTCGAAACTCCACGCCTTTACCTGGTGGCCTGCTCCATTCCGTTGTATGAAGCGATTTTGCGTCATGATCGCGAACTGGCAAGCTATTTGGAGGTGGAAGTAACGGCGGGCTGGACGGAATTTGGAGATGAACCCAGCGTGTATTCCATGGAAAGGGTGCGGGTTAACCCAGCGGAAGAAGCCTGGTGGCAATACCTTGCCATACACAAAACAGACGATCGATTGATTGGCGCGGGTGGTTACAAAGGTGGCCCTACGCGGTTTGGCGTTGTGGAAATAGGCTATGAAATCCGCCCGGAATACCGCAATCAAGGCTATGCTACGGAATTTGCACAAGGTTTAATTGATCGCGCTTTTCAATTTGAAGAAGTTAAAGCGGTACAAGCGCATACTTTGGCGGAGCCGAATGCCTCTACTCATGTGTTGAAAAAGTGTGGAATGAGTTTTGTGGAGGAGATGTTTGATGCGGAGGATGGGACGATTTGGCAGTGGAAGGTGGAGCGAGGGATAGAAGAAATATAACGTTTCTTCAAAAAATGCTACAGCTCCAACTTCAAGAACCGCCCGGTATGACTCTCCTTATGCTTCGCAATCTTCTCCGGCGTACCTGTACAAACGACATCGCCACCCCGTTGACCGCCTTCCATGCCCATATCGATCACGTAGTCGGCCACTTTGATCACGTCCATATTGTGCTCAATGACGAGTACACTGTTGCCCCGCTCCACCAGTTTATTCAAGACCTCCAAAAGGTGGCGAATGTCTTCAAAATGTAGTCCGGTGGTGGGTTCATCCAGGATGTAGATGGTGCGACCAGTATCCCGTTTGGACAATTCTTCCGCCAATTTTACCCGCTGCGCTTCACCGCCCGAAAGGGTAGTCGCCTGCTGGCCCAGGGTGATGTAGCCCAAACCCACTTCTTCCAGGGTTTTGAGTTTGCGGTAAATTTTGGGGATGTTTTGGAAAAACTCCACCCCTTCACTCACGGGCATGTCCAGTACATCGTTGATGGATTTACCTTTGTAGAGCACTTCCAAAGTCTCACGATTGTAGCGGCGGCCCAGGCAATTTTCGCAATGCACATATACATCCGGCAAAAAGTTCATTTCGATCACCCGCATGCCCGAACCTTCACATACATCACAACGCCCCCCTTTGACATTGAAGGAAAAACGGCCCGGTTTGTAACCCCGGATTTTAGCTTCGGGCAATTCCGCAAAAATGTTGCGGATATCGGTAAACACCCCGGTATAAGTAGCCGGATTGGAGCGAGGCGTACGCCCGATCGGCGACTGATCTATTTCAATGACCTTGTCCAGGTGCTCCAAACCCCGAATTTCGGTGTAAGGCATTGGTGGTTTCAGGCTATTGTAAAAATGCTGGCGCAAAATGGGGTACAAAGTCTCGTTGATGAGGGTGGACTTGCCACTGCCCGACACCCCCGTCACGCAGCAAAAAGTGGCCAGAGGAATAGAAATTGAGACATTTTTGAGGTTGTTGCCTTTGGCCCCGATCAGTTCCAATTCTTGACCATTGCCCTTGCGCCTTACTTTGGGCACTTCGATCTTGCGCCGGGCACTCAGGTATTCAGAGGTGATGGTGTGTTTTTCCAAAAAGGTATGGGGAACCCCCTCGGCTACCAATTCGCCGCCGTGTTTGCCCGCTCCGGGGCCCAGGTCGATGAGGTAGTCGGAGGCCATCATGATGTCTTTGTCGTGTTCCACCACCAGGACAGTATTGCCAATGTAACTCAATTGGCGCAAGGCTTCGATGAGCTTTTGGTTGTCGCGCTGGTGCAGGCCGATGCTGGGTTCATCCAGGATGTAGGTAATTCCAGTGAGTTGTGAACCAATTTGAGTGGCCAACCGGATGCGTTGCGACTCGCCACCGGATAGCGTGCGCGAAGGCCGATGCAAAGTCAGGTATTCCAATCCCACGTGCATCAGGAAACCCAAACGCAGGCGAATTTCCTTGAGTACGTCTTTGGCGATGAGTTGTTGGCGATCGCTGAGGAATACATGCAGGGTTTCCATCCATTCCACCAACTCCGAAATGTCCATATTCGACAACTCGCCAATGTGCCGATCGTGCACCTTGTAGTGCAAGGATTCTTTGCGCAAACGAAAACCATGGCATTCCGGGCATTCGGTGATGGTCATAAATTCCTCGGCCCAGATGCGAATTTTTTCGGAGGTCGTTTCTTCGTACCAGCGCTCCAGCATTTTCACCAAACCCTCCTGTGCCATGTTGTAGATGGCGTCTTCTGCTCCATCGTATTTGATGACCAATTTTTGTGCTCCCCCGCGTAGAATCATTTCCATGGCCTCAGCTGGAATGTCTTTGATCGGAGTAGTGAGCGAAAACTTGTATTCTTTGGCAATGACCTTGAGTTGTTTGAAGGCCATGTTTTCCCGCAATTCGCCCAAGGGTGCAAAACCACCTTCAGAGATGTTTTTACTAGGGTCAGGAATGACCTTTGCCATGTCCACCTGATTGATGAATCCCAGACCATTACAAGTAGGGCAAGCCCCGTAGGGCGAGTTGAAGGAAAAAGTATTGGGCGAAGGCTCTTCGTAGGAGATGCCCGAATCAAAATCAAAGAGGTGTTTGCTGTAGGTAGTGATTTGCTGGTTGTCCATGTTCAGAATCATCACCACTCCGTTGCCAATTTTGAGGGCGGAAGCCAGCGATTCAAACAA
>JAIXOO010000133.1 GCA_027486765.1 Saprospiraceae bacterium
GTGTTCGACTATGACAATTCCGTATTTGATGTGTTTTTTGAACCCAAGGACCAGAAATATTACGCCTCCTCTTTTTACTGTGGTGGGGTTTATGCTTACGATCCGGTCAAAAAAACCTCGGAAGACATCACTACAAAATTGCCCAAAAGGCTGGGTGGTACTTGCAAAATTTTACGCGACAGCAAAGGTAAGACCTGGATCACCGCCAATGGCACCCTCTACGAAGCCGATTTTGTGAATCGCCGCTTTACCCCGGCACGCAGTGCCCACCCACCCAAGGGAGTGTGGCTTGAGTCCGTAGTACCCGATATGGAAGAGGACGCTGATGGCAACATCTGGTTGGCCAAGTGGGGGGTTGGGCCTTTGTTCTATGACCGCAAAACCAACCTTTTGAGCTATTTAGAAGGCGATAATTTTCGGGATGACCCCAATCAAGCCTATATGCTTTGTGCAGATCGCGCTCGTCGACACATCTGGATGTGTACCATGGGCAATGGGGTATTTGATTACGACATCAAAACGAGCAAGGCGAAACGTATACTTGAGGTAAAAAACAAAGATGGCTCTCCTTTCAGTGTACAAGATGTGACCGGAATTGAGAGCGATTTTGAAGACAAAATCTGGGTGTCAACCCGTCAGGGCTTGGCGGCAATCAACCCGCATGGAAAACCGGTGATCCTCACTGAAGTAAATGGCCTGGTCAATTCCCAGATTGAGGGACTGGGAAAGGATAAACAAGGTCGACTGTGGCTGGCAACCGCTAGTGGTATTTCGATGGTTGATCCCCGCACCCTGGAAGTTCGCAATTTTGACGAAAGACATGGGTTGAAACTGGACGCGACGTTGGATGCTTTTTCCTTGTTGCCCAACGGAATAGTGTGTTCGGGCACCAAACGAGGCTTTATTTATTTCCACCCTGATTCGGTACTGCGCAAAATTCCAGCTTTAACTCCCATCATCACCGATTTCAGGTTGGAAGGTAGAACCTGGAAAGAAGCAGGGCAGATTGGCAATTGGCAGGAAAAAATTGTACTTAAACCCAATCAAAACATTTTCAGCATCACCTTTGCGGCCCCCAGTTATACCCTTCCTGAAAACACTTACTTCAGTTATTACCTGGAAAACCTGGACAAAACCTGGTCCGAGCCCTTACAAAATAAGGTGGCCACCTTCTCCAACCTGCCACCCGGCAAATACAAATTTTGTCTAAAAGCAAGGAATAGCGACGGCATCTGGAGCAAACACATTACGACTTTGGACATTGTGATCAAACCTCCGTTTTGGCGTACCCCCTGGTTCATAGCCCTGATTAACCTGGCCATTGGAGGCCTCATTTATGCTGCCTACCGCTTGCGCACCTGGCAAATCCGGAAAGAAGAACGTATGAAAGCAGAATTCAACAAAAGACTGGCCGAGGTGGAAATGGCCGCCCTGCGCTCACAGATGAACCCCCATTTTTTATTCAATTGCCTTAACTCGATCAATCGTTTCATTCAACGCAATGAACCGGATGCGGCTTCAGCTTATTTGACCAAATTCAGCCGTTTGATTCGTTTGGTACTCGATAATTCCAGGTCCAACCTGGTTACACTGCGCGATGAGTTGGAAGCGCTGCGTTTGTACATGGAGCTGGAATCCATGCGTTTTGTCAATCGTTTTACTTACCATGTCCAAGTCTCACCGGCCATCGATCCCACCTGCCTGGAAATTCCACCAATGATCATTCAACCTTACGTAGAGAATGCCATTTGGCATGGATTGATGCACAAGGAAGCCAAACCCGGCGAAGAATGCCATCTGGAGGTCCGGGTTTTTCAGGAAGGCAATGCATTGGTGGTAGAAGTGGAGGACAACGGGGTTGGTCGAGCGGCAGCACGAGCTTTCAAAAGCAAATCTGCCACCGCTCAGAAATCACACGGCATGGAAGTAACAGCTGAGCGCATCCAGATGATCAACCAGATTTATCAAACTGAAGCTTCGATATTGATTGAAGATTTGGTAACACCCGAAGGTAAAGCAGCAGGCACCAAAGTGCGGCTGACCCTGCCTTTGGAATAAACTTTTTAACTGGTTGAGGAAGGTTGAGATGGTTTAGAAGGTTTAGGGCTACCGCAGCGACTTAGACGCGATCTTGTTTAAGCCGCTGCGGTAGCCTCAATCTCTCTCAACCATCTCAACCTCCCTCAACTTCCTCAAATCCTCAACCATGAAAGCAATCCTCATCGACGATGAACTATACTGCACCGAAGTGCTCTCGTCTCTGCTGACTAAACACTGCCCGGAAGTAGAAGTGATTGCTGAGTTCAACGATTCCCGCAAAGCACTGGAGCACTTGCGCAAAGAAGCACCAGATGTGGTATTTTTGGACATTGAAATGCCCTACCTCAATGGCCTCGATCTGCTGCAACAATGCCGACCCTTGCAGTTTCAGGTCATTTTTACCACCGCCTACAATCAATACGCCTTACAGGCTATAAAGCTGAGTGCATTAGACTACTTGCTCAAACCCATTGACGCCGAGGAATTGGTGGCAGCTGTCCAAAAAGCCAAGGATAAAACAGCCAAACCGGATTGGCGACAGTTTGAAGTCATGGAAAATCTGAACAAGGCACCGGAGCAAGCCCCCAAAACCATTGCCCTTTCTACCTCAGAAGGTTTGACCTTTGTAGAAGTTGCTGATATTGTACATTGCCAAAGTGAAGGCAGTTACACCAAGATCTTTTTCATCCACAACGAAACCATCATGTTGTCCAAACCCCTCAAAGATGTGGGGGAAATGCTGGTACCCTGTGGTTTCCTCCGCGTACATCACTCCTACCTGATCAACCTCAATCACATCAAAAAGTACATCCGTGGCGAAGGTGGCGAAATCATCACCCGCAATGGCCATTCCGTGCCCGTTTCCAAGCAGAAAAAAGCAGAGTTTTTGGAGAAAATTGCAAAAATCTAGTTAGAATCTTGCATTTAGATGCAATTATTGCCAATTCATGCTGTCATTTATCGCAAATGATGGCATTTTTTTTTGAAAACCCGCCAAATATAAACTCAAAACCGCCAACCGTGAAACCTGGATTTACCGTCATACTAACACCGACTAAATTTGAATCATGAAATCGCCGTACGGGCAACCCTCGCGGTTGCCTTCTCTCGGACGCCCATTAAAGGGCAACCGCCAGGGTTGCCCTACACCTAAACAACTTTGAAGGATCTTTTTAAACACCCGACTCATGACAACCGTTTTTTCAAGTTTTACATCCAAAACCCACACCACCCTGATTACAGATGCCGCGTTGATCCAACAATCGATCCGTGGCGATCAGAAAGCTTACGCCCAATTGGTTGCCAAACATCAGAAGCTCGTGAGAGCGACCATCGGCCGCTACATCCAGACGCATGATGACGCTGAAGAAGTATTTCAAGACACCTTTTTGCGGGCCTTCCAGGCTTTGCCGGAGTTTCGCGGCGACGCCAAGCTCAGCTCCTGGCTTTGCAAAATTGCTGCTTCTGTTTCGCTCAACCGCTTGCGCAGCAAGCAGTACCGCAAAGGACTAACCGAAAGTGGAGAAATCAACGATGGCATCCAAATTGGCGTTCGTGCCGAAGGTGCCCACCATATGGAAAAGCAAGAAACTTCCTTCTGGTTGCGCCAAGCCATCGAACAATTACCCGAAAGCGATAGTGAAGTATTGCACCTGTTTTATTTCCACGAGCGCTCGATTGAAGAAATTTGCCAGCAAACTGGCCTTTCTGAATCCAACATCAAAAGTCGTTTGGCACGCGCTCGTCAAAAACTCAAGAGCATCATTGAAGCTCGTTTTGGTAAAGAACTGCTCAATTAACGATCACTTTTAATCACCCGAATGTTAACCGCTTCCCTTTATAGCTGTTTTTTTCAACATCCCGGATTTTGATGAAAGTCAAAATTCGGGATGTTTTTTTACCAAAATGATTTTGAGCAAGTATAGTAATTTTTCAACTTTTCGTTTTTCAAAATGGTATTTTGTGCTATTTTCACCACAAATTCTGTTGACATGAATCGGGTAGATCGGCTGATGGGCATTGTGACCGCCCTGCAATCCAAAAAACACCTCAGCGCCGAAGCCATCGCTCAACGCTTCGAAATCAGTGTACGCACGGTATACCGGGATATTCGGGCTTTGGATGAGATCGGGATTCCGGTCGGTTTTGAGCCCGGCCATGGGTATTTTGTGATGAATGGGTATTTTTTGCCTCCCGTTATCTTTAGCAACGAAGAAGCCAATGCCTTATCCTTGATGGAGCCCTTGGTGATGCGCTTTGCCGATCAGGGTATCCGCCGCCACTATGCTGCGGCCCTCAACAAGGTCAAAGCAGTGCTCAAAAGTGCCCAAAAAGACAAAATGGAACACATGCACGAGAGTGTGCAAGCGCTGCGCCCGAGTTGCCTTGAAAATGACTACGACTATCTGGCAAAAATTCAAACGGCGATTGTTTCCAAAAATAGCCTGCGTTTGCAGTATGAAAATGCGGCTCAAGAGGCCAGTTCTCGGGAGGTTGAGCCCATCGGGCTCATTTTTTACTCGCTCAATTGGCACCTGATTGCCTGGTGCTGGAAGCGGGAGGAATACCGGGATTTTCGAGTGTCTCGCATTCAAAAACTGGTTTCCACCACCGATCCTTTCCGTAAATCCGACCACATTGCGCTCAGCGAATACCAGGTGGATGTCTATAAATGGTAAATTTAAAAAAGGTATTGAGCGACTGCCATAGGGTTGTCAGTGGAGGGGATTAACTTTGTCAAAAAAATCATCCAGATGAAATATCCATTTGTGCTTAAAACCAGTATGGAAATTGCTGCACCCATTGAAAAAGCCTTTGCGGCGCTCAACGAACCCGAATCTGTAAAAACCCTATTTTGGGAATCAGAACTGATTACCACCTGGCAAGTTGGTACACCCATCATTTATCGGGGTGAGTGGGAAGAACAGACCTTTGAAGACCACGGCACCGTTTTAGCATTCGATCCGCCGCACATGATGAAGTACAATTACTGGAGTAGTTTTGCCGCTGCGGAACTGCCCGACCTGCCCGAAAATTACCAAACCATCACTTATACATTTGAGTCAATTGGACCAGGCACCTTGGTCACCATTGAGCAGGACAACATTCGTTCCGCCGAAGTGATGGAGCACAGCGAGCAGAACTGGCAGTATTTGCTGGGTGCGATGAAAGAAATGTTGGAAGTAAAAGTTTAGTTTTTTCCAAAATTAAGTACCAGTAAGTGGAACTAAAATTCGCTTACTGGTGCTTACACTGATCAGGTTTGTGCCCCAGTACTTTTTCGTACATTTTCCCCGAAACCGTTCTATATTTGCTTCACTTAATTCGGCTTCGATGTATCTGCTTGCTAAAAAACCCGTCACCTTTCCTAAGCCTTCCGCTTCCCAAACGCCAACACCACCCAAGATTGGCGTATTCAAGACGAACATCAACAAACGCCCGGAAGCAAATCGCGTTTGTAACCAACTCAAAATAGATGGTTTGGTCACCCGTGCCACTGTGGATCTCAGCGATTGTGACCGCATCCTGCGCACGGTAAGCAACAAAAACAACTGGTCAGAAATCATCCACGCTGTTCAATCCATGGGTTTTTTCATAGAGGAACTACCCGATTAACCACCTTATGCACCCTATTTGCTATGTCATCTGCTCTGTTAAAATTCACTCCTTATCAATGGTTTGTCATCGCCATTTTAGCATTCCTGCAATTTTCCATCATTCTTGATTTTATGGTGCTTTCCCCTTTGGGTGCACAGTTGTTGGAAGAACTGGACATTACTACTACCCAATTTGGCTTGGTTGTTTCGGCCTATGCTTTTAGCGCTGGAGCTTCGGGGATATTGGCTGCTGGTTTTGCCGATCGTTTTGACCGCAAAAAATTACTGCTGTTCTTTTATGCCGGTTTTATTGTAGGCACCTTGCTTTGCGGGATCGCCCCAACGTATTTTCTTTTGTTGATGGCCCGCATTGTTACCGGAGTTTTTGGCGGAGTGATCGGCTCCATTGTATTTGCCATTATCACCGACTTATTTGCCATTGAAATGCGGGGCAAGGTGATGGGTTTTGTACAAATGGCCTTTGCCGTGAGTCAGGTCTTAGGTCTGCCCATCAGTTTGTACCTCGCCAATCGGTTTGATTGGCATGCGCCATTTTTGCTGATTGTGGGGATTTGTATTCCGATGTTCATCTTGATTGTGTTGTATCTAAAACCCATCAATGCGCACCTGGCCTTACAAAAAGACAATTCGGCCTTTAGCCACCTTTGGGAAACGGTTTCCAAGCCCCGTTACTTGCAAGGTTTTGCGGGTACCATTTTGCTGGCTACGGGTGGCTTTATGTTGATGCCTTTTGGCAGTGCTTTTTCCATCAATAACCTGGGCGTCACCTTCGATCAGTTGCCCATCATTTATTTGGTAACGGGTATTTGTTCCATGATAGCGGGGCCATTGATTGGGATTTTGACGGATTCACTAGGAAGTATAAAGGTATTTACGGCGGGGTCGATTCTCACCATCATCATCGTGGTGGTGTACTGCAATTTTGGAGTAACTCCCCTCTGGATCATCATTTTGATGAGTGTAATCATGTTCATCGGCATCACTTCGCGGATGATCTCGTCGACAGCTTTGGTGAGTGCGATTCCTGCACCTGCTGATCGAGGTGCATTTATGGGCATCAATGCTTCGATTTCTCAAATTTCAGGTGGCTTTGCTTCAGGGATAGCGGGTATGATTGTGCACCAGGCCGCGGATGGCCATTTGGAAAACTATCCGATGCTGGGCTATGTGGTGGCGGTTACGATGATTGTGGCGATCGGATTGATGTACAATATTCATCGGATGGTAAAAGGGAGTGTGGCGCATTAAGCGCTTATCTAAACTTTTGACCTGAATAGAAAGGGCCAGATGATAACACCTGACCCTTTCTATTTTTATTGCATCAACATCAGATTGTCCAAACTCACCTCAATATTATCCCCTACTTGTTTAATGCTGTAAGTCATTGGATAATAACCTGCTTTGTCAAACTTCTTAGGCAGTGGCATGGTTTTGGTCAGATTTGGCTTTGATTTCAGGAAATCATAAGTCACCATCGGCTCCATGAAAGTCAATTTTCCATCGTAAGACCCAAAGATCAAGGTTTCCGTAAACTTGCCTTTACCGGACAATTCTGGCGAGGTAGGATCAGCCCAATGCACACCCATCTGGGGTACTCCGCCTGGCAAACGAATGTACGAGCTCGGGAGGTAATCCGCAGGTGGGAGGTTGTCAAACTTAGTCGCCTTTTCCCCATAGGATGGGATTGCCAAACGCTCGTTCAAAGACTGCAAATAAAAATGCATGTCGAAATGCGCTACATCGTACACACCTGGGGGCTCATGCCCAGAGTGGAGATAATCGAGCATAATGTGGTCAAAAGGGATTTTCCCCGCAGCTTCGCTGGGAAAACTCAGGACCAAAGCTACTCCTGCATGAGGCAAATTGTCCAAGGCACCTTTAGTCAGGGTAAATCCAATTGAAGAGGGTTGATCATTAGCAGAAAACTTGACCCAGGAATAGGCCTTTCCATTGCCAAGGGTTTGCTCTGCTCCTTTGAAGCTTGAATCGCTTTCTTCTTTGTCGCAACCACTGAACAGCCATACAGCCAGCAGCAACACGAGTGATAGGTTTTTCATTGAAATTAAAATTTAATTAGTTGTACAAATACAGAATAATTCAATAGGAGGAGTCGTGTTGGTTCGATACACAAAGCTAGCCAGGTGAAAAGTAAACAGGGTTTGATCTCGTCTCTAATAGGTTTGCTGGTGTCGCATTTTTATACAAAAACCTTAAAATACACTTGCTATTCCACGAGGTGGTGATCAAACCTTCGTTTTGGGCCAGATCAAAGATGCCAATTCCACGATTTTCCATACCCAGCCACAAGTGCGCCGCATCGGGCTGGTGCATACTCCAGATGTTGTCATTGAAAAAAGGGGCGATATTGTACACCCGTTCCCGACCCGACACTGGGTCCTAAGTCGACAAAAAGCACTCTCCAAACCCGAGGATACAATCTAGCAAGGCCTCATTGAGCTGAAAGGGCCAAAGGAGAAAAACCATTTTGCTGGTGTGGGCGATTCAGCACTTCTCACCAAAATAAACGAACTACCGCAACTGCGAAGGCAGTACCCCAAACCTTTGCTTAAACTGCCTTGAAAAATATTTCTCATCCCGATAGCCTACCCTACTGGCCATTTCTTTCACACTATACACTCCGGGATTGGCTTGAAAGAGCTCCATCGCTTTGATCAGTCGTACTTCGTTGATGTATTCGTTGGGGGTGAGTCCTAAAATTCTGCCCACTTCGTTGTAAAATACCGAGCGGGACATAAATACAGCTTTAGCCAGGTCATTCACCGAAAAGTCGAGGTCGTCCAAGTTGGCTATAACGGTTTTTTCCAACAATTCCAGCCATTGTTTTTCAGTAGTAGAAAGAGAGTCGCCAGTACTGTTTGGGCTGTCTGTTGAAGTTGTGGCGGAGACTTCGTCTTCAGCCCTGTAGGCCAGGCTGCGCCTTAGATCTTGGCGTTGCAACAAATTTTGAATCCTGGTCAACAATTCGATTTCCACAAAAGGTTTAACCAGGTAATCATCCACCCCAATGCGCAAGGCCCGCAGTTTGTCGTCCAGGTTGGCCCGGGCCGTCAACATGATGACCGGGATTTGGGCCAACGCCCCTGCTTTTAACCATTCCAACAACTGAAATCCATCCATCACGGGCATCATGATGTCGGAGATGATCAGATCGGGGGTAGTGCTATTGAGGTAGGTTTGGGCTTCCTGGCCATTGGAAAGCGCTACAATTTGATAGTCTAAGCTTAAAATTTGCGTCAGGTATTGGCGCAAATCCGCGTTGTCCTCTACCAGCAACAATTGGGCTTTACCTGCCGAGCAATTTGTTGTCGCTGCGCTGGGGTTTTCCATATATACAGGCATACTATGGGTTTCCAGTGATTCTGGAACCGCTGCTTTGCCAAAAAATTCCTTTTTGGGAAACTTAAAAATAAAGGTGCTGCCCTTGCCCCAGATACTCTTTACCTCCAGCGTGCCACCCATCGCTTTACTCGATTCCCGGGCCAAGGCCAGGCCAATACCCGTGCCTCCTTCGTAGGCATTTTCCTGGTGCCGGGTTTGGAAATAGCGCTCAAAAACATAAGGCAAATCGTCGGGATGAATCCCCCGGCCGTTGTCCTCCACTTCCAACTGTACACTGGAAGTTAAGTCATTAACCCACACGGTAGTGCTTCCTCCCGATTCGGTGAATTTCAGGGCATTGGACAATAAGTTATTAAAAATCATCCTGAAGAGCCTTTGATCCAATTGGATCACTAATTGTGTGTTGGCCTGATAATTCAGCTTTAGTTCAATGCCTTTATTGGCAGCCATGACCTCGAAGGGGGCCAATAAAAATTGGATTTTTTGTTGCAGCAATACCGGGACTTCGTGGGTCGTCAATTTACCAGCTTCCAGTTGACTCAAGTCCAATAAATCATTCACCATTTGTTGCAAACCTTCAGTATGGTTTTTGGCCAGGTACAGTAAGTTGGCATCCTGCTGGCTGAGTCCGTTTTGCTCCAAATAGGTTTGGATTGGCCCGAGGATCAAGGTGATGGGGGTGCGCAATTCGTGGGTTACGTTTGCAAAAAATCGCGATTTTGCTGCATCCAATTTGATCAATTCAGCGGCTTGTTCTTCGATGATCGCTTTGTCCTGGAGAATTTTTTCGGTTTGGATGGCTACTTCTTTTTCCAATTCCACTTTCCGCTCTTTCAACCAATGGTTGCGATAACGGAAAAAAGCGACGATTGCAGCGATGATGCACGAGCCCGTTAGAAACAAAAACCACAACTGAAAATAAAATGGCCTTAGCACCTGAATAGGAATGAGCAACTGCTGCTGAGAATAGACGCCCTTCTCCGTCTTGGCCCGAATCGTCAACTTGAACTGCCCGTAAGGCAAACCAGCCAACTGTAGTATACCACCAGGGCAAGAGGCCCAACGGTCTCCCAACCTATCAATCTTGTATTCATAAAAAGTCTGATCAGGGCTATGATAGTCCAGTAAGGCAAAGTGAAGCGTAAGATAAAGATCGCTGGGCTTAAAAATAATCTTCTTGCGTTGCAGGTATTCCGGTTCTACCTCTTCCAGGGTCTTGGTCTTTTGAGAAAACAACTGAGCCTGAGTCAGCATCAAGGGAATGTTCGGGGATCGATCAAAATCCTCGTGAAAATCCCGTGGATTAAAAATCGTTAGCCCATTTAAACTTCCGAAATAAATGGTTCCGTCTTTTGCTTGATGATGCGAAATCCGGTTGAATTCATAGTGGGAAAGGCCGTCCTGTGGTAAAAAAATCCTGGTTCTACCCGACCTTTTTTGAAACTGCATGATGCCGCGGTCACTACTCAACCACAAAAAACCATAGGGGTCTGCGTAGACACTGTAGATGTTGTGGTTGGACAATCCATCCTCTTCTGTAAACAGGCGTTTGATATTCCGCTCCGGGTTCCACTTCAACAAACCCTCCGCCGTTGCAATCCACCAATTGCCCTCCGCGTCCTGGTGGTATTGTCGCAGATTGTCGGCAGGTAAAAAGTATTGTCCTTTTCCCCCAGTCCAATACCTGGCGACTACTCCTTTTTGGGGGTCAAACCTCAACAAGCCCTGCTCTGTCAACAACCAAAGTTGCCCACCAGCGGCCTGCTTTATGCTATGGATAATGGCATTGTCCAGTATGGATTGCCCTTTTTTATTCTGGACAAAGTTGATTTTCTTTTGTTCAAAATCAAAAAAAGCCAGTCCATTACTGCCCCCCAACCATAAGCCTTTCTTTTGGGGAAAAATGGACCAAATGACACACAAATCTCGGTTGGTTAAAAAAGTCTGAACGTTTTTTGTTCCTGGATCATAAACGTGTAATTTAGAATCGCCCGTCCAAACTCGCTTCTGGTCATCCATTCCGATGCCAAAAAAATCCATTTGGCTTTGGTGGATTTGTTCAACGCTGCCGTTTTTTAGGGCCAGGATAGTCTTTCCCGCATTAACGTATAAGGTCTGCCGCAAGCCATCTTCAACAATTCCTCGGGTCGGCAGGATTGGTTCATTTTTTGCCAGATCACTGTTCAGCAGGGTTTTGAAACGGATCGGATTCAGGCTTACTTTATACAATCCATCAATCGAACTGAGCCAGGCAATTCCTTGTAGGTCTACAAAAATGCTGTATATGAGGTGAGGCAGTTTTTTGGTATTCTGCCGATCAAAATTGAGCAGCAGGCCTTTATCCGGGTGAAAATAACTCAAGCCTCCAGCATGCATTAACCAAAAGTTCCCCGTGTAGGCATCGTAGCCCAAGGGCAAGGAATATATTCGCTCTTTTTGGGGGTCAAAATGGGGAATGTCCTGCTTAAACAAGTTTTCGCTCAATTGACCATTCACATCAATGGTACCCAATTTACTGAGGGTATGATAAATAAAGCTCCCACGATTGCTCAAATAAGCCTTCTGAAAATCTGGGATGCGGTGAGTAGCCACAGCTTTACCCTGTGCATTGATCAAGCGACAAACAGCATATAGTCCTTTGGTATCACCATGAAGCTCCAACCAGGTCAAATTCCGGATGGTATCCACAAAATAGATCCCGAAGGTGCTGTCTTGAAGCTGGTATTTTGGCTTTAGTTTTTGCCCGGCACGATACTGAAAAAGATTCCCTTTGCCATCTGTAATCCAATAGGATTTGTTTTTACCCAACTCAATGTCCCGAATGTCATCCGGGCACGAAGGGCCAAATTTCTCTTCAGGAGTATGAACTTGACTCGTTACTGTATTAAAAAGCAAGTACTTAGTAGGGCCATTTGCAGCATGAATACTGATCCAAAGGTCGTGGTCAAGATCCTCAAATCGAATTATATTTTTGCTGAAATCAGGATTGAATCCTTTGCTTAAAACGAGTTGAAAATTTCGCCCATCAAAACGGCACAATCCATTTTCGGTCAATAACCACAGCAAACCCCTCCGATCCTGAAAACACTGATAGACATGGTTGCTTGGCAAACCCTGCTCGATGGTATACAGTTGTACCTCTGCACTGTACTTGGATTGAGCAAAAATGGAGCCAACCGATATGATCAACCCAAAAAACAGGAATATGGAACAATTCAGGCGCATTGAATATTTCGTTGTCTACAACGAGTTGAACCGTTGTAAGCGAATCTTTGAATAAACTTATGATTAGGCTAAAATGTTGATTAAGAGCTATCAGAAATTATAAAAACAGGAGCAAAAGTAATAAACAAATTCACATAAATTCTAGGAATTGTATAACTTTTCTATTTGCCAACTTAATAGTGGGGCAAAATAAGTGGCTAAAAAAAACCAGAGGGACACACTGTTTCGTGTAATCCCTCTCGTCTAAAAATAAACTCCCTCTAAATAGCTGTTTGGTCAGAAGGGATCAAAGCAGCGCTTCAATCCAACTCATTAACCTTACTAAGCTAGATGCGACAAATGTAAGGCGACCCCAAGAAACCCTGCTTAAAGACTAGATAGACAGATGTCCGAAAGGGTAGAAAAACGTCCTAAAAACGAAGTCAATGGTCAACTTATAAAAAAACAAGCGCAAAACTTGCACATACCAACTAGTATGTATACATTTGCAACATGAACGCAACCGATACTCGCGAACGGATACTTGGACGCATGTTCCAGGACATCCATAAAAATGGATTCCAGGGCTTGCGCGCCGATCGGGTAATTGCCGACTTGGGCATTACCAAGGGGGCTTTATATCATTATTTTCCGAGTAAAGATGCCATTGGTTTGGCCGTAATTGCAGAAATCATCGAACCTTCTTATTTGGCCTTCTTCCGCAGTTTGGAACAAGCCAAGGGGCATCCAATTGATTTACTTAAAGAGCATTTGCAAGAACTGGCCGACAAGGCCAGTCCTGACGACATTTACCTCGGTTGCCCCCTGAACAATCTCGTGCAGGAAATGTCCCCGCTAAACGAAGACTTCCGCCAGCGCCTGAAAGTAGTGATGGATGGCATGATCCATTACACCACCCGTGCTTTGGAACGAGGTGTTGCCAATGGGCAAGTCAAAGCAGATACCGATTGTGCAGCAGTAGCCTCCTTTATGGTAGCGGGTATGGAAGGTGCCTATGGCGTAGCAAAAGTGCTAAAGAGTCTGAGCAGTTTTCACCGCAACATCCAGCAGCTGCTAAATTACCTGGAATTGTCTCGCGCGTAGGTGCGTCTCTACAGCGGAATACGGCAACAAAAGTTGCCTTTTTTTAGATCAAAATACATACCAACTAGTATGTATAATTCGATAAATTTTTAACCACAAAACCATTCAACCATGTACGTTATTCTTGGAGGAACCGGAAACACGGGCAAACAAATTGCCGAAACCCTTTTGGCCGTAGGCAAAGCTGTGACGATTGTGAGCCGCGATGCTGCCAAAGCACAAGACTTGGTGGCCAAAGGCGCCAAAGTTGCCATTGGAGATTTGCACGACAGCGATTTTTTAACCCAAACTTTCCGTGGAGCAACGGCAGTGTATAGCCTGGTGCCACCAAAATGGGATGTGCAGGACTGGCGGGCTTTCCAAACCCAGATTGCCATTGCCATAACCTTAGCCGTGCACAGTGCCAAAGTGCCTTATGTCGTCAATTTGAGCTCGATGGGTGCACACCTGCCCGAAGGAGCTGGCCCAGTGAGTGGATTGTATTACCTGGAACAAATGCTCAACAATGTGCCGGGATTGAACGTCCTGCACCTGCGCCCAGGTTATTTTTACCAGAACTTTTATGGATTACTGGACATGATCAAACACATGGGGGTGTTGGCACAACCACTGGCGGCTGATCATGCTTTCACGATGGTACACACCAGTGACATTGCGAATGTGGCTGCGCAACGACTCCTCGCTCTGGATTTTAAGCGTAACTCCGTTCAATTCATCAGTGGGCCACGCAACTATTCCTTTGGTGAGGCGGCCGCTTTGATTGGAAAAGCTACCGGGACTGAGGTTCCTTTCGTGAGCACCACTACAGAGCAATCGGTTGAAGGGATGATTGGAGCAGGTTTGCCTACCGCGATTGCTGAAGGTTATGGCGATTTGTACAAGGCCATCAATCAGCGCAGTTACACCGCTGGATTTGATCCCAAAACGAATGTATCCTTTGGAGAAATCGCTTTGGAGCAGTTCATTGAAAATGAGCTGAAGTATGCTTTGGTGACTGAGGCGGTTTAAATTTTCTTAGGTGTTTCTAAGGTGGTTCCAATTGAACTTGTTTTGAACCACCTTAGAAACCTGAGGCACCTTAGGGGCACCTCAGTCGTCACTGCGACCAAGCCGTTGGCACCCGATCCCAGCGGTGCTCTTTCAGCGCATTCAACAAATCTATGCTCAAACCCTTGCCATCGCTCGCGGCCATGTTCATACGCACATTCCGCTCACGGCGCATGCCGGGGATGGTGGTGTGAACATCAGCGTTGCTGAGAATAAAGCGCAGGGCCATTTCCGCCATGGTCATTCCAGCTGGAACCAATGGTTTGAGGGCATCGGCCCGTTCTACGGAAGGAATCAGGTTTTCGGGTACAAAATAAGTGCCCCGCCAATCACCGGGAGGAAAAACCGTGTCTTTGGTCAAGGTGCCAGTCAGGGTGCCTTCATCAAAAGGAACCCGGGCGATGACACCTATGTCGAGTTTGCGACAAAGGGGAAAGAGTTGGTCTTCCGGGTTTTGGTCAAAGACGTTGTAAATGACCTGAACCGCGCTGATTTGCCCCGTTTCCAGGGTGCGCAAACTGTTGTTGGGTTCCCAGCGGTTGATACTGATGCCCCAGTGACTGACCTTGCCAGCCTGGGTGAGGCGCGCGCAGGTTTCTTTCCATTCATCGCGCTCAGCCCAGCCATCTTCCCACACATGGAATTGCATCAGATCGATGCACTCGATGCCCAGGTTTTTGAGGCTATCATCGACGTAGGTTTCGATGTAATCGGAAGGAAAAACTTCGTCGAGACTGAACGTTGGACGAGAAGGCCACTTGCGGTTTTTGGGTGGAATTTTGGTGGCGACATAGAGTTTTTTCTCCGGGAATTGCCGCAGCAATTTACCCAAAATCTCCTCGCTGACTCCATCTCCATAGGCCCAGGCGGTGTCGAAGAAGTTGCAGCCCAATTCGACCGAGAGCAGCAGGGATTTCCAGGTTTCGTCATCATCGGAGTCTTTCCATCCGGCCAGTCCCCACATGCCGTAACCCATTTCGCTGACTTGCATCTCAGTACGTCCAAAACGGCGGTATTGCATCGTTGTATGTTTTTTGTTTGAGGGGGTGAATTTAGGGAATTGCGGGCAGATGTTCGAGCCGTAGCAAATAAAACACTGTTGTAGATGCGTAGCATCGTCAACATAATCACACGTGTTCCTCTCGCCCATCCGCATGTACAGCAAAGCGCCCGGTATCCCGCGCATGCACATGATCCGCACTCGGCCAGGGCCAACCGCCAAATTCCGTGCGTTGGTAATCATTGACCGCTTGCTGCAATTCCGCCTGGGTATTCATCACGAAGGGGCCATATTGCGCCACGGGCTCATTGATGGGGCGGCCTTGCAGGAGCAGCAGTTCGGTTTCGGTAGTACCATTTTCAAGTAGAATCGCTGCATCCGAACGGACTTCGACTGCGTTTTTAAGCCCCACCTTTTGGCCATCCATTTGGAGGGTATCTCCTTTGAAAAAATACAAAGAACGATTCAAACCGGCGCTAGCGGCGGGTAAAGTATATTGAGCACCGGGCTCCAGTTTGATGGTCCAAATGGCCACTTCATTGACCGGGTCGGCAGCCCAGGAATTGGGTGGTGGAGCGGGCGCTTGAGCATCAGGCAATTGCCCTGCCACAACCCGTAGCCAGGTCTTTTTACCTTGTGCATCCACGTGCTCTACCTGAGGAATAGTATGATCCCAAAGCATGCCAAAATGGGGGTCAACCAGCTTGTGTTTGGCGGGCAAGTTGAGCCAGATTTGAAAGAGTTCAAAAGGGTTGTCCTGGTCTTCTTTCAACAATGGGAACATCTCGGAGTGCTGTACACCACGGCCTGCGGTCATCCACTGAACGTCCCCGTTGCCGAAGCGGGCGGTAGCACCCAGGGAATCCGAATGATCTACAAAACCTTTGCGCACGATGGTGACTGTTTCAAAACCACGGTGGGGATGTGCGGGAAAGCCGGGTACCTTCCGTCCGTGGTACATGCGCCAGCCATCTTTGATCGTGAAATCATTGCCGAGGTTACGGCCACTGAGCGCAGTGGCGGGGCCCATTTGGGCATTGCCTTGCGGGTAAAAGTCTTCATGGTGTACGCAGAAAAGGAAGGGATCGCGGGTTTCCCAGGGAAAGCCTAGGGGGCGGATGCGGAGGATGTTGGACATATGGCGGTGACTTTTAGAGTAGTGTACAATTCTTAAAGCCGAAATGTTTAGAGTGAAAAAATAGGATTTTTAGGTTTTATCCGAACAGATCAAGCAAATAAAGCAAAACAATTGCAGTAAATTTGATGTAAAAAACTAATAATCAATATTTTAAATAAAAATCTTTGCTTTGGCACCCAATTTGACTAATCATCAACATCAACCGATTGTAAATTTTTTAAACTAAAGAGCTATGATGAACTATGAAGTTGGAATTGCAATTGCAATTGGAGTTTTGATACTAGGCTCCTTTGTACTGAGCAGCAGTAATTACAGACACGACAACAGGTACTTCAACAACGGCAGATACGGAAATACAAATACAAATAGGTACGGACATGGCGATCAATTTCTAGCCTTTTATCCTCGTTTCACGTTGGGTGTCAATGCGGCGACTTTACTCTTTGCCCTATTTTTGGCGCTTTTGATTTGGGGACATAGCTAGCATGACTGAGCGGGGAGTTGAAACAGTTCGACTCCCCTATCTAATGGTTCAATTAAAAATAGGCTATTTTTTATGGCCATCAAACAGCATACTTTATTCACACCATCAATGCAGTTTCAAATGTGTACGAATGCAAACATCCTCAATCTCATGAGTCCGACGCCCCAATTGTCTTCCGCTAAACCTGGGTATCCCTTGAAAGTTGAATTGCAGCAATGTGAGGAACAATCGATCACCCTTCAGTTCACTGAAAAATTTAGCTGTTTAAATTTTGCCCAATCTTTTAAAGATGATTGGCGGGCGATTGTGTTAGATATACCAGCATTACTGCGTGAATATCAAAACGACTGCAGTTTGTTGAGTTCTTGGCCAGAGCTGCTTAAATCCCCCCTCAAACAGGAATTCTTATACTATACAGAACTGTCTTCAAAAGTAAAAGGAAGTGTAAAAGATTGGCCTGCTTTGGATATCATCCGCCTGCACATCGCCAAACAATTGCATGAACTGACTGAGCTCATCGTTTTTGTTAACCACAACGGCCTGCTTCACAATTTTGATGATTTGTTGTCTGATGTGGAAGTCTATCTGCCCAAGGTGAAAAAATTGATGCTTGAAAATGGTACTCATGCACATACTGATGCGGTATGGAAAATGGATAGAGAAGGGCGGATGAGTCAAAAAAAGATGGTGAAGGTGGTTTGGTGAAGGGGGTGAGAATTGAAGGGGATCGAAAAATTAGGTTTTTGTCACTTTTTAATAATGACATACAAAAAGACAAAAAGAGCGGACTTTTTTAAACCCGCTCCCATCTAATCCAAATTTTTATCAGTAAGTCACAACTCATAAATCCGCCCATTTACCAATTCAAAAATCCGACCCGATTTAAGTTTTTGTGCTCTAGCGATTGCTTCCGCCTCAGATGTAAATTCGCCTACAATTAGTCGATACAAAAGGCTGCCATCATCAAACTGAACAACAATCACTTTACGACCTTCTGAAATGAGCTTTTCTTGCTGTTTCTTCGCATTATCCCAATTCTCATAAACATGCTCTTGCACATAAAATGTACGAACGGGCGTGGATGGTTGATCAGGCGTTTCAACTACGTAGATCTCATTGTACATATCGTCTGTAGAGCGTTGATCCCGGCTAGAAAAACCCTCACCTACATCTGTAATTTCTTCCGGCGGAGCTATCCCACCTGAGTAATCATAATCATTTGGTACGGTAGTGGTATTGTTATTCAGGTTTGGATCAGGGGTTGTAGTATTGCTATTCAGCCCTTGATCAGGGTTAGAGGGTACTTCAAAAGTGGATTCTCCTGTAAGTCCTGTGGTACCATAATTTTTGTTCAGATAATAAACTCCATATGCAACGAATGCAAGAACAATCAGCAAGTAAAACAAGGTTGGGTTCCGACTCTCATAATATCCCTCATTCTGGTAGCCCTGCCGATGTGGGTCATAGTAAGGTTGGGGGTTAGGTTGGTAATAAGGTTGTTGGGGATATCCTCCATATTGATTGTGGTGGTGATACCCTTCATGTGGATTGTGGTATTGTTGGTGATTGGAAGGATACTGGTTCATACGACGTCTCATGTAAGTGTATGTTTAAAGGTGAAAACTAAGTGTCAGTTTATCCTAGTCAAAACCATTCCTTTATTTACAAGAATTTGATTCTTAGAACATTAACATATATTTTTTTCCAAAACAAGCGACATTTTTATCGGGTATTTAGGTAAAAAGCGGAGATTTTTAGGATAATTGGATTAAGGTTTTAAAGTTCGTTTATTTCCATTTTTCATTGAAAAATCCGAAAAAATCTCGCTTTCTAAGCAATTACCCCTGGCCTACTACCTTCCCATAATGAATGCCTATGAAGAATATAACCGAACTTAACTTTGGTTATCAATCAATTAGAATAATTTAAGGTTTTTATTTTCTTTTGAATCTCGTCCTTCCCATGGCTCTTGGCACAGATTTAGTTGATTTAGTGGTGTTCACTTTTTTATTAACCAAAAAACTCAAATCATGAAGCCTTACTATTTTTCTCATCCCATCATTTGGGGCAAACAACTTTGCATTCAACAGCAACGGACGAATTACTACCGCATCAATCGAAGATTTCATCAGAAAGCGCCTGAATTTCGCAACAATACCAAAACATAAACTATGGAGACAACTCTGTTAATGGGGTTAGTTGTGCTGCTTTTTTTAGTGGTCATTTTCAGTCCAATGCGGCCACGCTTTCCACATTACAATCAGTATGAGTACAAATTCCGCTCGCCTAGAATTATCGATTATTTCAACTATTCGGGGCGACCAGATTTTCACCATGATCCGAACTGGGAGGAATACCAACAAAGCATTCGAAGCCTTGATCCTTATGCCTATATCATTGGCTTGTTTGTTTTGCTCTTCTTTTTGCTTACAAAATTGCTATGAAAACTTAAATCCACACCTCCCTTTAATCTTTTAGCAGGCGCACTTCACTCAAGTGCGCCTTTTTTATTCCCACCCTATCCATTATCTTACACCCCATCACAACAAAAAAATACACCATGCAAGCACGATTCCTCTGCATAGCTTTAGCTTTGCTAAACAGTCAAACATTTTTGGCTCAAGCCCCTACCATCCACCTCAACCAAATCGGCTTTTACCCCACTGCCCCCAAAATAGCCGTAATCGCCCCCAGCACTTCCAACTCCCGTTTTTTTGTGCTCGATCTGGCCAAAGGCGACACGGTATTCCGGAGCAGCCTCAGTGCTGCTCGTCCCAATCCTCTCTCCGGAAAAAGCAGCCAAATTGCCGATTTTTCCGGCCTGCAAAAAGAAGGCAAATACCAGGTTCATCTCCCCGATGGCACCCATTCCGCTCCTTTTGCCATTGCCGCAGCCGTACATCAGGATTTGGCCAGGAGCGTGCTCAAAAGTTATTATTTCCAACGCATGTCTACCGCTTTACCTGCTACCTACGCGGGTGCATGGGCCCGTCCCTTTGGGCATGCCGACGATAAAGTTCTGGTGCATCCTTCGGCGGCATCAGCCGCCAGGCCTGCTGGCTTCGAAATTTCTGCACCCGGCGGCTGGTACGATGCGGGTGACTACAACAAGTACGTGGTCAATTCAGGCATCACCACCTCCACCCTACTGTCCTTGTACGAAGACTTCCCACAATATTGCCAAACGCTCAGCACCAATATCCCCGAAAGCAAAAACCAGTTGCCCGACCTACTGGACGAGGTACTTTGGAACCTACGTTGGATGCTGAAGATGCAAGACCCCAACGACGGCGGGGTGTATCATAAGTTGACCAATCCCCGTTTCGACTCCATGAACATCATGCCCCACGAGGCTACCAAGCCGCGTTACGTGGTGAAAAAGACGACAACAGCAGCCCTGAACCTGGCGGCGGTAGCGGCACAGGCCGCACGGGTTTTGCGGCCTTTCCAAAATCAACTGCCCGGATTGGCCGATTCTTGCTTGCAGGTAGCGCGCAAAGCCTGGGATTGGTCGATCCAAAACCCGAATGTACTTTACCAACAAAATGAACTCAATAAAAGCTTCGATCCAGATGTCGTTACCGGAGCTTACGACGACCGCTCCGCCGCAGATGAGTGGCTCTGGGCCGCCACCGAGCTATTCATAAGCACGGGTGAACAACAATACCAATCACGGATCGAGTTCAAACAAGCACTGCGTGTCCCCACTTGGAATCAAGTGGCTACTCTGGCGGCCTTGGCGTTGGCACGCAATGTGAAAGTTATGCCAACCAAGGGGCGAAAATCCTCCAAATTGGCCATTCAAAAACTACAAAAATTGGCGGACTCCTTATTGATGGGCTTGGATCAGCGGCCTTACCACACGGTGATGGGCAAAAGCTCCAGTGATTTTGTGTGGGGCAGTTCTGCCGTAGCTGCCAATCAGGCCATGGTCTTGTTGCAAGCGTATCGTTTAAACAAAAAAGCTGCGTACTTGCAAGGAGCGCTCCACAACCTGGACTACTTACTGGGGCGCAATGCTACAGGGTATTGTTTTGTCACTGGGTTTGGCCACAAATACCCTCGCCATATCCACCACCGTTTGTCGGAGGCGGATGGCGTGGATGAACCAGTACCCGGCCTGCTCTCCGGCGGCCCCAACCCCGGCAAGCAGGACAATTGCCCCGGCTACCCTTCGAATGCTCCCGACGAATGTTTCATCGATGATCCCTGTTCTTATGCCTCCAACGAAATCGCGATCAACTGGAATGCGCCGATGGTGTATTTGGCAGTAGCCATCGAAGCTTTGTCGCAACAAGGGGCCTTTAAAAGCAAAAAATAAACCTACATTGTAATTCTCTGCTGAATTCGTCGACTGATCATGAATAATGTGCAACTTCTACGAATACTACAAATGCGTGACCTCGCTGAAGTCAATCTAATGCCCTCGGAGAGGTCACACATTTGTAGAAAAAAAATCAACAGCTAATGAATCAACGATTGTACAGCTTATTGTGGCTCGTGGGGACTATTCTCGTGTTTTTGGCGGGTTGTAAAACCAGTGAATCCGCCGCTGTAAAAAGCGACAATTCCCTGCTGTGGAAAATAGAGGGAAAAAATTTAAAAACGCCATCGTACCTGCTGGGCACCATCCACATTTTACCCCAAAAGGATTTTTTCCTAAGTGAGGCCATGAAACAGGCTTTGGCCAGCACCCAACAAGTTGTCCTAGAACTGGACATGGATGACCCGGCCATGGGGATGAACATGCTTCAAAATGCGAGCATGAGCGATGGCAGCACTTTGGACAAGTTGCTTAGCGCTGAGGATTATCAAAAACTGGATGTTTTGGTCAAAAAAAGCACAGGGGTAGGTGTTGAAGTGTTCAACAAATGGCAGCCCATGCTGGTGGCTTCTGTGGCCATGCAACAAATGATGGACAATCAAATCGCCTCCTACGAGATGACGCTGGTTCGTATGGCCCAAGAAGCCCAAAAAGAGGTCAAAGGACTGGAAAGCATCCAGGAACAAACCGAGGCCATGGCGACCATCCCCTTCCCTCACCAGGCCAAGTACCTGAGCGAAATGCTCAATGATTTCGACAAGCAAAAAGCCCTATTTGGCAAAATGGTGGAATTGTACAAATCGCAGAACATCAATGCGCTGCTTGACTATATGGTAGAAGAATCAGGGGGAATCGACTTCAGTACTGTGCTCCTGAATCAACGCAACCACAAATGGATTCCCAAGATTGGATCAATTGCGTCGGAAAAGTCGACCTTTTTTGCGGTGGGTGCCGGGCATTTGCCGGGAAAGGATGGGGTGTTGACGCTATTGCGGAAGGCGGGGTACCGGGTAACGGCGGTGTTGTGATTCTAAGGTGTTTCTTAAGTGCCTTAGGTTTCTTAGGTTTCTTAGGTGGTGAAATTTATACCCTGCTCCGCAGGGATTTTTTCTTTTTTCACCACCTAAGAAACCTTAGGCACCTAAGGGGCACCTAAGAATTATGCTGGTACAGCCTCACCCACCACAATCTTCTCTGTCCGCTTCTTCAACAGCTCCACAATCTCTTCCTTCGACTTAAAAGTACCGTTGAAATTGACTACATGATCGGCCAGCCTGTCGTATTTCTTCTGCATCAACAGGATAAAAATCCGCAGAAAATCCAGGTCTTCAAACACCAGTGCCTTATTTGCCGCATAATCCTGTTGGTTTTGCAGCAAGTGGTTCGGATGTTCGGTCCAATGCAAGTGTGGGAAGATGTGGTGGCTGATATGGTAGCCATCATTCCAACATTTGTGGTTGTATTTATGGTTGATACAAGTACCGCTGTTTTTGTAAGGGTTTTCGGGGTCTTCGGCATCTACAAAAGAGTGCTGTGACCAGTTTCCCAACATCGCTACGATGCGGAAGACAAACAAGGGGAAAATAAAAGCGAAGAAGGTCGCAGTAAAGTTGACAAAGCACAACGCAATCACCATCGTATAAAACGCAATCTCACCGGCCAGAATACGGGTCATGAAGAATTTGCGTTTTTTGGAGCGGTGGTATAAGTACAAATCGTATACCCCGTAAAGGATAAAACGTCCCACGTATTTGCCAAAATCCCGCATATCATCGCGTTGGTATTTCAAGGTGGAACTACCATCGGTTTCCATGTTGTTCTCCGCGTGGTGCATGCCAATGTGGTGTGCACGGTAGGTTTCGGGGGTATGCCCAAACAAGGGCGCAAGACACCAAGGCAAATAGTTGTTCAGTGGCTCGTATTCTTTTTTGAACAAAGGACGATGGATGGCACAATGCAGCATCAGCCCAAAAGGCCCCTTGAAATACAAGTGATTGAGGTAAAAATGGGCCACAAAGACCAATGCCCATACCCAGCCCTGTGTAAAGAACAGCAATACGGTCAGGGGGAGCAAAGTCAAAGTGATTTTTGCAGTAAGTTGCATCAGTGGTAAATCCCTAGAATCTTTCAGCAAACTTACCCAAAAGCGATCCAAAAAGTTCTTTGGTTGTGGAGCGCCCATTGGATCAGTAATGGTGATTTGTGCAAAATCTCTCATTAAAATCGTAGTTTAAGTATTGAATAAAAGTGAAAGTGAATTGGGTTCGGGATGAAATAGAAAATCCACTTTAACACCGCAACAATCGTGGTATAAGCCATTCGATCATTTAGGAATTACAATAAGGCGCAAGATACGCATTATTGACCTCTGCTCCTACTAAATTGGAGATAAGCCTAAGTAGTGGGGCAAAAATAAGTGATCATTTTTCCTGAGCCAGAGGATTAGATAAGACACTTGAAATGAAACGTTTTCTTATCTAATCCTCTGGCAAAATGATCACTTATTTTTTTGTCGCCCCTAAGAAACGAGTCTTTGTACTTTTTGTTCAAAAATTCGGGTGAGTTTAGGCAAGGGACTTTTCGTTTCTAAATTTTACTTGGCACCAGGGCCTTTTACAAAACGCCCGGCGGGTTTTCCCGTGGGTTCCCCATTCGCCAGCACCTGAATGCCATTGACAAAAACGTGTTTTACACCCACCGCGTATTGGTGTGGGGTGTCAAAGGTGGCTTTGTCAGCAATGGTTTTGGGGTCAAACACCACCACATCGGCGAAGTATCCCGGTGCCAATTTACCCCTTTTTTGGATTTTGAGGTTTTCACACGGCAGGGAACTCAGGCGGCGAATGGCCTCTTCCAGGCTGATCACTTTTTCCTCCCGTACATATTTGCCCAGTAGCCGCGCAAAGTTGCCATAAGCCCGTGGGTGGGTGCTCGATTTCAGAAAATCCCCTTCCGAAGCCAGCGCTCCGGCATCCGAGCCCAGGGACACATAGGGCAATTTGATTTGTTTTTTCACATTGTCTTCCGACATCAGGAAATACACGGTGCCTACCCGGCTTCCGTCTTGAATAACCAGATCGCAGGCGGTTTCTTCTGGACTTTTGCCGCGAATTTTACTGACTTCCGCCAGCGTTTTACCTGTGAATTTTTTGAGTGAATCTGCCCGGAATCCCACCAGGAGTAATTTTTCTGCCGAACCTGCCGCATAATACAAATTCTCCCAATCCTGGGCATCGGTTTTCATCTCGGCGATGATGCGCTTGCGGGTTGTGGGGTCTTGCAGGCGTTTTACCCATTCCCCGTAACCACCTTCCTGGGCCCAGGTGGGCATGGCTGCATCCAGGCCGGTAGCACCAGCGGTGTAGGTGTACATGTCGGCGCTGATTTTTAGGCCAGCCTTTTGGGCACTGTCGATTTTGGCAATCACCCGATCTATTTTGGGCCAGTTGTTTTTGCCAGCGGCTTTCAGGTGGTAAATTTCAGCAGGAATATTGGCGTCGCGGGCAATGCGCAACACTTCATCCACTGCCTCCAGCAACTTATTGCCTTCACTGCGCATGTGGGTAATGTACATGCCCCCATATTGAGAAGCCACTCGACTCAGGGTAATCAACTCTTCGGTAGATGCATAAGTAGCGGGAGCGTAAATCATGGACGAGCCAATGCCTAAGGCCCCCTCTTCCATGGCCTGGCGTGCCAGCATCTGCATGTTTTTTAATTCCTCGGGAGTAGGTTGGCGGTCTTCATAACCGATTTCGTGGATGCGCAAAGTGGTTGCACCCAAAAAGGAAGCTACATTGGGAGCTACGCCCTTTTTTTCCAAAGTTTGCAGGTATTCGCCCAAGGTTGTCCAGGTGATGTCGTATTTAATGTCGCCTTGAGAGCCTGCTTCATCTTTTTTCATTTGCTCATTCAGCGGGCCCATCGACCAACCTTCACCCATCACTTCCAGCGTCACGCCTTGTTTGATGTCGCTCAATCCACGACCGTCCACCAACAAACTTTCAGTGCCCCAACTGAGCATATTGACAAAGCCGGGGCTGAGCGCCATACCCGCAGCGTCTATTTCAGTTTTGCCATTGCCCTTAAACGTACCCATTGCGGCGATGGTGTCGCCACTAATGGCCAAATCGCCTTGAACGGGTGCCGCGCCACTCCCGTCATAGAGGGTAGCATTGCGGATGACGAGGTCGTATTGAGCAGTGGGTTGGCAGGAAAAGCTGATGGCAAGGAGGCTGATTAAGCCCCAAAAACGAAAGCATGGACTCATGAGTGAAGGTATTTCCCGCCAAGTTAGTGAATTTATATTCCCCCCAACTCCTTCACCATGCGATAATTCACAAATACCAAGCCCTTCCACTCTTTGCGGTTTTCTTTTTCTACCACATAGCCTTGTTGGTCAAAAAAAGTTTTGGCGGTAATGCTGACATCGGAGTCTATTTTAGCCATGCCTAATTCCCGCGCTTTCTCTTCCAGGATGGTCAAAAGGGCGGTGGCAATCCCTTCGTGTTGGTGTTTATCGTGGACAAAAATGTGATCCAGGTATGCTTCCGGGGTGAGTGATATGAAGCCCAACAATTCTTCCTCCTCATTTTCAGCGACCCAAAAAAATAGACTATCAATTTTACTTTGCCAATATTCCTGATCCAGCGCGGCTTCGGCCCAGGCTTGAATGTGTTCAGCAGAGTAATCTTTGGAATTGACATTGTTGACAGTAGCAAAAAACAGGCGGGTAATGCCGTTTAAATCAGTGGCATGGGCTGGACGAATGTGCATAGTTAGGTTGTTTGGTTGAGAAGGTTTAGGAGGTTGAGAAGGTTTAGGCTCCGCGAGCGATTTTGACAAAGTCCTTGTCTAAGTCTCTGCGGTAGCCTAAACCTTCTCAACTTTCTCAACCTTCTCAACTTTAACGGCTCTGGTAACTCAAAGCAGCTTTATATTTTCCAACACTTTCCCATTCCTTGATGGAATCGGCCTGAAAGCGGTAAAAATCGAAGAAAGAAGGAACGCAAGAACTGGCAATCGGACTTGGGTTGTTGAACAAAATACAGATGCCTATTTTTTCTTTGCGGTCAAAAGCCAGTTCGCTCCGGTAGCCATTCACATAGCCTCCATGATAGATGAGTGTGTCTGCCCCACAATCCAGTACTCGCCAACCCAAGGCATAATAGGCATCGCGCATTGGTGCCCAATGTGGGAATACCCGCCGCTCGTTGCTGGTCGTGATGATCGGTGCAAACACATGATCCAGGGTAGCCTTGCTGACGATATCCGGGCGATTGCCCATCACAACCTGTAGCCACTTACCCATATCCGAAATGCTTGCGTTGACACCTCCAGCTGCTGCGGTATTGTAGTATTTGGTCGTAATGTCCATCCGGCCACCCAGGTTATCATGGGGGAAGGACTTGTCCTTGGTTTTGATCATGTCCCGGTACGTGATCGAAGCAGAAGTCATCCCCGCAGGTTTAAAGATCTGCTCTTGCACCAGTTCTTGATAGGTTTTTTGAGTGGTATTGTACATCACTTCTTCAATCAAGCTGAATACCACGTTTTGATAATTGTACAATTTGCCCAGCTGAGCAGCAGGACGAACCCGGTGCAGGCGTGCCGCAATGTTTTTTAAGGTCCAGTCACTTTCCACCAAATCCGAATAGGTATGATAAGGCATTCCGGTGGTATGGGAAAGCAGATGGGTAATGGTCGCGTTTTCGGTATGTTCTGGCGTGGAGAGTTTAAATTCGGGGTAATGTTTTTTCACGCGGTCATTCCAGGCAAATTGCCCGTCTTCAACCAACATCCCACTCAATACACCTGCAAAACCTTTGGACAAAGAACCAATTCTGAATACCGTATTGACATCAACTGAATCGCGCACCCGTGAATTTTTGACCCCAAATCCACGCATGTACAAGATAGAGGTGTCTTTCACGATGACCACCGCTGCCCCCGGCGTACGTGAACCTTCCATAGCCGTCTTAAAAAACTGGTCAAAATTATTGACGACCTCGCGCAAGTGGGGGTTCTCCAGGTTTTCTGGCAGGTACTTCAACTCGCGTTTTTCGGATACTTCATTTTTTGACCAAAAATAAGGTATCGCCAACATTGCCACCAACGCCAATAGCGTTTTACCACTCCATCGCATAATCTTTTATTTTTTTGGTATTCATGGAATTAAAAAACAAAAAAGGGCATTGAGGTTTTAGGGACTGTAGCGTTTAATGCTTTTTTAACGGATTAGCCTATCTTATTCTTGTTGCTCTTTAACTTTACTATCTATAATGCAGCAAAAAACGAAAAGTTACACTTGACTTCTCTTTTTTTTTAAACTAAGTCGAACGTCTTGTGGCTGTGATTATTGCCAATTGGTCTGTTTTTTTTGCCTGATTACCGACTCAAAAGCTCATTCGTTTGGCTGTTACAAGATTAGCCACTATTTTAAAGCGCACATTGATCACAACCATTTACATGATTCGCAAATTATTAACACCGTTTTTGTTTGTTTTGAGCACTTTTTTTTTTTTTTTTTTACAAGCTCAAGAAGCAGGACAAACCCAAAGCTTTACCGTTTACGGAAATGTTGTTGACTCACTCACTCAAGAACCCATCAGTGGTGCTGCGGTTTTTTTAACCGAAAGTCGAGCCGGAACCTATACTGATAAAAAAGGCTTTTACGGTATTCCTACCCCCGCAGGGGCTTTCACGCTCCGCATTAGTTATTTGGGCTATGCTGCCAAGGTCATCCCGATTCAGGTGGATAAAAACGTCATTATGGATGTGGTGCTGAGCAAAGACGCCAAGTTTTTGGAAGAGGTAACCGTCATCAGCAGCAAACCAGAAGAAAATATACGCAGTACTGAAACCGGGGTAGCCCAACTCAGCATCCGCAGCATTCGCAAAATTCCTGCCTTTATGGGCGAAATTGACGTGGTGCGCAGTTTGCAAATGTTGCCAGGCGTGAGTACTGTTGGTGAAGGTGCAACCGGATTGAACGTACGGGGTGGCAGCATTGACCAAAACCTGGTGCTGATGGATGACGCTCCAGTATTCAATAGCTCGCACCTTTTTGGCTTTTTTTCCATTTTTAATCCCGATGCAGTACGCGATGTGACCTTATCCAGAGGTGGGGTATCCGCTGAATACGGAGGGCGTACTTCTTCAGTACTGGATGTCAAATTGAAAGATCCAGACCTGGAAAAAAGCAGTTTTTACGGTGGAATTGGCATGATTTCGAATCGCTTAGGACTGGAAGTGCCTTTGATCAAGAACCGCCTGGCCATTTTAATTTCCGGTCGGGGTTCTTTTAACGACTTTTTATTCAAACTCGGCCCCGAAAGCATCCAGGGTACCGTGGCCAATTTTTATGACTTGACTGGGAAAATCCTGTTCAAACCCAGTGAAAAAACCCGTCTGTCTTACACCTCTTACAATAGTTTTGATGCTTTCAAATTGCCTTCCGATTCTTTGAATACCGTAAATGTAAATGCCAGTTCGTCGCGCTATGAATACCGGACGTACAACCAAACCTTGCGTTTCAACTGGTTTGTAAGCAAAAATGCCTCCCTCACCCTGACCGGAGTGCAAAGCATTTACAAAGCCAACACTGCTGTTCCCGATTCCAGTATTGCCTTTGACCTGAGTTCAGGCATCCGCTTGCGGGCACTCAAAGCGCGTTATGTACACACCGGAGAAAAAAACAATCTCTCTTTTGGCTTGGAGAGCACCAATTACCAAATCGACCCCAATCAACTGGTACCAGGGCCTTACTCGAATATTTTAGCCATCGACATCCAAAGGGAATTGGCGCGTGAGTCTGCCGCATACCTGGAAAACGAATGGAAATTCAGCCCGCAATTCTCGGTCATTGCGGGTCTGCGCTATTCCTTTTTTCAGCGCCTCGGAGCTGATACCGTGTACCGCTACGCGCCCGAAGCGATTCGCATCGACGAGAATGTGGAAGAAACCCAGGTTTTTTCCAAGGGCACAGCATCAAAAACCTACGGCGGGATTGAACCCCGGCTTTCCTTGCGCTACAGCCTGAATGAGAATACATCCATCAAGGCCAGTTACAACCGGATGCGCCAGTATGTGCAGTTGATTTCCAACACCACCGCTGCCTTGCCTACCGCGCGTTGGGGTACCAGCGACCTGAATATTCTTCCTCAAATTGCCGATCAGGTGTCGCTGGGGTTTTTCAAAAATTTGGAAGAAAATCGCTGGGAGACTTCCGCCGAATTGTACTACCGCCAATCTCAAAACTTCCCGGATTATCGTGACTTGGCGGATTTGATTTTTTCCAAAAATCTGGAACAGGAAATCATTCAGGGCGAGGGGAAAGCCTATGGGTTGGAACTGATGGCTCGCAAAAACACTGGATTTTTGACCGGATGGGTAACTTATACTTACGCCCGTACCCAAATTAAAGTGGATCCCCGCTACAAATCCATCCACAACTATACCGGAGCCTGGTACCCAGCTAATTATGACAAGCCGCACACCATGAATGTGATGATGAACTACCGCACGGCCATCAATGTCACCTTATCGGCTAATTTCACTTACAGTACA
Source organism: Saprospiraceae bacterium (assembly GCA_027486765.1). GTDB lineage: Bacteria > Bacteroidota > Bacteroidia > Chitinophagales > Saprospiraceae > Haliscomenobacter. Next base: position 29,887 of record JAIXOO010000133.1, read on the forward strand.
GGCCGTCCCGCCACTTATCCATATGGCCGTTTTATTGCAGCAGGCAACACGGTGCCTTTGTATCCCAATCGGAACTTGCAGCGCATCCCCGATTATCACCGCCTGGACCTGGCCTTGATCGTTGAGCCAAACCCCAACCGCATCCGCAAATGGAAAGGCACCTGGGTACTGTCGGTCTACAATTTGTACGGCCGCAAAAATGCCTATTCGATTTATTTTGCCCTCAACCAACGCAAACAGACCAATGCCAACAAATTGGCCATTTTTGGTTCCGCTTTTCCATCCCTTACTTACAATTTCAAATTTTGAGATAACCATGAAATTTAAAAATAGCCTGTTGCTGTTGTGCTTGGGTCTGAGCTTGTTTACCTGTGTCCAACCAGTTGATCTAGAAGTACCCAATCGGGACGATGGAATGGTTGTTGCAGCCAATTTGACTACTGTAAAAGGGCTTCAAGAGGTGCGTCTTACCCGCCTGGCCAGGTATGATACCCGAGCCCTCAATTATCCGGTAAGCGCTGCACAGGTATGGGTTGTGGATGGTAGCGGGCAACGACAGAACTATATCGAAGACGCCAAAAACCGGGGCTGGTATTTCCCGGCTAGTCGCGAATTTGTTGGCGAAGTTGGCAAAACCTATGTACTGCATATCTTGACTTCAGACAACCGTAAGTATGAATCCAGCCCAGAAACTGTCCGCCCAATCGCGCCCATCAAGAGGGTTTATCCCGAACCCGTTGCTGTGGATGATCCCAAACTAGGCAACGCCATCATTGGATACAATATCCTGTTGGACACCGAGGATTCACCCAACAAAGGAGATTATTACCGCTGGAGTTGGATTCATTACGAACAATTGGTGTATTGTCGGCAATTTGAAGGGGTTCCATATACCGGCGGTCCAGAAACCCTGGTTGGCCTCACTTGTTGTGATCCATGTTGGGACATTGTCCGTTGTTACCGCAACTGTAGCAACGTTTTATCCGATGCCTTGATCAATGGCAAAAAAATCACCCGGCAGCCCATAACCAATGTCGCCTATTGCGCCCGGGATTACTACATCGAAATCCAGCAAAGGGTGATTTCCCGGGAAGCCTATAATTACTGGAAAGCAGTGGATCAGCTTTCGTCCAACAACGGCAGTCTTTTCGATACGGCTCCGGCAGCTATTCGGGGCAATATCAAGTGCATCAGCAACCCCGAAGAAGAAGCCTTTGGTTTGTTTGAAGCTAGTGCCATCAGCGAAAATGGATTCTTTATTGAACGTACCCAATCGGCGGTGCCCGCAATTGTGACCTGCCCACCCAACCCGGTGACTGCAAATCCATTGATTTGTGCTGCCTGTGTAGAAAGTGCTTTTCGAACCAAAATCAAGCCAAAATTCTGGACAAAATAAATCATGAATATCCCCGCTTTTGCCAAGCTACGGAAATGGAAATCCCTGTGTTTGCTGCTATTCCTGGGGGCAAGTTTGAGCACTTGTGTTAACCCCTTAGAAGTAGGAGTACCTGATGAAATGCAAGGGCTGGTGGTTAATGCAAGCCTGACTACTTATCCGGGTTTACAAGAGGTTCGTTTGTACAAATCCGCCGCCTTTACCACTCGTGCTTTGTATTATGCGGTTACCAATGCACAGGTTTGGGTGGAAGACGAGTTGGGGCAAAGGCAGTTTTTTTTTGAAAGCGTCAAAAACTCGGGTATTTATTTGCCCCAAAACCGCAATTTTGTAGGAGAGATTGGTAGAACATACGTGTTGCACATCCGCACCAGCGACAATCAGACTTTTGCTTCAAAACCAGAAAAATTAAAAGAAACGCCTCCCATCAAAAAAATATATCCTGAAGCAATTATCTCCGAAGATCCGGTATCGGGCCAGGTATTGAGCGGTTATAAAATTTTGTTGGATACTGATGACCCCGCTTCTAAAGGGGATTACTATCGCTGGTCTTGGGTGCATTACGAACGCCAGGGCTATTGCTTTACCTTTGACGGGATTCCTTTTGGTGGCAATTTGGCTACCCGAATTGGCTTTGCGTGTTGCGAGACCGAATGTTGGGACATCCATCGTTGTTACCTCAACTGTACCAATGTTTTATCCGATGCCTTGATCAATGGTCGTAGCATTTCCCGTCAACCACTGCATTCTATCCCTTATTGTCCCCGGGATTATTACATCGAGGTCCAGCAGCGGTCAATCTCCAGGGATGCTTACAATTATTGGCGTACCGTAGATCAACTTTCCAGCAATAATGGTAGTATATTTGATGCAGCCCCAGCTGCGGTGCGTGGGAACATCAGTTGTACCAGTGACTCTACACTACAGGTTTATGGTTTGTTTGAGGTAGCTGATATTTATGAAACCGGGGTGTTCATCGATCGCATCCCGGCCCAATTCACCATCCCTACACTATTTACCTGTGAACCAACCCCAATCAGCGCCAATCCTTTTGAGTGTAGACCCTGTGTAGAAAGTGCTTTCCGCACCAGGATAAAACCAAAATATTGGACCAAGTAGGGGCAACCCTCGCGGTTGCCCCTGTGAGAAAAGGGCAGCCGCAAGGGCTGCCCCTGTGAGAAAAGGGCAGCCGCAAGGGCTGCCCGTACGAGATTTTGCAGCGAAATTTTATTGAAAAACCGGATTAGTATGAAAAAAACAGTACACACATTGCTCCTCACCTTGGGTTTGGTGAGTGGAGCCTTGGCCCAAACATCCAAATTGACCGCTGAAAAAATTGAAGCCCTCAAAAAAGAAGTGGCGGAAAAAGTTCAGAGCCGCGCCAAACTGGCCCAGGTCATGGTTGATAAGGTGTTTAGTTTTGCCGAGTTGGGTTTTCAGGAAGTGGAAACCTCCAAGTACCTCACGAGCATTTTGCGCGAAAACGGGTTTAGCATCGAGTCCGGTATCTCCGGAGTACCCACGGCCTGGATGGCTAGCTGGGGCAGTGGCAAACCAGTCATTGCCATCGGCAGCGATTTGGATTGTATTCCCAAGGCTTCGCAAAAACCGGGCGTAGCCTACCACGATCCCATCGTAGCGGGCGCACCAGGGCACGGTGAAGGGCACAATTCCGGCATTCCGCTGAACATCATCGCGGCCATTACCGTCAAGGAAATTATGGCTCGGGAGAAAATCCAAGGCACCCTGGTCTTGTGGCCCGGTGTAGCGGAAGAACTGGTTGGCACCAAAGCCTTCTTCACCCGGGATGGCTACTTCGACAAGGTCGATGCCTGCATTTTCACTCACGTGAGCAACAACCTGAGTGTATCCTATGGTCAGGCGTCGGGTACTGGCTTGGTGTCGGTAGAGTATGAGTTTGAAGGAGAGGCCGCCCACGCTGCGATGGCCCCCTGGCGCGGCCGTAGCGCGCTTGACGCGGTAGAATTGATGAGCATTGGCTGGCAATACTCCCGCGAGCACCTGGATCCGCTGCAACGCTCGCACCACGTAATCAAAAATGGTGGCGACCAGCCCAATGTGGTGCCTTCCAAAGCGAGCATCTGGTTTTACTTCCGGCACATCACCTACCCGCAAATCATGGATCTGTACAAACGTGCCAATCGCATTGCCGAGGGTGCAGCGCTCATGACCGATACCAAAATGACCTCGCGGGTACTGGGCTCGGCCTGGCCTCGCCACTTCAATCAGGTGATCGCCGAAACGATGTACGAGAACATCAAAAAAGTTGGCTTGCCGACCTGGTCTGATGCCGACCAAACCCTGGCTCGCGCCATTCAAAAAGAAGTAAAATCCCCACGGGATACCAACGGCATGTCGAGCAAATTGGATACCCTGGGCCAGCCCGTGCGCAACCCCATCAGCGGTGGATCGGACGATATTGGCGATATTTCCTGGAAGTTGCCCACCGTTACGCTTGGTTATCCGTCCAATATTCCGGGTTTGCCGGGGCACCATTGGGCCAATGCCGTAGCCATGGCTACACCCATTGCCCACAAGGGCGTGGTGGCCGGAGCCAAAGCGGAAGCGATGACCTTGCTGGATCTATTGCTAAAGCCCGAATTGATCCCCAAAGCTTGGGAATATTTCCGCACCGAACAAGGCATGAAACAGCAGTACATCCCCATGGTGAATCCGACAGATAAACCAGCTGTGCACCTGAATACGGAGATCATGGAGGAGTTCCGCCCGAAGTTGGAGAAGTTCTATTATGATGAGAAGAAGTACGGGAGTTATTTGGAGCAGTTGGGGATAAAGTATCCGGTGGTGAGGAAGTAACGTAAGCGTTCCAAAGTTCCAGGGTTCAACCGGTCACTGAGCGAAGTCGAAGTGCCGGTTGAACCCTGGAACTTTGGAACCTTGTTTCAATAAAGCTTACTCCCCACCGGCCCCCACCAAGGCATCACCTCCACCGTAAACCTACCAGCCCTTACCGCCGGGTCCTGCCAAATCAAGTGCTCCGCCTCTTCCTGCGAGAGCGCCGACAAAATCAGCATTTCGCGCATGTCGCCCTCCCCTTCCATCAAGCCAGCCATGCACAGTTTTTTGGTATCCCCCAACCATTTGAGGTGATCCTGGTGGTACCGACTAAGGGTTTCCAGTTCCTTTTGACTCAAATTGCGTACTGGCCCTCGCCGCAACAGACAAAGGAAATATTTCTTCAGCAAATAAATGGTGTCACCCATTTGCATCTGCATGAATTGAATTTGTGGGGTGGTTTTAGGAGCGGGAGCCGGAGCAGCCGGGGCTGGAACCGGAGATTTGGGCATCAATTGAGCCCAAACTGAGGTGTAAATGCCCAGAAACAACAAAAACAGTAGCAGTCGTGATCGCATGAGTGTACATTTGAAAGCTAAGTACAAAACACCATTCCCAGTAGTTATTTATCTCCCTTGGCTTTCATTCATCGATATAACGCTGCTTTAACGATTCATATTTTAAAAGCACTCATCAAGGCGAAGGCGGTGGAAGCATGAATTTCATTGTCAAAAACCAAAAAAACCAAGGCAGTATCCAAATTACCAGAACATTCTATTACCTTTCTGCTCTAACTAAAAGCTATTTATGGAGCGGTTTATCGGACTGATTGGAATGGTTCTGATTTTGGGGATTGCCTTTTTGCTATCCAACAATCGGAAGGCGATTAATTATCGTACAGTTGGAGTGGGACTTTTGCTACAATTGGGATTGGCAGTGTTCATTTTGAAAACCAGCGTGGGCAAAAATACCTTTGCCTGGTTGGGTGCCAAAATACAGCGCTTGTTGGAAATGGCGGATCGAGGCGCCTTGTTTGTATTTGGTCCACTGGTCAACAAGGGCTTATTAGACAAGGTTTTAGGCCCTGAAAACAGTTTTATCTTTTTCTTTAAAGTAATTCCCACCATCATCTTTGTTGCCGTTCTGGTAAACATCATGTACCACATCGGGGTCATGCAGCGAGTGGTATCGGTTATGGCCGTGGGCATGAAATGGCTGCTGGGTGTGAGTGGCGCCGAAGCCATCTCCAACGTAGCCAGTACCTTCGTCGGTCAGGTGGAAGCCCAAATCATGATCAAACCTTATCTAAAAACCATGACCAACTCCGAGCTCATGTCTTCCATGACGGGTAGTTTTGCCTGTATTGCCGGGGGGGTGATGGCCACTTATATTGCTTTGGGGGTACCGCCTGAGTACCTCCTGGCGGCCAGCATCATGGCTGCGCCAGGGGCTTTGGTGATTTCAAAAATCGTGTACCCCGAAACCGAAGAACCGGAAACCCAGGGTACCGTTAAGTTAAAAGTTGAAAAAGCCTATGTCAACCTGGTCGACGCCATTGCAGGTGGCGCGGGGGATGGCCTACGCGTGGGATTGAATGTGATCGCCATGTTGATTGGTTTCATCGCCTTGATTGCTTTACTCGATTTGTTCTTGGGTAAAATTGGTTCTTTAGCTGGTATTGAGCTGAGTTTCAACTTGATCATGGGTAAAATTTTCTTCGTTTTCGCCTGGGCAATGGGGGTTCCCGTCAAAGATTTGACCGCCGCGGGCTCCTTGATGGGCACCAAATTGGTAGTCAACGAATTTGTAGCCTACCTCGATTTGATTAAAATGAAACATTACCTGGAACCCAAAACCATTGCCATCACCAGTTTTGCCTTGTGTGGTTTTGCGAATTTCAGTTCGATCGCCATTCAGGTAGGGGGGATCGGCCAGTTGGCACCCGAACGCCGGGCTGATTTGGCCAGATTGGGCTTTAAAGCGCTCATTTGTGGTACTTTGGCGAGTTACATGTCGGCGACCATTGCTGGCTTGTTGTTTTAGAAGGTACATACCATTTCGCCACAAAGGCACAAAGAAGAAACAAGGCATTGGCGCTAGGTCAAATACATTGAAAGCGTAAAGTGTTCACCAAGAAGCACTTCAAAAGACATTAGATTTAGCCCTGCTAAGGTGTTCTAAGGTGCCCAAGGTGGTTCAAAAAATAGGCTTTTGCGCGCTTGCGCGCTTTTGTTTTTATTTGAGGCACCTTAGAACACCTTAGGGGTATAAATTTTCACATTAGCCCTTTAGATGTGGCGTTTTTTTTTGTTTTTGAATGTGCTTTAACACGCTTTCCCTGGCCCTTAGCACTTTTGCGGTACAATAAACATTAGATCAATGACTATTTACAAACCAAAACATTACGGAATTGCCCTGCAATTTCTTCTCCTGCTCCTGGTGCTGAGCACTCATGCTCAAAATACCTTTTACGAATTGAGCAATCTCCCCCTCAACGACCTCTCTGGTTTTCGTACCCCCGCCGCCTGTTGGCAAATCGTGGGTGAAACCAGCGGAAGTCCCGAGAATAAATTGCTGAGTTCCAAACCCGGCAGCGGAGTCCTCTTCGACAATTTCAACGACAAGTTTCGCTACAAACCCGAAGCAGACCTGTACAGCCAGCTGGAGCACGGTGACATGTACCTCGAACTGGAATTCATGCTCCCCCAGGGCTCCAACTCTGGCATCTACCTGCAAAGCCGCTACGAAATCCAGCTTTTTGATTCCTGGGGAGTTGCCCGTCCTAAATACCAGGACGCTGGGGCCATTTATCCTCGTTGGATCGAAGCCACTCAAACCAATTACGAAGGCCATGCGCCACGCGTGAATGCCGCCCTGGCACCAGGGCTGTGGCAAAAATTACAAGTCCATTTTCAAGCCCCGCAGTTTGACGCCCAGGGCCGCAAGGTGAAACCAGCCACATTCAGCAAGATCATCCTCAACGGCATCACCATCCACGAGAACGTGATCCTGCTGGGGGTAACCAGAGGTGCTGTATCGGACAAAGAAGTAGCCAAAGCGCCTTTCCGTATTCAAGGCGATCACGGCCCTGTCGCTTTCCGAAACATCAAGTACGCTTTGTTGAACGACTTTGAAGCGCCCATCAAGGAACTGACTTATAAATATTACGAAGGCCAATTTGAAAACTTTGAGGCCCTGGCCACCGCCAAAGTGACCCGCGAGGGTAAAGCTGCGGCCATCGATTACACCTTGGCCGACAACGTCAACAAAATGGCCCTGGTTTTTAATGGCAAAATCGACATCAAAGAAGCAGGTAGTTATCAATGGATACTCCAACGTTACGGCGCTGGCAAATTGAGTATTGATGGCAAAGAGGTTTTGCCTAGTGACTGGAAATGGATCGGTGATCCCTCCATTGCGACTACCAACTTGAGCACCGGAGAGCACAGTTTTCAGGTCAGTTATTTGAAAAATTTCAGTTGGTGGCCAACTGCCGCCGGGTTGAGTTTGCAAAAAACCAATGGCAAACCCATTGCGCTCCATACCCGCAACTCCTTGCCCGATCCACCACCTGCGCCTCTGATTGAAGTGGAACCCACACAAGAGCCCAGCCTGCTGCGCTGTTTTTTCCAACATTTCAAAAAGAAAAAAACCCAGGTCATCCTGGTCGGCGATCCCAAAGGAACCCACTACGCTTACGATCTTGACCAGGCCGCTTTATTACAAGTTTGGCGTGGTGATTTTGCCAATGCTACTGATATGTGGCATGAGCGGGGTGAGCCCCAAACCGCCAGTGCCATGGGAGTTGGTCAAATGCTGCCCGGGCGCTGCCCCTTGGCCTTGGATGGCTTAACGGATACTTTGGACCAAAAAGACTTAAAATACAAGGGTTATCAATTGTCCGTAGAGCGTCATCCTACTTTTAACTACCAGTACAAGGGCATTTCATTTAGCGAAAGTTTTAAAGCTGGAAGTTCCCCTGGATTGGAAAGAGTGACTTTGATCAAAAATCCGACGGGAAAAAAATTCAGCTATCGGCTGGCCCAGGGCAACAGCATCAGCAGTGTCGGCAACGGCTTGTACGCCATCGATGGCCAGCGCTACTACTTGCGTGTGGCTGATCCAAGCAGCTACAAGATTGTCAGCAATAACGGCCTGCAAGAATTGATTTTTGAGTCCAGTCAAACGGAGCTTAAAGTGGCTTCTACCTTGATTTTTTAAAAGGCTGAATAAGCTAAAACGTATGACAATGCAATCCATCAAAATATTTTTATCCACACTTTGTCTATTCTGTGGTTTGAGCGTTTTTGCCCAAACTGGCAAACCACTCACCGAGAAGGATTATTACTTCCTCAAAACCGTAGCCATTCCTGAAGACATCAAACTGGAAGTAGGCGGTTTGGCCCCTATGGCCGACGGGCGACTGGCGGTTGCTACCCGCCGGGGCCAAATCTGGGTGATCGAAAACCCTTACATGATCAATGGCACCCAGCCCCATTATCAGTTGTACGCCGAAGGTTTGCACGAGGTGCTGGGCCTGGCCTACAAAGACGGCTCTTTGTATTGCACCCAGCGCGGCGAGTTGACCAAAATGACCGACACCGACGGCGACGGTCGCGCCGATGTATTTGAACCCATTTATCGCTTCAACCTCAGCGGCAACTACCACGAGTACGCTTATGGGCCCGTGTTTGACAGCAATGGCGACATGTACGTTACGCTCAATGTAGCCTGGGTCGGTTACGGCGATGGTTTGGGCAAATGGCACGGCTGGTTGCTCAAAATCAAACCCGATGGACAAATGGAACCCATTGCTACAGGTTTGCGCTCGCCTGCTGGTTTTTGGGTCAATGGCAAAGACGAAGTTTTTTATGCCGAAAACCAGGGCGACTGGGTAGGTTCTGGCCGGGTAACCCATTTGGAAAAAGGCGACTTCGCGGGCAACGCCGGAGGTTTGAACTGGACCAAGGAACCCGAATCTCCCCTCCGCCTCACCAAAGCGGATCTGGCCAAAGTTGACGATGGCCGCACCATGTACGAAGCCGCCAAAAGCATCAAAGAAATGAAATTGCCTTGCGTATGGTTTCCCCATACCCTCATGGGCATTTCGACATCAGACATCATTGAGGACAATACCGGCGGGGCTTTTGGGCCTTTCAGTGGCCAATATTTTGTAGCCGATCAGGGGCATTCCAAAGTGATGCGCATGACCCTCGAACGGGTGAACGGCAAATACCAGGGCGCTTGTTACCCTTTCCGCGAAGGTTGGGCTTCGGGGCTTTTGCGACTTCGCTGGGGTACCGATGCCTCCATGTGGGGAGGAATGACCAGCCGGGGTTGGTCTAGTACAGGCAAAGCCGAATACGCCTTGCAACGCCTGGTATGGTCGGGTAAAACACCATTTGAGATGAAAAACATCAGCGCCCGGCCCGATGGTTTTGAAATAGAATTCACCCTGCCCGTGGATAAAAGCCTGGCCAAAAGCGCTGCCAATTATGGCTTCACTTCCTTTAATTACGAGTACCACCACCAATACGGGAGCCCGATCATCAATCAGGGCAATTGCCCGCTGCGTGGCCTGATCGTTTCGGAAGATGGTTTGAAAGTACGAGTGGTATTGGACAGCATCCGCGAGGGCTACATCCACGAGGTGAAATTGAAAAACTTCAAAGCGGCGGATGGCACTCCCCTACTCCACGATTTTGCATATTACACCATGAACAACATTCCGGTGGGGGAAAAAGCGAGCCTGAGTGCTGATCAAAAAATCGTGGCTGCTGTAACACCAGCGCCCATGAACCATGATCACATGGCGATGAAGACACCGGAGGTGCCTGCGGCCAAAGGTAAAAAGGGAAAAAAAGAACCCAAAGAGACCAGTACCGCTGCGGCCCTGAGCAAAAACCTGAACGAACAACCCGCGAGTTGGGGGCAGCCTGATCAGGTGCTTTCCTTGGGTACCAAACCAGGCCTGAAATTTGATCTGGATTTGTTGACCGTGAAAGCAGGCAGCAAAGTCAAACTGGTGTTCAACAACAACGATGACATGCAGCACAACCTCGTCGTCACTGTCCCAGGTATGGCCAATAAAGTGGGCGAAAAAGGCATGGGCTTGGGCCTCAAAGGGCCTGAATTGCATTATGTGCCCAACCTGGCGGAGGTACTTGCCAATACCAAAATTTTGGAGCCGGGCACGACGGAGACGATCTATTTTGTAGCACCAAGCAAGCCGGGGGATTACCAGTTTGTGTGTACCTATCCTGGGCATTATTTGGTAATGCAGGGAGTATTGAGGGTGTTGCCCTAGGGGTTAGACTTCAGGTAAGTTGAAAATCAAGAATTTGTGCACAAATTCTTGATTTTCAACTTACCTGAAGTCTAATCCTTAATTTAATGCGCCACAACCAATTTCTGCACCTGGCTTTTCCCAGCGGCATCTTGCACCCGCACAAAATAAATGCCATTGTTCAAGCGCGATACATCAATCGGCTGAATTCCTTCCATAATCACTTCATTAGCTACTACCTGACCAGCCGTATTCAAAATGAATATTTGGCCGCCATTGCCTTCGGTTTGTACCTGTACCAAATCCGCCGAAACCGGGTTGGGAAATACCCGGACACTATTCGCCGAATTGTTAGGCATTCCCATTGTAAATCCTGAGGAAAACGGTGTACTAAACTGCACATCACTGCCGTAAGGGGAGCAATTGGCTTTGACCCGCCAGACGTATTCCCGACCTGCGCTGAGTCCGGTAATCGTTACACTTGAACTGGTCACAGTTCCTAAGGTAATGTAGGAAAAACTAGTCGCCAGGCGATACTGTACTGTATAATTGAGTGCACCGCCCTGAGGCTCCCA